>NZ_JAFKHD010000420.1 GCF_017307565.1 Devosia sp.
CCCTTACCGGCAAACTGGCGATTTCTCTCTAGCCCTTCAGGCGGCCGGCTGTTCCATGCGTCCGGCGGCCCGGGCAAAGCCCTCGGAAATGGCGACGCGCATGGCTTCGCGCGCGCCCTGCGGGTTGCGCTCGTCTATGGCCTTGGCGATGGCCCGGTGCACGCCCACGGTCTGGGCGAGGGCCTCGGGTTCGTTGACCGGCGAGGAAATGGTGAAGGCCGCAGTCAGCGCCATTTCCACCAGCGCACTGATCGAAGCCATGAAAGGATTGCCCGAGGCGTCAGCGACCGCCTTGTGGAATTCAAGGTCGTGCCGGGCAAAGTCCTCGGGCGTGCGCGCCGCTTCCATACGGTCGACGGCGCCGATGAGCATTTGCGCCTGTTCGTCGCTTCGCCGCTCTGCCGCAAGGGCGGCCGCTTCGATCTCGATGCCGATTCGCACTTCTGCGAGGCTCTGCAGAAACCGCACGTCCGGACCCAGCTCGAAATGCCAGGCGAGCACGTCGGCATCGAAGAGGTTCCAGCGGTTGCGCGGCAGCACGCGCGTGCCGATGCGGGCCCGCGCCTCGATCAGGCCCTTGGCCGCCAACGTCTTCAGCGCTTCGCGCAAAACGGTGCGCGACACGCGAAAACGCTCGAGAAGCTCGGTGTCCGGCGGCAGGATGGTGCCCTCGGCATATTGGCCGGAGACGATGGCAAAACCCATGTCCCAGAGCACGTCGGAATGGAGATTGCGCGCCAGATTGCGGCCCGACAGGGCGGCGATGAGGTCGCCGGAGTGGCGCGCCTTGCCGCCAGATCGATCCATGCTGGGCTACTCCTTGGTCATTGATCGGGGCGACCTAAGCACAGTCGAATAAGTGTGACAATAATGGTCCCCGGCCGAGGCTGGACAGAGTGGTCCCGGCTCGCCATGGTGCGCCCACCAAATCTTCCGAATTCTTCGCAGGACCAAGCCATGACAGATCAAGCCCAACTCGATGCCGTTCTCGCCCATGTGGATGCGGGCCTCGACCAAAGCCTCGAGCGGCTCTTTGATCTCTTGCGCATCAAGTCGATCTCGACCGACCCCGCCTTTGCCGCCGAGTGCCAGAAGGCCGCCGATTGGCTGGCCAGCGAACTCAATGGCCTCGGCTTTGACGCCAGCGCCCGCAAGACGCCGGGTCACCCGGTCGTCGTCGCCCATGGCCCCGAACAGGCCGGCCCGCACGTGCTGTTCTATGCTCACTACGACGTGCAGCCGGTCGATCCGCTGAACCTGTGGAATTCGGACCCGTTCGATCCGCAGATCAAGGAAGACCCTGCCGGCCGGAAAATCATCGTGGCGCGCGGCGCTTCCGACGACAAGGGCCAGATGCTGACCTTTATCGAAGCTTGCCGCGCTTATAAGGCAGTTACCGGCAGCCTGCCGGTAAAGGTATCGCTGATGCTCGAAGGCGAGGAAGAATCCGGCGGCAAGAACCTGCCGCCCTTCATGCGCGACAATGCCGAAGAGCTGAAGGCCGACATTGCGCTGGTCTGCGACACCGATATGTGGGATCGCCAGACGCCCTCGATCACCACCATGCTGCGTGGTCTGGTGGCCGACGAAATCGTCGTCACTGCCGCCGACAAGGACCTGCATTCGGGCATGTTCGGCAATGCTGCGCGCAATCCCAATCAGGTGGTTGCCGAAATCATCGCGAGCCTCCGCGCCCCCGATGGCTCGGTGACGCTGCCCGGCTTCTACGACGACGTCGCCGAAATCTCGCCCGAACTCAAGGCGCAGTGGCAGGGACTGGGCTTTGACGAAAAGGCCTTCCTCGGCAGCGTCGATCTTTCGGTTCCCGCGGGCGAACAGAACCGCTCCGTCCTTGAAATGCTCTGGTCGCGCCCGACCTGCGAAATCAACGGCATGAGCGGTGGCTACACCGGCGACGGTTTCAAGACTGTCATTCCGGCGAAGGCGTCGGCGAAAATCTCGTTCCGCCTGGTTTCGGGCATGGACCCCAAGAAGATCCGCGCCGCCTTCCGCGCCCATGTCGAAAAGATGATCCCTGCCGATTGCTCGGTCGAATTCATCCCGCATGGCGGCTCGCCCGCCATTACCGTCCCTGCCGATGGCGAATTCCTGCGCAAGGCGCTGGCCGGTCTTTCTTCGGAGTGGGGCAAGCCGGCCGTCATTACCGGTTCGGGCGGCTCCATCCCGGTCGCCGGCGATTTCAAGTCGATCCTCGGCCTCGACACGCTGCTCATCGGCTTTGCGCATGTGGACGACCAGATCCACAGCCCCAACGAGAAGTACGACCTCGATAGCTTCCATCGCGGCATCCGCTCGTGGGTGCATGTGCTCGCGGCGCTGTCGAAATAAGGCTTCTTCTTCGGCGTACTGGCGCTGCGAGCCGCCGCCATCGGGACATGCCCGGTGGCGGCGGCTTTTCTTTTGGTGTGGCGACTAGGCTAGCACCAGCGCGAGGATCGCCAGAACCGCTGGCACGGTCTGGATGAAGAGGATTTTCCGGCTGGCGATGGCGGCGCCGTAAATGCCAGCCACGGCAACGCAGGCGAGGAAGAATAGTTTTACCTGCCAGGCAAATTCGGGCTCGGGCTGTACAAGGCCCCAGATGAGCCCGGCAGCGAGAAAGCCATTATAGAGCCCCTGATTGCCCGCGAGGGTTTTCGTCGCGGTGGCAAATTCCGGCGTCAGCCCAAAGGCCTTCTGGCCGCGCGGGCTGGTCCACCAGACCATTTCGAGCAGTACGATATAGATGTGAATGAGGGCGACGAGCCCGGTGAGAATATTGGCTACGAGCGCCATGCGCTGCCCCTATGTTCAGTGTCGATCTAACGGCTTTAGCCGTTGAATTTGCGCAGCAGTTTTTCCATGCGTTCGCGCTTGGCCTTCTGCATCATACCGTCAAGCCGTTCGCGGACAATGGCGAGAAAGCCGGGCCGGGCTTCCGGTGTGATGACGCTGGCCGTTTCCTCCGCATAGGTGGGAAACTGGTTCGGCGCGGCGTGTTTGAGACGCTCCACCAGAATCGGCACGGCCTTGTCGGCATAGCCGGAGCGGGCGAGCTTCACCAGCAGCGAGGTGCAGCGATCCTTGGCGATGACCGAGCCGCGATCGGCGGCCTCGATCACCTGCGGCAGTTCCGCCGCAATCTCGGCGGCGCGAATTTCGGCAACGCTGTCGAGCGCCGTCATGGCGCCCCAGACCTGGCGATTGGTCTTGCTCTTCAGCGCCTCGAGAAAAACCGGACAATAGGTGCCGATCAGTTCGGGCCGGCGCGCGCCGACCTCGTAAAGCACTTTCATCGCGTCATTGCGCTGGCGGTCCCCGCCGTTGCGTACGAGTTCGACGAGCTCGGCAATTCCTGCTTCATTGCCCGAGGCGGCAAGTTCGGCCGCGAGTTCCTCATTGGGGCCCTCGTCCCGTCGGTCGAGGGCTCCCGAGAGGCGTCCGGCAATGCTGCCGCCGGTCGCCATCACGCCTCCACGGCAACGTCGAGCGCCAGTTCCACCATGTCCTTAAGCGAGGTCTGGCGGGCGTCGGCGCTGATTTCCTCATGGGTGATGAGGCAATCGGTCATGGTGCAGATGGTCAGGGCCTTGACCCCGAAGCGGGCGGCCAGGGTGTAGAGCGCAGCCGCTTCCATCTCGACGCCGATGACGCCGTGGTCGGGCAGCTTGTCGTAACCGGCAAAGCCGTCGACGTGATAGAAGATGTCCGAGGACAGCATATTGCCGGCATGGAATTTGAGGCCCTTGGCATCGGCCTTGTCAGCGGCCGAGCGCAACAGGCCGAAATCGGCGATAGGAGCGAAGTTGAAGGCGCCGAACCGGCCCTTGACGATCGCGCTGTCGGTCGAGGCTGCCTGGACCAGGATCACATCACGCACCTTCACCTTGGCATTGAGCCCGCCGCAGGTGCCAACGCGGATCAGGGTCTTGGCGCCGTAGGTATTGATCAGTTCATGCACATAGATCGAGAGCGACGGCTGGCCCATGCCTGAAGCCTGTACCGAAATCGGCTTGCCCTTCCAGGTGCCGGTATAGCCAAGGCAATTGCGCACCGAATTGACCAGTTTCGGGTTCTCGAAAAAGGTTTCGGCGATCCATTTGGCGCGCAGCGGGTCGCCGGGAAGCAGCACGGCTTCGGCATAATCGCCCTGTTTTGCGTGATTGTGCGGGGTCATGCCGGCTCTCCTCTTGGCTCTTGCTGCCCCGAGCTTTGCCACCCAAGTGCCGCGTTGACAATCCTGCCGCCGCGGAACGTCCCCCGCCGCCAAAGCATTCCCCTTCCAATGAGGCAAAGGAGGCTCTCGATGTCCGATCGAATCGAAGCCAAAGTCACTCACAGTTTTCGCGCCAGTCCCGAGCGCGTCTTTGACGCTTTCGTCGATCCCGCTCTCGCCCGTCGCTGGCAGGTCGCCTGGCTCAGGCGCTCGGGGCAGGTAGGCCGGCTCACCCGGTCCGAGCTCGATCCGCGCGTTGGCGGCAGTTTTGCCTTTGCCGACGAGCGCGAGGGTGGGGAAGCCAGCCACTGGGGCAAGTTCCTGGCGCTCGACCGGCCCAAGAAGATTGCCTTTACCTGGATTGTCGATGAGAGCGAGGTGGATGATCCGGGCGAGGTGACGCTGATCATCGAACCCGAGCCCAATGGTCCGGGCTGCGTCGTTACGCTCTACAATGGCATGGATGCACAGTGGGAAGACTGGCTGCCGCAAACCGAGAAAGCCTGGATGGCCATGCTCTGCGGTATCGAGGATGTCATAGAGCGGCGCGATATTCCGACGACGCTAAACGCTTGACGAGCCGGGTCATGGAGCCCATCTAGTCACCTGCAATTTTGCGCTGGAGCCAAGGACATGGTCGCGAAGATCTTTATCGACGGGGAAGCAGGAACCACGGGGCTGCAAATTCGCGAGCGCCTGGCCGGCCGTCGCGATCTCGAAGTCATTTCCATCGCTCACGAAAAGCGCAAGGACCAGGACGAGCGCAAGCGGCTGCTCAATGCTGCCGACGTTGCCATTCTCTGCCTGCCCGATGAGGCAGCCAAGGAAAGCGTGCGGTTGATCGAGAATGATACGACCCGCGTCATCGATGCCTCGACCGCCTATCGTGTCGATCCGACCTGGGCCTATGGCTTTGCCGAAATGGACAAGGGCCAGGCTGAAAAGATCGCCAATGCGCGCTTCGTCGCCAATCCCGGCTGCTGGCCGCAGGGCCTGATTTCTGGCCTCCGCCCGCTGATCACCGCTGGCTTGATCCCGGCCGACCATCCCGCCATCTATCACGGCATTTCCGGCTATACCGGCGGCGGTCGCCAGATGATCGAGGACTATGTGGCCGAGGGCGACAAGGCCAGCCAGTACATGCCCTATGGCCTGACCTTCCACCACAAGCACCTGCCGGAAATGAAGCTTTATTCCGGGCTCAAGCACGAACCGCTGTTCGAACCCGTGGTGGGCAATTTCGCGCAGGGCATGTCGACCTCGCTCCCCCTGCAGCTCGGGGCGCTGGCCAAGGTGCCGACCGGGGCGGACATCCATGCCGCCATCGCCGACCATTTTGCCGGCATCAAGGACAGTTTTGTCAAAGTCGCGCCCTATGATGCGAGTCTTGGCAAGACTTCTGCGCTCGATCCGCAGGCCCATAACGGCACCAATACGATGACCCTGCATGTCTTTGCCAATGACGCGCGGGCCCAGGTGGTGATTGCTGCGGTCTACGACAATCTGGGCAAGGGCGCGTCCGGTGCTGCCGTGCAGAACCTCAACCTGATGCTCGGCGTCGCCGCTGCCGAAAGCCTGGCGGCCTGAGCATGGCGGATTACAAGATCCAGCGCGAGGAAGGGCCGACCCGCGGCCGCTATGTCATCGACCTGGCGCCCGGGGCCGAGGCCGAGATGACCTATCGACGCGAAGCGGGCCGCATCATCGTCGACCATACCGGCGTGCCGAAGGAATTCGAGGGCCGCGGCATCGCCCTTGAACTGGTCAAGGCCGCCATCGCCGATGCTCGCGCCGAAAATTTCAAGATCACGCCGGTCTGCCCCTATGTCGTGGTGCAGTTCCGCCGTCACCCGGAATGGACGGATCTGCTGGCCTAGTGAAAGGCCCGCATGAGGGCGACGGTGAGCAGCACCAGCCCCATGCCGACAAACAACAGGCCGCCTGTCGCAAGATAGGCGGCGACCCCCAGAATGCCGCCAAAGATGAAGGCGGCCATGGCTCCGCCGTAGAGCTTCAGCCGCGCTGTCGCTTCGGCATCGCGCGTGCCCCCGCCGAGCAACCCCGCCAGCCCCAGCCCGATATCCGTCGCCATGCCCGAGACGTGGGTAGTTCGCACCCGCGCATTGGAAATCCGCGTCGTTGCCGCGTTCTGGATGCCCATGGCAAAGCTGAGGCCCAGGATCAGCCCATAGGAATGCAGCACTCCCAGAAGATGCGCACCGCCCAGCAGCAGCACGACCGTGCCCTCCAGCACAATGCCATAGGCATATTTGGCCCGGCTGCCCCGCGCGCCGCCCCACTGGATGAGAAGACCGGAAACCATGGCGCCCAGAATGAAGGTGGCGATGAAAAGCGCAAAAAGCCCCGCCAGGGGCCAGTCGCCGAGAGCCATGTGATCGGAAAAGGATGAGGCATTGCCGGTCATATTGGCCGAGAAAAAGCCGGCCGCCTGGAAACCGGCCGCGTTGAGCGCGCCGGCAATGGCGGCAAACAGCACGGCCAGCTGCCCGTCGATCCTGAACGTGCGCTTGTCGCCTTCACTGATCAGCATCGCTGCCTCCGCCGGGCAAAATTCCTGCCGGCCCGAAACCGGGTCAAAGGTCTGATAGCATCGATTTGGAAAGATTTGGTGGAGCTGAGCGGGATCGAACCGCTGACCTCGTCATTGCGAACGACGCGCTCTCCCAACTGAGCTACAGCCCCGCACCAATGGCTGAGATATGGACATAATTTGCGGTCACGGCAAGGGGGATAACGCTCTCCCCTTGCCCTCCGGAAGCCTAGGCCAGCCGCTGGGCGATCAGCGTCTCGGCGGTTGCCAGAAGCGCATCGGGTGCCGGGCGTAGCGGGCGGCCGAGCAGGGCGATGGCATCGCTGGAATCGAGGCGCTTGATGTAGCCGAGCTCGCCCATATTGTCGCGCATGTCGCGGTCGAAAAGCGCGTAGAGGCGCACCGCCCAATCAGGCATGCCCATTTGCGGAATGCGCCGTTCGGGGTAGCGCTGTTTTAGAATCTTGGCCGCTTCGAGGAAGAACAGGGTGCGCTCGCCCATCGGGAAGCGCTTGCCCCCGGCCTCCGGCGACGTCATGGCCGCAACATGGGCGGCGGCAACGTCGCGCACGTCGATCATGGTCATGGGAATGCGCGGTGCCGCCGGAATGGAGCCATCGATCAGCCGCTGCACGATCACCGCCGACGTGCCCGGATCATCGTCGAGCAGGGGCCCGAAAATGGCGCTGGGATTGATTACAGCGAGGGCATCGTGGCGGCCTGCCGCATCCATGATTTCCCAGGCGCGCCGCTCGGCCAGGGTTTTGGACTCCTGGTAGAAGTTGATGGCGCGGCCATGGAGATTGGTCCAGTCCTCGGCAGTAAAGGGCGTGTCGCGGCTCTTGTCATGGCCATAGGCTATGGCCGCCATGGACGAGGTGAGGACAATCCGCTCGACGCCCGCCTTGTTGGCAGCGTTGAGCGCGCGTTCCGTGCCCTCAACGGCGGGACGGATCAGCTCCATCTTGTCCTTGGGGATCTGGATGAGGAAGGGCGAGGCGGTGTGCTGGAGGAAGCGCACGCCTTCCATGGCTTCGTCCCAGCCGGCATTGCGCATGAGGTCGAGCGCGACGAATTCGAGGCGGGAGATATCGGCGCCATGACGCTTCAGTGTCTCCCGGACCTTGTCGGCGCGCTGGAGGTTGCGCACGCTGCCGCGGACGGTGTAGCCAGAACTAAGGAGTTGCAGGGCGACATGGCCGCCGAGAAAGCCGGAAATGCCGGTGAGCAGAACGCGATCGGTCATGATTGTTCTCCTGACGAATTGAACGATATATAGTGTAATCGTTCAATTCGTTCAAGATGTGGAGTTTGACGTGACGGAAACCAGCCTCGACCGCGCCGCCGAAAAGCGCCGCCGCATTCTCGATGCGGCGCGGCTGCTTTTTGTGCGCGAAGGCTTGCGGGGCACGACAATGGAGGCCCTGGCCCGCGCCGCGGGCGTCGCCAAGCCCACGCTCTATGGCTATTTTTCCGACAAGGACGCGGTTTTTACCGCCTTGCTCGATGATCTGTCCGAAGCCCTGACGGCCGCGTTCGAAGCGGGCATGGCGGGACAGGGCACTGTGGCGGAACGGATCGGCGCGGCGCTGGCCGGCAAATACGGCACCATCGCCGCCGTGGTCGAAACCTCACCCTTTGCCGAAGAGCTCTATTCCACCCATAGCCGCGTCTCGGCCCGCTTCCGGGCGCTCGATGTGCAGATGAACGAGTCCATCCTGAGCGCACTGCGCGAGGCGGGTGTGCGCGAGCCGACCGAACTCAACCGGCTGCTGCAGGCGGCCGCCTATGGCGTGGCGCGAAAACTCGTCGACGAAGTCTCCGTCCGCGCCGCCCTGCCGGTCCTTGCCGAACGGCTGATCACCCCGGAACTACCGCGCCAGTAGTCCTGTCGAGGCCCCGGCAGGACCTTCCTTGTCCCTTGTCCTAAGCGCTCTGCGTCTATCCCTTCCGTCGTCATTGCCGGGCGTGTCCCGGCAATCCACCTCACCAAGGCTCCTTAACCCGCCGATGGCATGGACCACCGGGACAAGCCCGGTGGCGACGACAAATTTATTCACCACTGGGCGTCCGAGCAGGTGAGGGGCGGTTCAAACCCGCTCCCAGGCCCCCGATTTCTCGCTGGCAAAAATCGCGTCCAGCACTTTCATCGAGGCAATGGCGTCTTCGATGCCATAGGGCAGGGGCTCTTCACCCAGAACTGCCCGGGCAAAAGCGGCAGCCTGTTCTGTATATTGGTCGCAGGCCGGCAGAATTTCGCGGCGCGCCAGCGAGCCGTCGATGGGCGAGCCGGTATCGATCAGGATTGCGGTCCGCTCGTCGGGCGGCGCGTTGTAGGGAATGACGATCTCGAGCTTGCCCTTGGTCCCGAAAACCTGCACGCGCTGATGCGGCGCGAGCTGGGTCGAGCAGCTGAAAGTCAGCCGCTTGCCGGTGCCAAAATCCATCATCACGCTGGCGAGCCGGTCGGTGCCGAAGCCGGGATCGCGCTCGACCAGGGAAACAACGCGCTGCGGCTCGCTCTCGAACAGGAACCGGCCGGTGGTCACGGGGTAGCAGCCGATATCGAGAATGCCGCCGCCGCCGATATCGGCCTGGTTGCGCACATTGTCGGGGCTGGCGTTGAAATAGGAGAAGACGGCGTTGATGGCGCGGACCTCGCCCAGCTCGCCCGAGCGGATGATGTCGCGGGCGCGTTGCCACTGCGGGTGGAAGCGGATCATGAAGGCTTCCATGACGATCCGGTCCCTGGGCGCCTGTCGTAGCTCTTCTGCCTCCGCCGCCGTGATGGCGATGGGCTTTTCGCACAGCACATGCTTGCCCGCCCGCGTGGCCGCGAGGGTCATCGGCACGTGCAAATGGTTGGGCAGGGGATTGTAGATGGCGTCGATCTCGGGATCGGCAAACAGCTCCTCATAAGAGCCATAAGCCTTGGCGATGCCGAGCTTGTCGGCCGCGTCCTGGGCCTTGGAGAGATCGCGCGAGGCAATGGCGACCACTTCGCAATTTGCCGCCTTCTGAATGGCCGGGGTGACCTTGGCCATGCCGATATTGGCGGTGGAGAGTATCCCCCAGCGAACTTTCTTGCTCATTTTTTCTCCTCTTGTTGCCCTTGGCCTAGCGTCTTGCGGGCCTGTCCCGCAAGCCCATGGCCGAAGCGTCCAACCGGTGCCTGCTCACGGGACTGTCATCGGGCCCGGCATTAACCGCATCGTAACCTGCCTACTTCTTGCCGATATCGCCATGCTATCGTCTTATCCTCGGCCAGAACGGCCGCCGGAGCGGGGACGCCACATGCAGCTCAAACCCAATGCCTTCCGCCTGAATGAAACGGTGCGGGGGGTGGAGACCATGACCCGCTTTGCCCTTGCCGTGCTGGCGCTGGCTTCGGGCGTCTATACCTATCTCGGCGTGCGCGGGTTGCTGGACGGTTCGGCAACCTTCGTCTTCTTCGCGGCCATCATCTATTCGGTCGCGGTATCGGTCGCCATCTATGCCTTCTGGAGCTTCATGCTCCGTTTCGTGCCGCTGGTAACCTCGGGCGTGCAGCGCATCGGCCTCTTCGTCACCATGGCCATTGGCTGTGCCATGATCATCGCCATGAGTTCCTGGCTCAATGCCGCCGCGCTCGCCGGTTCGGCCGCCACCGAGCAGCACATGGCTGTCACTCTGCAGGGCTATGCCGAAGATCTCGATCAGGCCCATGCCAATGCGCTTGCCGCACAAAGCCTGCTCCCCGACGTCCAGCGCGCCGCCGAGCGCTTTTCCGGCCTTGCCGCCGATGAGCGGGAATCGGGCGCACTGACCGGCACCACCGGCTCCGGCAGCGTCGTGCAATTGCTCACCCAGATGGGCACGCAGATGAACCAGCTTGCCGCCACCATTACCGGCAGCCGCGATGAGGTGGCCGGTCTTTTCGAACAGGGTTCCGCCCGGCTTGCCACCATGCGTGAACTGGTTTCCACCCCGGGCCAGGTCGAGCCACGCGCCGATGCCTTCCAGACCGAGGCCGTGCAGCTCTCGGCCGTCATCGCCGCCCTGCAGCAGACCGGCGTCGCCGCCTCGGTCAAGCGCGCCTCGGCCGATCTTTCGGCCGGCTTTATCGCGCCGGTCGCCGATGGCCGCTCGGCCGACCTTGCCAATCGGCAGGACCAGGTCATGGAAACCGTCCGCGCCTCGGTCGCCGCCCAGTCTAGCGCGCTCAGCGCTGCGGCCGACGAAATCCTGGCAACGCCAGCGGTCGAGCAGCGGCGCTACACCCCGCTTTCTTCGGCAGAAGCGGTTTTGCGCTACTGGCAGGATTTCATTCCATCCTGGGCCGGCGCCATTTCTATCGACCTGCTGCCGGTCGTGCTGGTTCTCGTGTTGATGATCGTCCACGACGCCATGCGGCGGGATTCGGAATCGCTTGAAGAGGCCGAAAACATCACGGCGGCCGAAATGCTCCGGGCTCTTGCCCTCTACCGCCGCATGGAGGCGGCAGGCATCGACGTCGCGACCGGTCAGCCAAAGCCGCTCGTTGAAAAGCCGCCCGCAGAACAGCCGCCGCTCGCTGCGGAAATACCGCCTGATGATGCCACCGTCACCCCCATCGAGGCTGCGCAGCGCAAACGCACCGACGGGCAGCGCCCGGCATGAAGACCGAAGCCAATGCCCGCCTGTCGTCGCGAAGCCCGGGCATTCTGGCCCGGCTCGCCGCCATCGAAGACGGCAGCATCATTCGCTTTGCCTTTTTCGCTCTGCTGCTGGGCACGGCCAGCGTGCTCTATGTCGATTTTCGCGACCTGACGCAGCAGCAGCAGCCGGCCGCGCTGGCGCCCAATGTCGTGCCGATCCTGCCGCCGGCCGATCCCGAACGCGGCGTCGCCGGCCGGCCCATGCCGCATATCACCTCGACGCCGGAAGCGCTGGAAAGCCCGCTCGCCATCACGCTCGAAGCAGGCGGTGCCCTCAAACTCACCGGCACGATCGACCCCGGCGCGGCGCAGCGCTTTGCCGACGAGATTGCAGCGCGCGGCGAATATGTGAAAACTGTAGTTCTTGATTCGCCCGGAGGGTCGGTGATGGACGCGCTGGAGATCGGCGCCCTCATCCAGGATAAAGGCCTTGCGACTGAGGTCGCAGCCGGAAACCTCTGTGCCTCGTCCTGCCCCATTATTTTTGCTTCAGGTGCCGAGCGACTGGCCTCGCCAGACTCCGCCATTGGTCTGCATCAGATCTATGCCGCCTCGCTTGGTGCGTCGGCGGTCGACGCGCTGGCCGTTGCCGGGGTGGCCATGTCCGATGCCCAGTCGATGACAGCACAGATCACCCGGCACCTGACAGAAAGCGGCGTCGATCCGGCCCTTTGGCTGCACGCGCTCGATACGCCGCCCGACCGGCTCTATTATCTTTCAGCAGAGGAGATGCAGCGTCTGAAGCTTGTCACGCATATGGTCGAGAATTGAACCTTCCGCCAGGAACCGCAGGAGGAGTGGTTCCGTTGGTGGATAGAGGGCCAAAGTGCCCAAACAAACTCGTATGGAGGAGGCTACCATGATCGCAACGCATACTTTGACGCGACACAGCGACATCCAGAGCTGGGTCACGGACCGCCATGGCATTCCCGCAGTTGCCCGTATCCGCGATCGCTTCGGCGACGAGAAGGCAAAGCTCCTGCTGCGCTTCGTGAGCAGCCACGGTGGCGAAATCGACGATGGCATGAGCCCGTGCTCGTGGACTGCCTGGTTCGCAGAACTCGACCGCCAGCAATTGGCGCTGAAAGTGACGCCCACCGGCGAGTGCGAACTCGTCCCGCGCGCCGCCCTCAACTAGCCGGCGATCCTGGGCCCGGGCCTTGTCCCGGGCTCTAACCCAATGGCAGTGATCGGCGCGACGCGGACTCGATCGCGGCCACGAGATTTTGCTTCGTAGAGCGCGGCGTCTGCCCGTCGCAACAAATCAGCAAGGCTCTCGCTACCCTGCATGGCGGCGATTCCGAACGAGGAAGTGATCACCCTCTCGCTGCCGCGTTCCTGAGGCGTCAATTCCCGTAGGCGCCGGCGTGCCGCTTCTGCGGCGCCCCGCGCCAGGGCAAGGTCCGCGCCGGGCAGCAATACGGCGAATTCCTCACCGCCCAGTCGGCCGATCACCGCTCGGAAATCGAAACTTGCTCGCAGCACCCGTCCAAAG
>NZ_JAFKHD010000421.1 GCF_017307565.1 Devosia sp.
GCCAGCAGCGATAGTTTTCGAGCAGGGTTTCAACCATGGATTTGACGGCATTATTGACCTCAACGATGCCGCCCCACTGCGTCGAGCCGATCCCCTCAACGTCTTCCCGACGTTTCAGGAGGTCAGAGCGTGCAAAACCAAACTGCGCGCCCACCATCAGGAGCAAAGCGGCCTCTAGGTCTTTCGGAATGCTGTCATAACCCACGGAAAGCTCGACTTCGACACGCGCGCCCGGTTGGAGGCTTGGCCAGCGCTTGCCATGCACCAAGGCGATAGACGGCCTCAAACCGTCTGGTCGAAGCTGGTAAACGGCCGGGGCAACCACCTGCGCTGCGCCTTCGCCATCGACATAGCGAATCTCCACCACCGACTTGACGGGCGCCTCCGGAACACGGGCAAGATCGAAAAAGCCGTCGCACGGCACCGTCAAGATCTGCACCGGTAGGCGAATGCCGCAATACTTCTCGATATGAGCGCGCGCCGCACCGATCAGCAGATTGAGCTGACCGTCGTGGGACGCATCATCGGCGGCAAGACCACACTGCCGGCGCGCGGCGTCGGCGGCCACCGGTTCCGAGGGGCCTGGCGTCTTGACCTTGGCAGGATACCACATTAGCCGCGCTTCTCCGGCGCCTTCAGGACCGCGGTTGTCTCCAGCGACGGTTCTGCCGCAAATGGCACAATAGCGTCCCTCAGTTTGCGCAGATGCACGAGCTCCGCATCAAGCACGGCGACGCGCTGAGTTCCCGCCTCGACCTCAGCCAAGAGACGCTCGTTTTCTTCGATGAGCTTTGCCCGCTCGTCGTCCCATTCCTGCCTGGTTTCGGGCTTTTTGGGCGGCGGTGCCTTTTCCGCATGGCCGAATTCAATGAGACGCTTAGCCTCCTTGTCGGAGAAGCGGTCAGTTTCATCACCAGGGGAGAGGGCGAAATCAATGCCCGCGTAGCTGGTCAGCATTTTTAGTTTCATGGGGCTCTCCATTGGCTTGAGAAGCAGGCGCCGCGCGCGGCGCCCACCAGTTCAAACCAACCGTTACGAGGCGGCAGTGATCAGGTGCTTGACGGCGGCGGCATCACCCAGGCGGCCATCAAGCCGCACCAGGCCAAGCAGACCGATATCGGGAGCGAAGCGCTCGCGGGCCACGAACATGACGACGCCGCCAACCTTGCGGACGAAATACTTGCCGAAATCGCCGAAGATCATGACCTTCTTGGCGGCGGCAAGCGTGTCGATCGCCTGGTTGATGTGGTAGCGATAGCCGAGGATCGTGCCGGGTACGCCCTTCTGCACGTCACCAGCCGACCAGATATAACGGCCTTCGCTGTCCTTGAGCTTGCGCAGCGCAGCGAGAGTGGTGTCGTGAAACTGGAAGCCGACCTTGGGAGACGAACGGTATGCCGGGTCGACCGAGTGCACGAGGTCGATCACCTCGTCATAGGTCATTGCGGCCGTTGCCGTCGCCGTTTTGCCGAGGCTCGATCCGGTGACAACACCCTGCGGATCGCCAGTGCCGTCGCCAATGGTCAACTCACGGTTGGTCAGCCGCCCGAGGCGCTCGCCGAGCAGGCCGCCAAGCAGGGTTTCCATATTGAAAATGGAGTCCTGCGCCAGCTCATAGCTGAACTTTACCCATTCGGTGTCATAGGCATGGGCACTCAGGGTCTTCTTGCCGAAGGTGACATCCTTGCCGCCATCGTTGGTGACATCGCCAGCTTCGGTGTGCTTGTCAGCGGTTGATGCCGTGTCGTCCACGGTCGGCATGTCGATGGGGTGGCCGCTCGCCGTGTTGAGGACGGTGCAGATATCCTCGTCGTACATCGGCCCCCAAGCCTTCATCGACTTGATGATTTCGTTCGACAGCTCGGTCGGGACGGTATAGCCGCCGGCCGTTGTCGTTCCGGCGGTTTGGGCACGGGCCTCGCGCGGCGCCTGTCCGGCGCGGAGGGCGGCGCGCTCCTCCTCATTCAGCGCCGACATGTCGCCGGCAGAACGCACCCAGGAATGGAAGGCATCACGATACTCGACGGGATTGTCGTCATCGGAGCCGCGGGCCTCGGTGCCGCCGGGATTGGGGCGATGACGGTTGCGGCGCTCTTCCGCATCGTGCTCCATTTTGGCGGTGCGCTCTTCGCGCGCAATGCTGGCATCAACCTGGTCGAACTCGCCCATGATCGTGTCATGACGCTGTTCCAGTTCCTTGGCGCGGCTCTCGTCGGTATTCTTGGTGATCTCGTCGAGGGCGGAGCGGGCATCGACAACCAGCTTCTCCCGCTTCTCCTGCAGTTCCTTGAGCTTGGTCATGGGGATATCTCCGTAGGTTGACCATGAAAAAACCCGCCGAAGCGGGTGTTAGGGCGGGAAGCGGGGTGCTTGCCTGCCACCTCCGGCGATGCCGGGGGAAACTTATGCGATGCGGCGGATGCGCTGTTCCATCGCTGCCCGGCGCGCCTCGATGCGCTGGTGCGCGGGATGGCCTCGCTTCTCCTGCCGGGCCGCCTCCAGCGAACGCAGGGCGATGCTGGTGCCATCGTAAGCCGGTTCGGACACAATGCTGACCTCGCGCAGTTCCACCTCGAGGATGGTGCGTCGCGCTGGCGTGACAGTCTCATCCCACTCCTGCCGCAGAACCGAAAATCCGAAGGACATGCCGGTGACGTCACCGCGCTCGATCAGCGTGGCCACGTCGCGGCCGTCGGTGGTGTCGGGCAGATCGATCTCGACCCGCAGACCCTTGGCATCCTCTTCCAGCCGCAGCGTGCCGGCGGAGCTGCGCCCCAGCACCCTGCCTCGGTCGTGATCGAAGTAGGCCCGCACATCGGCGGTGCGCAACGAATTGGTGAATGCACCGCGAGCAATGGTCTCTTCAAACCACTCCCAGATTTGGGCCCATTCCCCGAACACGGCCGCATAGCCGGTCACGGTTACCTTGCCGTCGCCATCGGCGCGACGCTCGACCTTGACGGCGAGAGAGCGTAGCTCCTGGCCGTCAGGCTTGTCCTGGCTCTTGGCCATCTTCACCTTCCTCGGGTTTGGTCTGGTCGGCAGGCGCCGCCAATACGGGTTGCTGCCCAAGCGGAACCGTCGCGCCCTGGACGAGCAGTTGATCAGCAGCCGGATTGCTCGATTTGCCGCGATTGTCCAAGGCGCGCGCCTCATTCGGCGTCAGTTGCGCGGTCTGAATGGCGCGGGCCAGCGCTTCGCTCCGGCTCTTGAAGTCACCCCGCATCAAACCATCGAGGTTGTGCTCGACATAGGCCTGGCCACCTTCATCGCGGCCGTAAATCTTCAAGGTCGCCTGCGCCTCGAAGGCCTTGGCCCACTGCGCGACGAGATGCTTGACCAGGTGAAGGTCCTGCTGCTCGGTGTTGGCGAAATTGCCCTTGGTCAGATCCTGCAGGAACATCGGCGGCAACTGATAGGACCGGGCGACTTCCTGCACCTGAAACAGACGCGCCTCAGTCATTTGCCCTTTCGCCGGGTCAATCCCGACGGGCTTCAGCTCGTACCCAGCGGGGATGGGCATGATCGGGCTGCCATTGACCTGGGCAAACCTGATAGCGTTTTCGACATCGGCCACGGTGCGCGAGAGCGCCTCATTGCCTGACGCCATTGGGCCGGCGAGTGCCAGGGGCGGAACGCCGCCGCCAGCAAAAAACGTGCTGGCATAATTGTTCATGGCCAGGGCGAGCTGGATCGCCTTGCTCGCCAGGCTGATCGGCCCAAAATGCCCGAGCTGATCGTCGCGCAGCATGTAGGCAAGGTCGATCACGTCTTCGGCTGGATATTCGATGCCGTCATGGACGTAGATCGTGCCGAGCCCCTTGCGGCGAACGCGGGTCTTGCTGGGATTGAGCGGCCACAAATTGACCGGAGTCGCGCCCTTGCGCTCGATCCAGATCAGCCCGCGGCCACCGGTGAACAGACACTGCCAGAAATATTGCCGGGCTTTGAAGCCGTCCATTTCCGGGGTCGGGTTTCGGAGCACCTTTTCGATGCTGCCATTTTCCCGCTCCGGGCTGTCACCTTTGCGCAAGAACGCATGCAGCGGCAGCGCTGCCAGTGTGCGCGAGAGGAAATTCACCGCAGCGTTGACTGCTGGCACCTTCAGCGCCGACGCCGTCGTCACAGACGGCAGACTGATCGTATCCATGCCAAAATAGGCGAGGAATTCGCTGGTTCGACTTACCGGAACAGACGGGTTTTCAATGCTTCCCGACCGCCCCTCCGCAACTGGCGGCGCAGACCGACCGACCTCAAATGCAAATCTCATTTCGACACCACAAGTCGGCTGATCGAGAAGGACGGATCGTCCCAGGGCGAAGTGGCGGGCGCCGAAGCGGCCATCTCGTTCGTCGCCGCGCCGACGGCCATTGCGATTGTCACCATGCCGTCGATCCTTCCGCGCGAGCGTTCCTTGTCGAAGGCCCGGTTCTCTTGCCCGTCACTGACGACGCAAGCATTGGCCGCGCAGGAATAGGTCACCGGCGAGGCATCAATCGTGATGGTCTTTTCCAGAATGCGATCCTCCAGCCGCTCAATGGAGCGCGGCATGGTCAACTGCTTTTCCTCGAACCGGACCAGCTTGCCCTGGGCGTGGCTGACCAGCTTAAGCCCAGCTCCCTCTGGTTCGTCCGGCCCCTTGTACCGCCAGACCGGGAATCCGATCTGCTCGCAGGCCGCGATGAAGTCGGCCATCCCGGCCGGGTCGAAAGCCAGAAACTCGACTTCGTGCGCGGCGCACAGTTCCTGCACCTTGGCCGCAACGAACGTTTTGTCGATCACAGCGCCCGGAACTGCCGTCAGGCAAGTCGTCGGATCCACTGCCCATTTGTCGTATGGCGCCATGTCGGCGCGCGCCCGATCTTCAATACCGACCTTGGTGGTCCAGTAGAATGTCTTGACCCACAGGTGGCCGGTGTCATCCAACCAACAGACCGACAGCGCGGTCAGGTCATTCTTTTTCGACAGGTCCAGCGACAGCCAGCACTTGAAGCCCTTCATCTTGGCTTCGTCGACAGCGCCCTGCACCGCAGCCCAGGCTTCTTCGGCAATCCAGAATTCAGTCGAACCCACCGGAATGCCGAAATACAGCCTCTTCACAGAAAGGGCCGTCGACAGCAGCTGCTTGGCCGTGTTGACGCGGCCCTGAATATTCTCCAGCGGGAATGTCACGCCGAGCGCCGGCAGCGCCTTGGTCCAGACTTCCGGAGTGTCGAACACAGTTTCACGGTCGGCCTTGTCGACCCGAGCGACAAACGAGAACGCCTCGTCATCGTCGAACTCGCCTTTGGCGACCCGCTGATAGAACTCCGAATACTCGGTGCCAACGATCTGGTTCGACGCCGGCGTGTTGGTGCCCAGCAGCATCAACGCATCGCCGGGCATCTTGGCGATGGCTTCTTTCCAGAGCTCGATCGATGTGTTGGTCTTGAACTCGTGGATCTCGTCGGCCGCCACCAGCGTTGGCTTCGGCCCCGAAACCGCCTCCCCGTTCGCCAGCGCCTGAAACAGCGCTTCGTGCTCGGGGAATTCTATCTTCCAGGCGTTGTCGCCCTCACCCCGGATCAGCACGTCTCCGCGCGAGGCCATGCTGTCGCCATCGTCATGGCCCGGCGTCGTTGCACGACACATGGCCACCGCGTCCTTGAATAGCACGTTGGCGGTGTTCTTGTCCTGGCCGATGGCAAATGCCTTGGCCCGGGGGATGCCGTAGAACCCTGTCATGTAGAGGCCGATGGCTGCCATCAGCGGGGACTTGGCCTGCCCTTTGCCGGTTTCCAACCATGCCGACCGGAACCTCATCCGGCCCGACGCCTTGCGCCAGCCGAAAATCGAGCCCGTCGTGAAGACGTGCCACGGCAGCGGGTGGAAAGGCTGGCCGACGAAGGAGCCCTCGGTGATCGAGAGCATCGCCGGCAGAAACCGCAAGGGGCGGGTCGCGTGTTCCAGCGACCAGTGGAGCCCCCGAGCGGGGCCGTCGCGCAAATCCCGCATGTGCCGTTCCGCAGCCGCCGCTACCAGCTCACCAACTACAATCTTGCCGGCCAGCGCATCCTGCGCCCAGGCAGTGACAGGATCAGCCGGCGCCTTTCTTTTTCGTGAACTCATCGGATGCGCGAACCACCGTCTTCTTGCGCTCCGCCTTCGTCGCCGCAGACCGGCGCCGTGGCGAGAGCCCGAATTCTGCTTCGAGGATTGCCGCGTCTGATCCCATTTCACGCATGGCGGCGAAGTGCGGGCTGGTCCGAGCGATGGCCCGAGCGTTGCCCCGCTTGGGCTTGGTCACCGCGCCGTGCTCTGCCACTTCCCGCAGCGAACGGTCGTAAAGGACATAGGTGACCACGAGCCGCTGGAGCGCATGGGCATTGCCCGGCGCCATCAGCGCTCGGTCGCGCAACTCAGTGGTGACCCGGCGCCAGTGCTCCCCCGCCGCAGACACCTCCAGCACGTCACTGAACAGGCTTTCCCAGTCAGGCTCGGGAACGATACTGCCGGTATCTTCGACCTCGACTAGATTAACGCCCATGCGAATTCACCATATAATCTATCCGACATCGAAAACTGTAAATTCAGCGGATAGATTTCCCCAAAAAGAGGGGATCGATTATGCAAAAGGACTATCCGACGGAACATCTCTTGAGCCGCTACCAATCGATTTGTCGCGGACTGGATCATGAAGCCACGGTGATGAATAACAGGATCACCTGGGCGATCCTTTACAGCGCGGGTCTATTTGCTGCCACTGCGCTGTTGATCCCTGTTGTGTCTACCGCTGATTCAACTTTTGCGAGAGGCGCTTTCATTCTCGTCATCGCGGTCGTCGCCGCATCCGGCGCTTACTTTTCTCGCAGCACCTCGATGGGCGTCAACGCCGCACAGGAACAATTCGAACGCCTCGTCGAGTGGTATCAAGAAAGCAAACACCAGTTCGATGAAATGGGTTTGGTCCGTCCGTTCGGCAGCCGTAGCAGCCATCTGCATGGAAACAAGGCTGCCCACGTTTTCCCCCGACTGATGTTTGCCTCGTGGGCCGCGGCGAGCATCATCTGCTTCGTTTGGGGCTTCGCCTTAATTGGGCACCAACTGGGTGCAGTCCAGATTCCGATCCTCGGCGTCGTCTAGTGCAAGTCACCCCCTTCGGGGGTGGCCCCAACTTTTATTTCTGAATTTCATCTCGGTGCGAACGCTCCCCCCAGCCGGTCAGGGCCCCAACCGACCCTAGACTTTGACCCTCCCCCTCCCCATTGGCTTGCCACCCGGGGTTCGCTGGGGAGGCGCTGGGCGGCGTTCAGCTTTATTCAGTCCCCGCGATCTTCCGTTCCACATACTCGCCCTCTACGACCACCTCTCCGACGATCTCCAGCTTGAGGTGGCCGGGGCTTTCACCCGTCAGGTCGAAGGACACGCGGGTGACGCCTTGCAACTCGACGCCGTTCAGCTCCACCTTGCTATCGGCAGGGTCCAGGCCTGCGATGATCTTGAACCGATTGGTCTGCATCATGCTCTCCGGTTCCATGGGTGATCGGCATAGGTTGGCCGCCCGGTGATGTCGTTGCCCTGCTCTTCGCGCCCATGTTCTTCGCGCTGTTTCACGATGTCATGGTCGTCGTGGCAGAGGGGCTGCCAGTTGGAGCGATCCCAGAACAAGCGCTGATCACCGCGGTGCGGGACGATATGGTCGACCACCAGGCCGATGCGTCGCGGGTTGGTCTCTACCGATCCATCCATGTGCATGGTGCCGGGGTTGAGTAGGCCACGCTCCTGGCACTTCACGCAGAACTGGTTGCCGGGTTGAGCGAGGAAGATGAGGCGAGCGCGCTGCCACTTACTGCCATAGCCGCGTTGGGCTGTGGCGCGTCTCTGGTGCAAGGTCTTGCTCGGCATAGCGACCCGTGCTCTCCTTTCTACCGTTAAAAGGGGGAACAGATGGAATGGATCGCGCTCTTACTAATCGGCTTTGCGTTGGTTGGATTCTGGTTACAGGCCAGCAACCGCAAAGCAGAAGAACGCCGTTTAGTCGAGGAGCGGGCCAGCAGGATCGAATATGTCCGGCGCAAATATGCAGGCAGCCCGTTCATTGAGGACATTTTGCAGGGCAATATACGCCAGGGCATGACCCGGGAGCAGGTCATAGACGCGTGGGGGCTACCTGCTGCTCAGGACGAGCGGGTACTCAAGACCAAGGTCGTCCACACACTCAAATATGGACAATCGGGCAGGAGTTTTCGCCAACAAGTCAAGATCGAAAACGGAGCGGTTGTGGGATGGACCACCAAATGAAGCACTGCACCGTTCTTTCATGACCCTGAGATGAAAAAGGCCCTCCTCAATTTTCGCCACTGCCGGCAATACAGAAACCAGCGATGGGGACGTGTATGATAAAGCACTTTGTCGGGGTGACCGGCGCAGTTTCTATTGTTCTGGGCGGCCTCGCAGTGGTCTGGCCTCAACTTCCGGTCGGGTGGATTATCGTCGGCATCGGGGCCATCGCGGTATGTTGGTCGATGCGCGAGTATTTCCTGGAATATAGACCCAGCACTGAACGCATCCTCGATTGGGTATCATTTTACCCAATTGTTATCGATTTTCCGTCCCTCATAGCAGGGAGTTGGGAGGAAGGCCGCGGTCTGTGCGTCTCCCAATTTTGGTTGAGCTGCGAAAACCGTAGCAGCAGCTTCCTGGCACTTGACCAAGCCGTGATTTTAAGTCGCATCACAGGTGCGCGACTCCCAATGAAGCTCAGGACGTCGTCGGGATACGTTGACCCAGTAGAGGCCAACGCCATTCCGCCAAAAGCGAAATTCTACCTGCAAGCACTCCTATATGATCCGTCCGTTCCCAGCGGGCAAATGCAAGGCATCGCCGGCCCACTGTTTTTTCGGGAGTGGGCCGAACTAGATGTGGAGATCAGCATGCGCGGTAAGAAGGCCAAACGTCGTCGCTTCACTGCCCACCAAGTCGCAAGGTCAGCCAACAGAGCTGTTCCGCAAACTGGCAGTACTGCGCCAAGGGTGACGACAAGGGCGTTTCAAGACTGAAACCTGCCGGACAGAGGTATCGGGGAAAAGAAAAGGCCCGCCGAAGCGAGCCCTATCGCTGAAGCGCGAAGCACCAGCTTGCCTGATGTATGCGCCTTGTTGCCCCGCCCGTCAATACCTGTAGGTTGCCGGCCAGGACGAGTGGGAAAACCGATGCGCATACCTCTGGAACTCGAAACACGCGACGATGGCAGCATGAGATTCCCCATGATGCGGGTGAACCTTTGTTGGCAGCGCAAAGGCGTGTCCGTGCTGGCTCTAGTAGATACCGGCGCTGACCTGCTGGCCGTTGATGACCGCGTCTTGGCAGCTTTGAGTTGCCCGAAAAATGGCGATGTGCACGGCGTTAGAACGGCTCATGGCGAAACGGATCATTTTCGTTACGATATCGAGATCGAATTCCCTGCTGCCCTGGCTCCTTCCCGAATTGACGTTACTGGCATCGACCTCACTGGCAAATCCTACCTCGCAATTTTAGGCGTGCCTCTCTTGGAGCTCGGTGTGCTTCATGTTGACCCACGCGGGGAAAGCTACTTCGAGCTATATGCAGATTGCCTAGCCGCGCCGCCTCGATAGCTGGCATCGAGGCGCACAATAAGCGATCTACGGCTGGCGGGGCGACAGTTTGAATTGAACGGCTAGATCGTCCAGCGCCGCCATTAGTTCGCGCGTCGCGCGCATACGGGATCGTGCCCCGTTCCCGGCAATCATAGAGATGGACTGGTCGAAGACTACCACCCGCTCAACAATGTTCGAACGAACCATGCCGAGGCCCTGAACGGCATCCCGGTACTGCCGGCGAGCATCTTCACCGATCTCTGCGTTGGCGTCCTGCTGAGATCCAGACGTGTCTACGCGCTGCCGGGCATAGTCCATCGCCCTGGCGCCACCTATCTGTGCCCGCTCGTGCAGCAGCCGAAATTTCGCCGCCGCCGCCTCTTGAACTTCGGTGCGATCCTTGATGCGGGCCAGCCCCCCGATAAGTTCGATCATGCTGACGGCCGCCACGACTTTGCCGACGTGGGGGCCGTTCTTGGTCTGCCGCTGGTGGAAGAACTCAGCGTCCGTCATGGACGGATCCGGCACCATGCGAAAGCCGACATTACGAGGGTCGGACCACTTTGGAGGCGGTGGCGCGACGGGGCCCAACGCTGGTGTGCGTTTTATGGCCTTTGAAGCCTGCAATTGTGGTGGCTTAGACATAGAACGGCCTCTCGGATGGGAGAGGTCGGGCAGGCTGATGTGACGTTGAGAATCTTAGAAAACGAAGGCAGCATAGTCAACAGGTACGGGGGTTCGGATGCCACGCTTATTCAAACAAACATTTGTGGATCCGTCTTTCCATCTCTGGAAAGCGAACCACCTTGTGGTTCATTTGGCTGTTCATGCCGCCTCCCAAATTGACATAATGGCTGAGGTGGTAGCCAAGCATCAGGGACAGCCTTTGGGACAATACAAGAAGTCGCTATGTTCACGCCGTCCCGCCCTGCAAGTGATGTGCGACATTCACGACAACCATAAGCACGGGGCTGTTACGAGATATATAGAGTTACGGACGGCAACAAAGGGGCAGCGCCCAGAAGAAGTGTTATTGCGAGGGCATTTCTTCGGAAAATGGAACTTCGGCTCACCGATGACGGCTTACAGGGCATTGCGCTTTCTTGCCGACGATGGCACGTCGCACGACTTGAGCAAATTGCTCATCGTAGCGCATAGCGCATGGGACGATGAACTGAACGAACTTGGTATTTAGCCGATCTTTCGCTTCTTCCGGCAGCGCTTGAACCATACGCTGGCAAACGCCTTGGTCTTCGGCAAGCGATGGGTTGCCGCAAAGGCGTTCGCCTCGCCCTCGATCGCCAGTGCCGCGCCGCGCATGGCCTCCGAAATCGCCTCCGGCTCCAAGTGCTCTGCGAATTCGGGATCGAAAGCCAGTAACGCGGCCGCCTTGATCTGAATGGCGGTGATAGGTTTCAACTCGGCCGCGACCAGCACCTCCAGCAGCTTCCGCGACTTCATGGCGCCGCGCTTGTCGATCAGGCCCCGCAGCGCTGCGATAGCGACGGTTTCGCTGACCGCATATTTGCCGTTGCTTCCGGGATAGCGCAGCAGCTTCACCCCTGCCCGCTCGCAAACCTGCTTGACTGTTTCCGCCTCGGGATCACCGGCCGTCAGCTGGGCCCAGTACATCTCGAGCGGCGAAACATTTTTGCGAGCACCGTTTACATTCACGAATGTCTCAGCCTCGGCCACAAGGCCGCGCCCAACGATGATCACCGCCGGCAGCAGGTCGACCTTGGGGTGACGCTTGGCGGCTTCAAGGCGGTGCTGGCCGTCGATTGCGTGGTATCGGCCTTCCTCGGCTGGCGCCACGACGATTGCGCCGAAGCTGTCCCAGGCGAACCAGTCGACAATCTTCTGCACGCGGGCCTCGTCCAAGCCCCGCTGATAGGTCGGGTCGATGTCGATGAGGTTCTTGTCGAGCCAGTCGATAACAGGCACTTCGCCGGGGTCACGAAATTCGGTTTCGGTCATCATGCTGCTCCAGCGATGTCGAGAGGTGGCCTCGCATGCGCAGGCGCGCGAGGAGGCTGGTTGCCACTGGCGGCCTGTCGAGCCGCTTCGAGGTCCGCGGTGCGGACAGTGAGCTTTCCGGAACTGCCTGGCCGCGGCGGGTTTGGCATGTGCCCCGTGACCGCGTCGAAGTCGGCCGTTCCAGGTTCAACGATGGAGATGCCCGGGGACGCAGTCGGCTGCTCGTTTTGGACGCCCTGCCAGCCCGCCTCGCTGATCCACCGCGCCAGCGCTGGCACAAACCGCCGGGCCCGCTCCAGAGTTTCGTTGCGAGCGATGCGTTCCCGCTCGAATGCCGCCGCATACGCCTTGGCTCCGTCCAGGCAAGCCACCTGGTCCGTGTCGTTGAGACCGAGAAAAGCCTTGAGGGCGGACTTTCGACCTTGGCCCAGATGCCGACGAGGGAAAATCTCCCAGAGAACCGAAAAAAGCTCGCGCGCGCCTTCATCGCGCAGCGATGAATTAGATTGGGGGTTACTATGGGGGTTATGACCGGCAGATTCTGCCGGTGGTTTCTGTTGTTTTTTGCCAGTGGTTGATTCTGCCACTGGCAGATTTTGCCGGTGGATGGTGTAGCGGTATCCAGCGAGCGTTCCATCGTCTTTTCGAGGTCGAAAACGGGAGATCACACCGGCGGCTTCGAGCGCGTCCAGATGGTTCTGCACCGTGCGCTCACTCTGGGCCGTATAGCGGGCGATGAGCTTGATCGAGGGGAAGCAAGACCATGCCTCATCGGCATAATCGGCCAGCGCGGTCATCACGTACTTTCGGCCGCTTGGGCGGATGTCGGATTTCGAAATCGCCGAGAGTGCTTCGTTGCTCATGACATTCGCTCCGGTAGAAATTCAGGCTTGGCGAGGTTGCGGAACCGCGTCAGTGCGGCGTCGAATTGAAGCTCGACCGTTCCGGTGGGACCGTGACGCTGCTTGCCGATGATGATCTCCGCCTTGCCGTTCGCGGCCGCCATCGCTGCGTCCCATGCGAGATGTTCCTCGCTTCCGTCCTTCGGCTCCTGGTTCTTGAGGTAGTATTCCTCCCGGTAAACGAAGATCACCACGTCGGCGTCCTGCTCAATGGAGCCGCTTTCGCGCAGGTCGGAAAGCTGCGGGCGCTTGTCCTCGCGGGTTTCCACCTGACGGGAGAGCTGGGACAGCGCGATCACCGGCACTTCCAGTTCCTTGGCCAGCGCCTTGAGCGTCGTGGTGATTTCGGTTAGCTCGTTGACCCGGCTAT
>NZ_JAFKHD010000375.1 GCF_017307565.1 Devosia sp.
GGTGCGTTCGCGGTGGCTGAGCAGGCTGAAATTGCGGCGCGGCAGATCGAAGGGGAGAATCTGCAGGCTGCCTGCGGCGACGAAGGGCGCAACGACCATTTCGGAGAGGGCGGCGGCGCAATCGCTGTCGCGCACGGCGCCGAGAATGGCCTCGTTGGTGGTGAGGGTCAGAGCGATATCGAGCGCTTTGGGATCAAAGCCCAGGCGGGAAATGCCGGCTTCGAATTCGGTGCGGGTGCCTGAGCCGGGCTCGCGCATGATCCAGCGGAAATCAGACAGACGCGGCCGGGCGATGGTCGAGGGGGCGGAGACGGCGACGAGCCGGTCATGCCCGATGGGCCGGACGGCGAGGGCGGGCATGTCGATGACGCCTTCGACGATGCCCAACTCCGCTGCGCCATCAAGCACGGCAGCGGCGACTTCATTGGTATTGCCGGCCGAGAAGTGAACGGCGATGCCGGGATATTTGAGGGCGAATTGCAGGATACGCGGCGGCAGCCAGTAATTGGCGACGGTCTGGCTGGCCATGATGTCGAGATCGCCGCGCTTGAGGCCGCCGAGATCGCTGAGGGTGCGTTCGGCCTGGCGGACCCGGGCGAGGGTTTGGCGGGCTTCCTCGAGAAACACTTCGCCATCACGCGTCAGTTCGATGCGCCGGCCGACGCGATCAAACAGCCGCACATTGTGGAAGGCTTCAAGGGTCTTGATGGCGGCGCTGGCGGCTGATGGCGTCAGGCCAATGGCGGCCGCGCCCCGGGTCAGGTGCTGGCGTTCGGCGACGGCGATGAAGATGGCGAGCTGTTCGAGGGTCACTGATCGTGCAATCTGATTGCATGAAACGTGCACAATTATGCGATGGAAACGAATGAAAGCAAGTTTCATGCTGGCAAGCGTGATCTTTAAAGCATGTCTTGCTTCCGATGTTTCCTTTCAAGCAAATATTTCCTGGGCTTGCGCTCGCGATAGGTATCAGTGGGCTGGCGCTGGCCGCCGAGCCCTTGCAGCGGCTGCTTTTCGGGTGGGTGGCGCTCGATGGGCTGGTGCTGGCGATCCTTGCGGGTACGCTGGTGCATACCGGGCTTGGACTGCGGGCGCAGTATCGGCCCGGCGTGCAGTTTGCCGCCAAGACGGTGCTGGAAGTCGCGGTGGTGCTGCTGGGCGGGACCATCAGCGCCGGTGCGGTGTTGCAGGTGGGGCCGGCGGTGCTGGCAGTGGTGGTGCTCGTCGTGGTGCTGGCTCTGGTGGCAAGCTATGGCATCGGGCGTTGTCTGGGGCTTGATGCGCGGCTGGCGACGCTGGTCGCCTGTGGCAATTCCATCTGCGGGAATTCGGCGATCATGGCGACGGCGCCGGTGATCAAGGC
>NZ_JAFKHD010000376.1 GCF_017307565.1 Devosia sp.
CGGTCAAGGAATATTGGGTTAATGAACTCCTAATGCGCCCTTGCAGAATCGAAACCACGTTGATTTTGCAGCATTTTTTACGAAATTGTCAGCTGACAATTCGGCAAACCGCCGGCTTCATACTACAGCCCTGAGTGGCACCAGCTTTCGCTCCGGGCCGACTCGGCCCGGATGACCCCGCTTGTGGCGCACGTAAAGCGGGCGACAAAGCCGTGATCCCGGTTCGATGCCGGGATCGCGGCTACCGCGATTCTTGGGGGTATGTGAAACACCGGTCGCGCGAGGCGCGACCGGCTCGGCTTGGGAGAGCTATCAGCAAGCCGGTTCCTGTGGGACGCATGCCCGCAGCTGCGGGGGCAGCCAACGTCGATCTTTAAAGAGCTTTTCGGCATAGGTTGCAGCGTCGCCCTTCTTCATTTTCACCGCCTTGGCTGCTTCATCATCACCAATGGCTTCTTTGATGGCCGTAGCGATCTGGTCTTTGCTGACGCGCTTGAAGAAGTTTTCAGCGGTTGGCGTGAACCAGTCGGCCATATCGAGGGCGAGTGCTTGGCTTAGCACCTTGCCATGCTCGAACGCCTGCCCTCGGTCGGAGAACTTCTTCTCGACCACGTTGACGCCCTTTGCAGTGGCAGCCGCAAGAAGGGACAGCAGTTCATCGGTGGTCTTGGATATCAGCCAGTCCCAAAGATCGCTCGGGTTGCCGGGAATGGCGTGACCAAGGTTCTCCCACATGCTGGCGAACTCGACGACCGGAGCGTAATCCTCGTAATCAGAAATGGAGCCTTTGAGATATTCAGGGGTGACGCTCACCTGCACAGCGCTCTGTTCTCGCGCGTAACTGTAGCCGACACGCAGCAGCATGGCATGAACGACCGTCACAAGTGCAACGTCCGGGTTATTGGCAAGGGCAACACGCAGCGCTGCGGTTTTGCGAGCGCTTAAGTCCTCGAGCAGTGAAAACGACAGATCGTCCAACCCGGCGCTCTTTGCTGGTTTCGCCACGACACTCCGGTCTATTCCTTCGTCCTCATCCTTGCGCTCGTCCTGCTCGGCCTCGGCGCTATCGTCCTTGGGCCCGTGCGACATCATTCCGCGCTCGATACGGAATTTCCCAAAGTTGCTGATGGTGAGGAATGCGCCAGCGGCCAGATAGTCAGCTTCGGAGTAGACGCGGGTCTTGCGGTCAAGCTGCTCGATTTGTTCGTGGAGCGTGGCCTGTCGCTGCTCCCGTTCCTGCGGCTCCAGCGTCGCCCCCTCGAAATCGAGGCTTTCCAATTCCGCTTCCAGCTCGTCAAGCACGGCCTGATCTTCCGGCGATAGTTCGGTGTCGGTGGGGTAGACGCGGACAGAACCGTAATA
>NZ_JAFKHD010000377.1 GCF_017307565.1 Devosia sp.
GCTGATGCCTGTGCTTGCCGACGTGCTGAGCGACGAGGGCAGGGGCCGTTGGACGATTGATTGGGTGGCGGGGGAATAGCGCCTACCAGATGCGCCCAGGCCATTTGTTGAGCTGCTTCAAGTCATCGAAAGCGACATCGGCAGAAACTAAGGCAACGTCCTCAACCAGCGCTGTCGCGCCGATAATGCGGTCGAAAGGATCTCGGTGTGTCCAATCAAGTATGGAGGCAGCCAGACTGGCTGCAGCAGATACGTCCAAGACCGTTATGCCTTGGAGTGCGGCAAGATCGACCAGTTCGAAATGATAGGGCGCCATTTCGGGCCATTTTCCCAGCCGAATTTTCTGGCCTATTTCGTAAAAACTGATTGCGCTGATTAGAACCGTTTCAGCCGAATTTATTGCTTCGATAGCTCCAGCTGAAAGCCGGTCGTCTGCCAAAAGAGACCATGCCCAAACATGGGTATCCAGCAAAACGAGGCTCAAACAGTGCCCTCCCAAGCATCCAAGTCTTCGTCGCCCATGCGTTCAAGAAAGTCAGGTACGGTGGAAACCTTGCCCTTTAAGAGGCCAAACTTAAATGGCTTGAGCTTCTGAAGCGGGACGATTTTTACCGAGGTCAGGTCATCTTTGTCGATCACCACTTCTTGCCCGGCGATAGCCGCTTCAATCAGTTCAGACAGTTTTGTTTCAGCGATGTGCAGCGAAACCTTCATGAGACCTCCATCACCTGAAGATAGTGCATCTCTGTGAGTTGTGCCAGCATAGGCTGATCTTGCACCGCCGCGCCGAAGGTTTGCTCATACGCCGGCGAGGGCGTCGCGGT
The DNA here is from genome assembly GCF_017307565.1 of Devosia sp. GTDB lineage: Bacteria > Pseudomonadota > Alphaproteobacteria > Rhizobiales > Devosiaceae > Devosia. Next base: position 825 of record NZ_JAFKHD010000377.1, read on the forward strand.
CCTTCTTGGACAGGCGTTCGCTTTCGCTCTTGAGCTGGCCGCAGGCGGCAAAGATGTCGCGGCCGCGCGGGGTGCGGACGGGCGAGGCATAGCCGGCGCGGTTGACGATATCGGCAAAGCGCTCGATGCGGCTCGAAGGCGAGGTGCCGTAGTTGGAACCCGGCCAGGGATTGAATGGGATCAGGTTGATCTTTGCAGGGATGCCTGCGAGCAGGCGCACCAGTTCCTTGGCTTCGGCGTCAGAATCGTTGATGCCGTCGAGCATCACATATTCGAAAGTGATGCGGCGGGCATTGGAGAGGCCGGGATAGTTGCGGCAGGCTTCAAGCAGTTCTTTCAGCGGCCACTTCTTGTTGATCGGCACCAGCACGTCGCGCAGATCATCGCGCACGGCGTGGAGCGAAATCGCCAGCATGACGTCGATCTCGCTGCCGGTCGGGCCGATATAGGGCACGACGCCAGAGGTCGAGAGCGTGATGCGGCGCTTGGAGATCGACATGCCGTCGCCGGCCGAAGCGATGAGCAGGGCCTGCT
>NZ_JAFKHD010000422.1 GCF_017307565.1 Devosia sp.
GCTGGGGCAGGATTGTGCCCCACGCGCGATGCAACACCTCCCCCTAGATGGGGGAGGATGGGAGGGGGGGGAGTCGCCCGCTCTGATTCAACCTCTCAACCCCACCGATCAACCCGCTGAATCCTAACCCCTTACTCCACAAACACTTTCGGCAGCTCCAACTCTGCCAGCGCCTGTATCGTCCCCATCCGCCAGCTCTTCAGCCCCTTGAGCAGATCACTCGCCCCATCGTCATATCCGCGCCGGCTGATCCCAAACATCGCCACGCCATCCTTGATCGGCACATACCGGTAGGCATTCCACTCGACGATCACCGTCCCGCTGCTGCTATCGCTTAGCAGAAAATCGAGAATGACTTCCCCCGTCGCCTCATTCTCGATCATCGCAAAGTTTACCACCGGATCATTGGCCTGCCTCTGCTTCAGCCCGTCGACCATTGTCCCGGCCGCGTCCTCCACCGAAAGCCCATTGGTCAGCACGTCCACCATGAACATCTGCTCATAGGCTTCCACGCTCTGCCCCTCGGGCACATATTCCTGCTTGTAGTAAGTATCCGTCGGGTGGCTGGTCCAGGCGAGTTCAAAGCTCTCCCCCTCGAGCACAAATGGCCCCGGCGCGCCCACGGCATCCTCCTGCGCTAAAACCACCGAACCCGTGAGACAAACCAGCGCCACCGCGGCAACCAAACGACCAATCATGAGCAATCCCTCTCCCTCTTGCTCCAGTTGAACGCGCAACCCGACCCAAGGCAACATGCGAACGAAGCGGATGCCACGCGCCGCGCAATTTGCTATTGAGCCCTCATGTCCGATCTCTTCGCCGCCGATCCCAACGAAACCGACAAGGCCCGTCCCCTCGCGGACCAGCTGCGCCCGCGCGCCCTCGATGAAGTCATCGGCCAGACCCATCTCCTCGGCCCCGACGGCACGCTCACCCGCATGCTCGCCTCCGGCCGCCTCGGCTCGCTCATCCTCTGGGGACCACCGGGCACCGGCAAGACCACCGTCGCGCGTCTCCTCGCCGACCAGATCGGCTTTCGCTTCGAGCAAATCTCCGCAATCTTCTCCGGCGTCGCCGATCTCAAGAAGGTTTTCGAGAAGGCTCGTTTCGAACGCCTCTCCGGCCATCGCACGCTGCTCTTCGTCGACGAGATCCATCGCTTTAACCGCGCCCAGCAGGATAGCTTCCTGCCGGTCATGGAAGACGGCACCGTCGTCCTCGTCGGCGCCACCACTGAAAACCCGTCCTTCGAGCTCAACGCCGCGCTTCTCTCCCGCAGCCAGGTCCTGCGTTTCGAGTCGCTCATCCAGCCCGATCTCGAACTGCTCCTCCAGCGCGCCGAAACCCTCCTCGGCTCCCCGCTGCCGCTGACCGAGGAAGCCCGAGCGACCCTTCTCGGCCTGGCCGATGGCGACGGTCGCGCCCTTCTGGGCCTCGTCGAAGAGATTTTAGCATCTGCACGCGCCGATGAGACGCTCGATGCTAACAGTCTGCTAACCGTAGTGCAGCGCAGAGCCCCCATTTACGACAAGGCGCAGGACGGCCACTACAACCTGATTTCGGCCCTGCACAAAACCATCCGCGGCTCCGATCCCGACGCAGCGCTCTACTATTTCGCCCGCATGATCGACGCCGGCGAAGATCCGCTTTTCCTCGCTAGACGCTTGATTCGTATGGCTTCCGAGGACATCGGCAACGCCGACCCGCAGGCGCTGCCCTTGGCAATCGCCGGCCGCGACGCCTACCAGATGCTCGGCTCCCCCGAAGGCGAGCTGTCCCTCGCGCAAGTCGTCGTCTATCTGGCCCTCGCTCCAAAATCGAACGCCGTCTACACCGCCTTCAAGGCCGCAATTTCCCTAGCGAAATCAACCGGTTCGCCCATGCCGCCCATGGTCATTCTCAACGCCCCGACGAAGCTGATGAAGGGTGAAGGGTATGGCGACGGTTACCAATACGACCACGACGTCCCCGACGCTTTTTCCGGCCAGGAATACTTCCCCGAAAAGCTCGGGCGGCAGCAGTTTTATCACCCCGTCGAGCGCGGTTTTGAGCGTGATCTCAAAAAGCGCATGGACTATTTCGCCCGTCTGCGTACCGCCAAGCGGCAGGGCGATAACTAGCCGTTTTTATTGAATTTTTTCGCGCCAATATTCCGCATTGCCATGGGCAAAGCCGAAGTCGTAAAGCCGCGACAGCCATTCGGGCGAACCAAATATGCCATCGCTTTCAGGGAAATCCCCGGGAATGGCGGTCATGCGATACTGTACCCCACTGGTCCTGGCCGAGTTCGCCAGCTCTGCGAGATTGGCGCGGCCGAGATATTTTAACAGCGTCGGCACCGAGCGCCCGATCAGCGCCATGCCCGATGGCTGCACTGTTGCGGCGGACGCGTCCACCACGCCGTTGAAGATCACGTAAAGCCAGGCATTGCCACTGCCGCCGACCTTGCCCCAGCCCCCCGGCATCAGCAGAACCTGCTCGGTCACCCCGCCATCGACATGGAGTTCGCTATATCTCTGACCGCCGCTCGCAACCTCGATCAGCACGGGCGGAAACACTGTTGGAACCGCAGCAGAGGCGAGGATGACGCTGCGAACCAGTTCCAATCGATTGTTATCATTGCTGTTTGCGATGGCGCCAATGTCCCAGACGACCGGCCGCTGTGCGTCAAGATTGGTCGAGCCCACATAAAGTCGCCGTCCTTCGCGATGCGCCTTGGCGATCAGATCCAGAATTTCCTGGTCGACCGCCTTTTCGATAGCGGCACGGATCGGCGCATTGTCGAGTATGGACGAAGACCCGAGCAGCGCCGCAAGGAAATTGGTCTTCGGATTCGTCGCCGTGGTCAGAGACCGATAGACTTCCATCAGCCTGCCATCTTGCGAGGTGCCGAGAAAGGCGAGGGGGGCGATGATGGCGCCGACACTGATGCCGGTGACAACCTCGAATTCCGGCCGCGTGCCCGTTCTTGTCCAACCCATCAGGTAGCCGGCGCCATAAGCGCCGTTGATCCCGCCGCCCGACAGCGTCAGAAAATCGATTCGTCCATCCGAGCCCGGCTTCACGCGTGTGTGGCCCGCCGCAAATTCGGGATCGTCGCCCCAGTAGCGCAAGGGTGACGTCTCGGCCATCGCCCCACTGGCGATGATATCCAGTGGGATTTCGGGCCGTTTGCCGGCAAATGAACAGGCCGAGAGGGCCAGGGTTACGAGCAGCACCGCTGCGGTCGCGGAAAATCGGTTCATGGCCTGGCTCTGCGCGCTATACTGTGAATCGCGTCCAAGGTGGACGCTGCCGCCGCTTCTGGCAAACGCTTCCTTCTGTCAATAGCATCAACGGTTTACACGTGGTGAATAGTCTTCTGCTTGTCGCTGCCGGTGGCGCCCTTGGCGCAGCCTCGCGTTATGGTGTTTCCTTAGCCATTGCGCGCATGGTTTCCACCGCGTTTCCCCTCCCGGCCCTGCTGGTCAATATTGCCGGGTCGGTGCTCATGGGCATGCTGGTGGGAGTGCTCGCCCGTTACCAGCCAGAATGGCAGCACGATGCGCGCTTGTTTCTGGCCGTCGGCGTATTGGGCGGCTTCACCACCTTTTCCTCCTTTTCTCTGGACACGATTGTGCTCCTTGAGGGCGGAGAACTGTTTCAGGCGATCACCTATGTCGCCTTGTCAGTTGTAGTTTGCCTCGTGGGCCTATATCTCGGCCTTTTGATAACCAGAGGCAGCCCCGCATGAGTGGCGTTCAACATCGGGAAGTCACCACAGACGAAGACGGCATGCGTCTCGATCGCTGGTTTGCCCGGCATTTCCCGCAGGTCGGTTTCGGCCGCCTGCAAAAGCTGATCCGCAACGGCGAAGTCAAGGTCGACAAGGCCAAGGCCGAGACCAGCACGCGCCTGGCCGCCGGCCAGACCATCCGCATCCCGCCCGTCGACGATCCCGGCACCGTCCGCCCGGTTAAGGTCAACCAGGAAGATGCAAGATTTCTCAAGGACATAATCCTCTATGAGGATGATGACCTCTACGTCTTCAACAAGCCCCATGGCCTCGCCGTGCAGGGTGGCAGCGGCACCGTCCGTCACTTGGATGGCCTCCTGAAGAGCCTGCCCAACAAGCTCGGCGAAGCCCCGCGGCTGGTGCACCGTCTCGACCGGGACACCTCGGGCTGCCTCGTCGTCGCCAAGACCGCTGCCGCGGCCACGCATTTCGGCAAAGTCTTCATGTCCCGCTCGGCCCGCAAGATCTACTGGGCCCTCGTCGCCGGCAATCCGACGCCTCGTCAGGGCGAAATCTCGTGCTTCCTTGCTAAGCGCGCGACGGAAGATGGCGAGCAGATGGTCGTGGTCAAGAACGGCGCCCCCGGCGCAGTCCACTCGTCGAGTTACTATTCGACCACCGACACCGCCAGCCGCCGTTTTGCTTGGGTTACGCTGAAGCCGGTCACTGGCCGTACGCACCAGCTCCGCGTCCACATGGCCCAGCTGGGTACGCCGATCATCGGCGATCCCCGCTATTTCAATATCGAAAATTGGATGCCGGCCCCCGGCCTCGGCGAAGGGTTGCATCTCCATGCACGCCGCATCGCCTTGCCGCTGCGCAACGGCAAACGCCTTGATATTTCAGCGCCTTTGCCGCCGCATATGCGCCAGAGCTGGGACGCCCTCGGCTTCGACGCCGAGCGCTTCGACGTTCAGGATACCGACCCCGAGGACAATGCATGAAGCTGATCATGTTCGACATGGATGGGACGCTGATCGACACAGAGGCCCTGATCGTCGAGCACATGACCACGACTTTTGAGGCGGCAGGCCTGACGCCCCCGACCACGACGCAGTCGCGCCGGGTCATCGGGCTGTCGCTGCCGGTCGCCATCGCGCGCCTCCTCGGCACAGAGGTAACACCACTGGCCGAGAAGCTCGCCGACGACTACCGCAGCCGCTACCGCGCCTCGCTCGTTCAGGCGGAGGGCCGCGAGGGCCTTTTCCCCGGCGCCCGCGAGGCCTTGGATTTCCTCGCGAGCTGGCCCGATACGCTGCTGGGCATCGCCACCGGCAAGGGGCTTAATGGTGTTCATCGCCTGACCCAGTTGCACGGCATTGCCGGGCACTTCGTCACCCTGCAGACGCCGGACCACAACCCATCGAAGCCGCACCCCGGCATGATGCTGCGTGGCATGGCCGAAACCGGCGCAGAAGCCCGCGACACGGTCATCATCGGCGACACCACCTTTGACATCGAGATGGGCAAGGCTGCCGGCACCAAGGCCATCGGTGTGACCTGGGGCCACCACGATCCCCATGAATTGCTTGCTGCGGGCGCCGATATGCTGGTCGAGACCTATGCAGACCTGCCTCTGGCCATCAAGAAAGTACTGGAAGACTGACATGCGCGATCAGCTGGAAGATGCCCTGAAAAACCAGGACCTTGGCTACGGTCAGGCGCAGCACATCAATCAGGTTGAACTGCCCAAGCGCTTCTACAAAGACGTCGACGTTGCCCGCGTCGAAGGCGGCTATGCCGTCACGCTCGATGGCAAGCAGACCCGCACTCCGGGCCGCAAGTTGCCGGTGATGGTCCCCGCGCTGTCCATCGCCCAGGCGATGGCCGGTGAGTGGGCCGCGCAGGAAAAACACATCGACCCCACTACCATGCCCATGGTGCGCCTGATCAATTCCGCGGTTGAGAGCGGCGAAGAAAACGTCCCGGCCTTCCGTGCGGAAATCGGCAAGTTTGCCGGCAATGACCTGCTGCTCTACCGCGTCGACACTCCGCAGGAGCTGGTCGCCGACCAGGAACTGCACTGGGATGGCGCATTGGTGACGCTGGCCCGCCACTTCGACGTCGCCTTCCAGCCGACCATCGGCATCATCCACCAGCCACAGCCGGTTCCCACCCTGACCAAGCTCGACACCGCGCTGGAGGGGCAGGGCCTGCTGTCGCTGACGGCCTTGGTCTCGGTCACCGGCATCACCGGCTCCGGTCTTCTCGCCATCGCCCTGCTGCACGAGTTGCTGACGGCCGATCAGGTCTGGACCGCGGCTCACGTGGACGAAGACCACCAGATTCGTCTGTGGGGCGAGGACGAAGAGGCCATGGAACGCCGCGCCAAGCGCCGCGTCGAGTTCGACACCGCTGTTGCCGTCGTGGAAGCGCTGCGGGCCTAAATCCGCGCCGCGATCCACGCCGCCGTCTTCGGCGAAATCTCGCGCAGCGGCACCAGCACAAAATCGCGCGCATGCGCATGCGGGTGGGGCAGGGTCAGTCGCCCTGTCTGCATTTCGATCCGCTCATAGGCGATGATGTCGACATCGATCAGCCGAGGTCCCCAGACTTCGTGTCGAACGCGCCCCATTTCGCGCTCGGTATCGAGCGCCACATGCAGCAGGTCGATGGGTTCGAGATCGGTCTCGACCTCGGCCGCCATGTTGGCGAAATCAGGCTGGTCCGTCTTGCCCCAGGGCTTGGTCGCAATCACCGACGATTGTTTGACCACCTTGATGTGCGGATGTGCATCGAGCAGCCGAATGGCTTCGGCAAGCTGTGCCGGAGGATCGCCGATATTGGCGCCAAGACTAAGCCAGGCCTTCGCCATCATGCCGGCCTCACGCGGTGCAGTTCGATCGCCGCTTCGCCGCGCACCATGGCAATTGGCGCTTCCGGTTTGCGGATCCGGATCACGATCCAGTTGATGTCGCCAAAACGCTCGAACAGCGCCGTGACGATGTTTTGCCCCAAGGCCTCGATCAGCTTGGTCCGCTTGGTCTCAAAGGTCGCCTTCACCACATCGTAAATGTCGGCATACGAAACCGTATGCCCGATGGTATCGGTCTCGCCCGGCGCAGTCAGATCCACCCCGCATTCGAGGTCGACAAAGAAGCGCTGCCCCAGCCGCTCTTCTTCGCTGAAGAGGCCGTGATAGCCGTAAAAGCCAAGATCGCGGAGGATGATGCGGTCGCCCGAAAAAGGTGCGGTCATGGAGAATGTCCTGAATGGCGCTTCAAGGAAGTGTCGCTAGCACTTTTCCCGTCGGAGCACGCGACAAAAATCCGCCGTCACGGACCGTAAAGCGTTGCCTGGGCTACCCGCAGGGCATCGCGATTGGCCGCAACGTCATGCACGCGGAAGATGTGGCCGCCGCGCTCATAGCCCTGCACCGTCGTGGCGATGGTTCCCGGCAGTCGCTCGTCCGGTTGATTGTCCAAAAGCCTGCCAATCATCGATTTTCGCGATGTGCCGACCAGAAGGCCGTGATCGGGATAGGCCGCGACGAGATCGGGTAATTGCCGCAGGATCTGGTAGTTCTGCGGCAGTGTCTTGGCAAAGCCGAAGCCCGGGTCGAGGATGACCTGCGCACGCGAAAGCCCAGCTGCGTCGGCTACGGCGAGGGTCTTGGCGAAGTACTCGACCATCGCCGGGATGGGCAGGGTTAGTGCGTCCCAGGTCTTGTCCCAATGCATCGCAACCACCGGCGCGCCATAAAGCGCGGCAACCTGAGCCATTTCCGGTGGCCCCTGCAGGCCGTAGACGTCGTTGATGATATCGGCGCCCGCCTGAATGGCCTGATCGGCCACCAATGGCTTGTAGGTGTCGATCGAAATCGGCGCGACGATGCCGGCGCCACGGAGCGCATCGATGACTGGGATGACGCGATCGAGCTCTTCCTGTACCGCTACGGTTTCCGAGCCCGGCCGGGTGCTCTCGCCGCCGATGTCGATGATATCGACGCCTTGCTCAAGCATGGTGCGGGCATGGGCTACGGCAAGGTCGAGATTGTTGTGCAGTCCGCCGTCCGAGAAACTGTCGGGGGTGACGTTGAGGATGCCCATGATGAGCGGGCGCGGGCCCAGTTCAAGGGCCGGCCGTTGGGGCAGGGGGACGATATGAGTCGTATGCATGCGGATTTTCCTGCCCCTCGCTTAGGGGCGTCAAAGCCGTGGCTCAAGCCTATTCTTGTTTGAGCGCGCGACCGCGCTTGACCCGTACAACATCTCGCCAGGCACACTAATATAATTTGTTCGGCATCGGCACGAAAGCCGTGATGAAGTGGTTTGTCCCGCCTAGCGGCGTTCCCAGGCCTCAAGCGAGGATTTGAGCACCAGCGTCAGCACGGCGATGAGTGCCAGCGTCGAAGCGGCGGCAAACGATCCTGCAATATTGAAGTCGTTGAACAGCAGATTGATCTGCAAGGGCAGGGTATTGGTCTGGCCACGAATCGAGCCCGAAACCACCGACACGGCGCCGAATTCGCCCATGACTCGCGCATTGGTCAAAACCGCGCCATAGACGAGCCCCCAACGGATGTTGGGCAGGGTAACGTGCCAGAACATCTGCCAGCCATTGGCGCCCAGCGAAAGCGCCGCCTCCTCGTCCTCTGTCCCTTGCTGCCGCATCAGGGGCACCAGCTCGCGCGCAACATAGGGGGCGGTGACGAAAAGGCTGACCAGCACGATGGCGAGCGGCGTGAACATCACCTGCAGGCCAAGCGACTGCAGCACAGGGCCGAGCAGGCCCTGATTGCCATAAAGGAACAGATAGACGACGCCGGCGACGATAGGGCTGACGGCCGCCGGCAGCTCGATGAAGGCCACAAGAAGCTGCTGCCCCCGAAAACGGAAGCGTGTGACGAGCCAAGCAAGGGCCGCGCCCACCACCACATTGATCGGCACGACGATCAGCGCGGTGACGACCGTAAGAAAGATCGCATGAAGCGTATCGGGCTTGAGGATCGCCGCGAAATAGGCGCCGAGGCCCTCACGCAGCGCGAAGCTAAAGATCAGCGCCAGGGGCGTAACCAGAACGATTGCTGCGAGGGCAAAGGAGAGCGCGATCAGGACATTTGCGCCGGCGCTGCGAGGAGCGGAAGACATCAGGCTTTCCTCTCGACATAGCGCACCTGCCAGGCGGCAAGGAGGTTCGTGGCGATCAGGGTCACCAGCGCAACAACCAACAGCACGAAGGCGAGGGCGGCTGCGGCCTCGTAATTGTATTCATCGAGGCGGATGAAGATCAGCAGCGACACGATTTCAGTCAGCCCCGGCAGGTTGCCGGCGATGAACACCACGGCGCCGAATTCACCGAGCGAGCGCGCGAAGGACAGCACGCAGCCGCCGATAAAGGCGGGCAGGATGGTCGGCCAGATGATCCGCGTAAAAACCTGCCAGCGCGAGGCCCCCAGCGTTGTGGCGGCATTCTCGAAGTCGACATCGACCTCTTCCAACACCGGCTGCACGGCGCGGACCACGAAGGGCAGTGAGGTGAAGGTCATCGCGGCGATGATGCCGAACTGGGTATAGTTTATCTTGATGCCGTTGGGCTCAAGGAACTGGCCATACCAGCCCGTCTGGGCAAAGAGCGTCACGAGCACGAGGCCTGCGACGGCGGTGGGTAGTGCAAACGGCAGGTCGACCAGCGCATCGAGAATGCGGCGGCCCGGAAACCGGTAGCGCGTCAGAACCCAGGCGAGCAGCAGACCAACGACGCCATTGATGATGGTGGCGAAAAACGCCGAGCTGAACGTGACGCGATAGGCGGCCAGGGCGCGATTGGAACTGACGATTCGCCAGAATTCCGGAAAGCCCATGCCGGCGACTTTGAGCAGCATGGCCGCGAGCGGCAAAAGGATGATCAGCGTCAGGTAAAATAACGAAATGCCCATGGACAGCCCGAAACCGGGCAGCAGGTGTTTGCTGCGATACTGCGCCATGGGAACCTCGAAAAGACGAGACGGCGCGACTGAAATCGCGCCGTCAGACTAGGAGTGGCCGAGGCCATTATTGGTTCACAAAAACCTTGTCGAGCAGCCCGCCGTCAGCGAAGTGGTCGGCTGCGACCTTGTCCCAGCCGCCGAAGGCGTCTTCGACAGTCACGAGACGGATCGCCGGGAAAGTCGCGGCATGGGCTGCGGCAACGGTTTCGTCTTGCGGGCGGTGGAAGTTGGCGGCAGCGACTTCCTGGCCTTCCGGCGTGAAGAGGAAATCGAGATAGGCCTTGGCAATGTCACGGCTGCCGCGCGCATCGACGACCTTGTCGACCACAGCCACCGGGAATTCCGACAGGAAGCTCACCGAAGGAACAACGGCTTCATACTTGTCGGCGCCGAGCTGCTTCACGACAGCCAGGGTCTCGGCCTCGAAAGTCACCAGTACGTCGCCCAGCTCACGCTCGGTGAAGGCGGTGGTGGCGGCGCGGCCGCCCGTTTCGAAGACCGGAACGTTGGCGAAAAGCTTGGTGAGGAGTTCCTCGATTTTTGCCTCGTCGCCGGCATAGGCCTCGGTCGCCCAGGCGCGGGCGGCGAGATAGGTATAGCGGCCATTGCCCGAGGTCTTGGGGTTCGGGAAGATCACCTGCACGCCTTCGGCGGCCAGATCACCCCAATCCTTGATCGCCTTCGGATTGCCCGAGCGGACGAGGAAGGAGGGGAAGGAATAGAACGGTGCTGCGTTGTGCGGGAATTCGCTGGTCCAGTCGGCAGTCACATAGCCGCCGTCTACCAGCTTCTGGATATCGGTCACCTGGTTGAAGGTGACGACGTCGGCCTGCAGGCCTTCGAGCACGGCGCGGGCCTGAGCCGAGGAGCCAGCGTGCGATTGGTTGACGGTCACGGTCGCGCCGGTCGCTGCATAGGCAGCATTTTCTGCTTCGAACAGCTCGCGCGCGATATCGTAGGAGGCGTTGAGAATGTCGGTGGGCTGAGCCAGAACCGGGCTGCTGACGAGAGCAAGCGCCGCAACGGCAGACAGGAGAAGCTTGTTCATTGTGACGCTATTTCCGTGAAAGCGATGGCATTGGCAAAGGTGATGCGATGCTCGCTCTTGGGTCGTAAAGCGCTAAATGATTGCTCCGGATGACTAATTTACTGGCTGTGAAAGCAACGGAAAGCCGTTGCTCCCGCTGCGTCCAAGGCGCGATTTTGTTTCCGCGCCTCAGGCTTAGTCGCGCGGCGGCATCCTCAGCTTCTCGCCATATTTGGCAATGCCAATGCCCGAGACCACCAGCAGCAGCGACAGGACGAGGTATGGCGTCAGTTCCGCGATGCCCAGCACCACGAGATAGATGGCGGTCAGCACAGGCGTCAGGAAGCTGACTACGCCGATAAGCTGCGCATTACCCTGCTTCATGCCAAAATCCCACATCGCGTAGGCGAGCGCGAAGAAGATCGACGCACTGGCGACGATGACCACACTGTTCACTGGCGCCGAAGGTGCACCCAGCGCCAACAGCCAGATCGACCCATTTATGAGGGCGCTGGCGCCAAAAATGACGCCGAGGAAATTGCTGCTCCGCGACGGATAGCGCGCCGCCATGGCCGAAAAGACGGCCCAGGTGACGGCCGAGATCACAGCCCAGAAATGGCCAGGCATGAAATGAAAGGCGCCAACGGCCAGACCTTTGCCGAGGAGCAGTGCGACAATGCCGGCCAGCCCCAACGCGCCCGCCGCTGCGTGGAACCAGCGAAACCGCTGGCCCAATGTAATCGTCGTGAGCACGACGACGAGCAGCGGCCACGTATAGATGATCAGCGTCGCCTCGAGCGGCGGCGCCTGCTGCAGTGCTGCCACCCAGGTCAGGTTATGGCCGCCGATGCCGATGATTCCAAGCAGATAGAGCCAGATCGGAACCGTGCGAAGCTCGGGCAGGGGATTGTGACGTCGCGCGATCCACATGGCGACGAACACCAGTGCGCCCACACCATCGCCGAGAGCCACATAGAGGAAGGGATCGACCCCGACCGCCGATGCCACGATCGGCGCTGTCATCGACCAGATGAAGACGGCAGCGATACCCCCGGCGGTTCCCAAGCCGGACTTGGTGGTGCGGTTCGTCGCGACGCTGATATCCATGAAATCTACGCAAGAAAAATCCCCGCTTGCGCGGGGATATGTGTGTTCAAGTCGCGGGCGCCTTAGGCCTTGGCGGGCTCGGCGAAGAGATCGTACTCATCATTATCGGTCACGGTGACCGAAACAATGTCGCCGATCTTGATGCCGGTAGCGTTGTCGACGATCACCTGACCGTCGATCTCCGGCGCGTCCCACTTGGAGCGGGCGATAGCACGGTTCTGCTCTGGCTGCACGTCATCAACGATCACTTCGATGGTGCGGCCGACCTTCTTCTGCAACTGGTGGAACGAGACGTTCTGCGCCACTTCCATCAGCTGGGCAAAGCGCTCTTCCTTGACCTCGTCCGGCACGACGCCTTCGAGTTCATTGGCGGTAGCGCCGGTGACGGGCTCATACTTGAAGCAGCCGGCGCGGTCGATTTCGGCTTCCTCGATAAAATCGAGCAGCATTTCGAAATCTTCCTCGGTTTCACCCGGGAAGCCGACGATGAAGTTGGAGCGCACAGTCAGGTCAGGAACCTGGCGCTTCCAGTCGAGAATGCGATTGAGCGTCTTTTCCTGATGTGCCGGTCGGCGCATGGCCTTGAGCACATTCGGCGACGCATGCTGGAAGGGAATGTCGAGATAGGGGAGGACGAGGCCTTCGGCCATCAGTTCCATCACCGGATCGACATGGGGGTAGGGGTAGACATAGTGCAGACGCACCCAGGCACCCAGCTCGCCCAGTTCCTTCGGCGTCATCGCGATCTCATGCGGGCCGCGCCGGGCGAGAATGGTGATGTCGCGGATGCCGTGCGGCTCCAGCGCGGCGAGCGCATGGCCGACGATATCGGAGCCGGCGAATTCCTCGCCGGTCTTGGCGAG
>NZ_JAFKHD010000378.1 GCF_017307565.1 Devosia sp.
AAATTCAATGGATCAAAAATAGTTCCACGCCTGCGGAACTTTTGTTTGGTCGGGGCATTTAGTGTTTTCGTGAAGTCACGATCTCAAGCGTCACTGGAGTTCCTACATGTCATTGTCTACGCGGATCGCGCCGCACCTGCCGTACCTCCGGAGGTTCTCCCGGGCGGTCACAGGGTCGCAGACGTCTGGCGACGCTGATGTCGCGGCCACGCTGGAAGCGTTGATCGCCGATATCTCGCTTTTCCCGGAAGCAACGAGCGATCGGATCGCACTGTACAAGCTCTTCTCTGCGCTCTTCACTTCGTCGGCCGTCGATATCCCCGAACCCATGTCGAATTTTGCCTGGGAACAGCGCGCTGCGCGTAACCTCGCGAACCTCGCGCCGCGCCCCCGCCAGGCCTTCCTGCTGGTCGCCGTCGAAGGCTTCACTCACGCCCAGGCTGCCGAAGTGCTCGACACCAGCGACGCCGAGTTTGCCAAGCTGCTCGACGAAGCCGCGCACGACATTTCCCGCCAGGTTGCCACCGAAATCATGATCATCGAGGACGAACCTCTGATCGCGATGGACATTGAGCAGATGGTGGAAAGCCTTGGCCACAAGGTGGTCAGCATCGCACGTACCCACACCGAGGCGGTCAACCTCTTCAACCAGACCCAGCCGCGCATGATCCTAGCCGATATCCAGCTGGCCGATGGTAGCTCAGGCATCGACGCTGTGAACGATATTCTCAATACCCATTCGGTGCCGGTGATCTTCATCACCGCCTTCCCCGAACGCCTGCTTACCGGCGAGCGGCCAGAGCCAACGTTCCTCGTGACCAAGCCGTTCAATCCGGATATGGTGAAGGCGTTGATCAGTCAGGCGCTGTTCTTCGAAGATGGATCTCGCGCTGCTGCGTAAGCCTCCGTCCCATGCAAAACTCAAAAGCCGGCTACGCCGGCTTTTTTGTTGCCTTCAGGAACTTGCCCAATCGGCCCGCGTTTATTTGGCAAGACAACCTCATGGAGGCACCCATGCTTTACTACGCTCTCGTTTTTCTTGTCATCGCTCTCATCGCCGGCGTTCTTGGCTTTGGCGGCATAGCCGGTGCATCTGCGGGTATCGCCCAGATTCTGTTCTTCCTGTTCCTGGCGTTCCTGGTCATTTCGCTGGTTATCGGCCTTTTCCGCCGCACATAAAAACTTCTGAATTCCAATGAAAAACGGCGGCCCATCGGCCGCCGTTTTTCATTGCCCCGGAAGCAAAGTGCTGGTCTTTCCGGTCCAGTGATAGACGAGCAGCCCTACCCACTCCTTGATGGCAACCGTCGTGACATTGAGGTTCTGCACGGGATTGGCAATGTCGAGCCCAAAACCCT
>NZ_JAFKHD010000379.1 GCF_017307565.1 Devosia sp.
GGACCACGCACTTCGACCTCAAGGGTCTTCATGCCATGTTCCTGAGCCTTCTTGGCAGCATCTTCGGCAGCAACCTGGGCAGCATAGGGGGTCGACTTACGCGAACCTTTGAAGCCCATAACGCCCGACGAGGACCACGAAATCGTGTTGCCCTGCATGTCGGCGATGGTGATCATGGTGTTGTTGAAGGAGGCGTTCACGTGTGCAACGCCAGAAGTAATGTTCTTGCGCTCCTTGCGGCGGATGCGCGTCGTATCGGTCTTAGCCATTCAGGTCCTCTTGGGTATCGGCGCTGCCGTAGTCCCAGCAGCTCCACCACGGAAGAAGCGGATCAGGAGTTTGGCGCGCCCCTATAGGGGTAGCCAATCCTGCATCCGCCGCTTCCAATCACATAACCAGCCTGCTTACGCAGGCATGGAAATTACTTCTTCTTGCCGGCGATCGGCTTTGCCGGGCCCTTGCGGGTGCGGGCATTGGTGTGGGTGCGCTGGCCGCGGACCGGAAGGCCACGACGGTGGCGCAGGCCACGGTAGTTGCCGAGGTCCATCAAACGCTTGATGTTCATCGCAACGTTACGGCGAAGGTCACCTTCCACGACATAGTCGCGGTCGATCGCTTCACGGATCTGGATCACTTCGGCGTCGGTCAGTTCATTGACGCGACGTTCGGCCGGGATACCGACCTTTTCGACGATATCACTGGCGAACTTTTCGCCGATACCGTGAATGTACTGCAGCGCGATCACCACGCGCTTGTTCGTCGGGATATTGACGCCAGCAATACGAGCCACGTCTGCTCTCCTTCATTCAACACGCGCCATCGCGGCGGGTGTCTTTCAAACAACAAGGGACCGGATTTCGGACCCCAACCAATGTGGAGAACCGAACCCAGCCCAATAATCCATGAGACTGGTGCGGTTCTTTAAGGATTCGACAAGGCGAAGTCAACACTCGCCTCATCGAAGATTAGTTACCGAGGGCCGCCTTGATGGCCGTCGTCACTGTTTCGACCGGCTCCATGCCATCGACCGTCTTCACCAGGCCCTGTCGGCTATAATAGTCGACGAGGGGAGCGGTGCTGGTCTGGTAGACATCGAGTCGCTTGCGGATGACCTCGGGATTGTCGTCCGGACGATTGCTGTCCTTGGACCGCTGAATGACGCGACGAACGAGTTCGTCGGCATCGGCGGTCAGCTCGATGACAGCATCGAGCTTGATTCCCTTGCTGGCCAGCATGCCATCCAAAGCTTCCGCCTGCGCGATGGTGCGCGGGAAGCCATCGAGGATGAAGCCAGGCTTGCAGTCTTCAGCATCGATGCGCTCTGACACGATACCGTTGACGATGACATCAGACAC
>NZ_JAFKHD010000380.1 GCF_017307565.1 Devosia sp.
TGGATTTTCCGCCACCGCTAGGGGCCATCACCGCGACATGTTCGCCGGGGTCGATGGATAGGGCGAAATCGCTTAAGGTCGCGTTCGCCGATTCG
Source organism: Devosia sp. (assembly GCF_017307565.1). GTDB lineage: Bacteria > Pseudomonadota > Alphaproteobacteria > Rhizobiales > Devosiaceae > Devosia. The sequence goes on from NZ_JAFKHD010000380.1 coordinate 96, forward strand.
GCATGGCGGAAGGTGAGGCCGTCGATCCACACCGAAAGTGCACCGGAGACTTCGACGGCTGTACTTTCCGGGCCGCCAACGATTTTCGTTCCGCCCCGCGTAATGCGGTCGAGCGCCTCCAGTCCTGCTTGCCCGGCGGCGCGGTCGTGCCAGACGGACGAGAGATCACGTAGCGGCTCGAAGAAGGCGGGCGCGAGCAGCAGGACGAAGAGACCCTGCGCCAGCGTCAGCTTTCCGCCCCAAGCACCGAAGTTCAGTTCTCCCAGAAAATGAAACCCGACATAGACCGCCACCAGCGCCACGCCGAGCGCAGCGAACAGTTCCAGAACCGCCGACGACAGGAACGCGACGCGTAGCACCGCCATGGTGGAGGTTCGCAGTTCTTCTGCGTTTGCGCGCAGCCGGAGGGCGGTACTATCCACCGCATCGAAGGCGCGGATGGTGGCGAGTCCGCGCAGCCGATCGAGAAGGAAGGCGTTCATGTTACCCATACGGGTAAGCTGCCTTTCGCTGGCCGCTTTCGCCTGCCAGCCGATCAGCGCCATAAAGATGGGTATGACGGGCGCTGCCATCAGCAAGGCGAGGGCGGCGACCCACGAAAAGACGAATACGAAGCCTAGAATGATCGGTGGTACAACAGCGGCGCTGATGCGCAGCGGCTGAAACCTTGCCAGATAGGGAACGATGGCGTCGGCCTGCTCGGTGAGCGTGCTGGCGACGAGGCCGGAGGAAGGCCGTAAGGCATCGAGGGGAGAACGTGTCGCAACGGCGGCGGCGGCGCGCGCGCGCATGGTAGAGAGGTGGGCGCGGGCGGCATCATAGGCGCGGGTGGCGCCGGCACGCTCGAGCGCTGCGCGCAGAATACCGATGACGAAGACGCAGAGAGCCGGCAGTATCGCCGCCTGCGCAGGTGCGCCATCGGCGATGTTTCCAATGGCGAAGGCGATAGCTGCCGCCTGCGGTATCCACAGAAGCGAGGCGGATATCTGAAGGGCTGCGGCGAAACGGGGCAGGTCAGGCCGCGTCGTCGACGCAGGTGGAGAGGCGGCGCGGACGGACGGATCATCACCGGCATCGCTGGCGGCGCACGCCGTGATTGTGGCCTGCGCGCTAGTGTTCCCCGAAACGCTCATGGGCGGTCCGCTTTTCTGCGCCCGCGCCCTATCGAGATGATCCTGTCGCGTTTACCCAGAAACCGCGTGACCTTCGAGCCGAGCGACAGCAGCGATGCGAGCCGTCCGGCATCGAGTTTCTTGACG
>NZ_JAFKHD010000423.1:0-1645 GCF_017307565.1 Devosia sp.
GAACAGGAATGGGGGCGGGGGGTCAAGGGAGTTGGCAGCTGAGATCGCCGGTCGCCCCTCTCGCTATCCCCCGCGGTGTTCGGTGGAAGGTCTGCTGCTGGGTTACGCTACAGCCTGATTGGTTGCCGTTCGGCGCTTTTCGACGGCTTCGGCGAGGGCGTTGAGGGTGGCGACGGTGGTGTCCCAATCGATGCAGCCGTCGGTGCTCGACTGGCCGTAGACGAGGTCCTGGCCGGGGACGAGATCCTGGCGGCCGGCGCGCAAGTTGGATTCGATCATGACGCCGATGATGCGCTTGTCGCCAGCGGCAAGCTGGGTGCCGATATCTGCGAGGACCAGCGGCTGGTTTTCTGGATTTTTCGAGGAATTGGCGTGGCTGGCGTCGATCATGATGGCCGGGTTGAGGCCGGCCTTGGTCGCGGCCTGGGCTGCGGCTTCGACGCTGGCTGCGTCGTAGTTGGTGGTTTTGCCGCCGCGGAGGATGATGTGGCAGTCCTCATTGCCCGTCGTCGCGGCTATGGCCGAGCGACCGTCCTTGGTGACGGCGAGGAAATGGTGCGGGTGCGAGACAGAAAGCACGGCGTCGAGGGCGATCTTCACATTGCCATCGGTGCCATTCTTGAAGCCGACGGGGCAGGAGAGGCCGGAGGCCAGTTCGCGGTGGATCTGTGACTCGGTGGTGCGGGCGCCGATGGCGGCCCAGGAGACGAGGTCGGCAATGTATTGCGGCGTCGTCATGTCGAGGAATTCGCAGGCGGCGGGGAGGCCGAGATTGGCGATATCGAGCAGCAGGGTACGGGCGGTGTGCAACCCTTGGGTGATGTTGAAGCTGCCGTCGAGATCGGGATCGTTGATCAGGCCCTTCCAGCCCACGGTGGTGCGGGGCTTCTCGAAGTAGACGCGCATGATGATTTCGAGGCGATCGCCGAGGGTTTCGCGCAGGGCGACGAGGCGGTTGGCATAGTCCATGGCCGCCTTGGGATCGTGAATCGAACAGGGACCAACGATAACGGCCAGGCGATCATCCTGGCCGGTCAGAATATTATGGAAATCGTGGCGGGCGGCGATGACGGTGCGGGTCGCGGCATCGGTGCGCGGATGCTGGCGCATGACCTCGATGGGGGTCGTCAGCGGTTTGATTTCGGTGATGCGAAGGTCGTCGGTCGATTTGAGCATTTCTTAGTCCTCGGAGTTTTGGTCGAGGGGCCAAGAAAAAAGCCGCCTCGGAAGTCGGACGGCTGGCTTGCGATTTGGGTCTGGTCTTGTCGGGATCAGGACACGCGCGCGATAGCCTCCGCCGGGAGCGGATAGCTAAAATACCAAAAAAAGGTCGCTGCGTTGATCATGGCGATGAAGCTAGCCGAGGAGTCGGGGCTTGTCGAGTCCCGACTTTAGGAGGGGGGGCTGGTGGTCCGTGCGGAGGTGAGATGGATTGCCGGGTCCTCGGGTCAAGACCGAGGATGGCCCGGCAATGACGATGGAGGGGGAGATCGAGCAAGCGCTAACCACCAGCGCCTTGATAGTTGCGGATGCAGTGGCGCCAGTGGAGGGTGCCGAGGACGACGGCGAGAGGGCCGGCGGCGAGGGAGGCGAAGCCTGCCCAGTCGCCGAGGAGCGGGACAGGTTTGCCCAAGGGTACGGCGAC
>NZ_JAFKHD010000423.1:1697-14342 GCF_017307565.1 Devosia sp.
AGCCAGTTCCCAGAAGCCGAAGAAGATAGAGAACAGGGGTTTTGAGCGGACCCAGGCGAGCGCTGTGGCGCCGATCATGGTCATGATGGCGGCGGTGACCATGGCGGCGCTGAGGAGGCCGGCGAGGAAGTAGAGGGCCGTCAGGATTGACCAGTCGACGGCGACCTGAGTGACGGCCCAGCCCATGAGGCCGACGGCGAGAATGATGTGGCCGGCATAGCCGATATTGAGGCCGGAGAAGACCAGGTAAATCCAGGGGCTGACGGGCTTGATCAGCACGGCGTCGAAGGTGCCGAGGCGGACTTGTTCCTCGATATTGCGGAACTGGGTGAAGCTGAGAGAGGCGCCGATGGAATAGGCGAGGAGGTGGAACGACAGGAGCAGGGCCATTTCGCTCCAGGTCCAGCCGCCGAGATTGCCGAAGCGGAGAAGCAGGAGCGCGATGGCCGTGTAGGTCGCGGCATAGCTTAAGGCCTGGGCGAACCAGGCGAGCAGCACGGCGCCGCGATATTCCATGCGGGTACGGACATACATGCGGACGAGATGGGGAACGACCGAAAGGGAGCGGGACATTTCTAGCCTCCCTGCACGATGAGGCGTTGGCGTGCCTTGCCCCAGAGGGCGAGGACGGCGGCGGTGAGCAGGCCGAGCCAGACGAGGCCGATGCCGAGATGTAGCCAGGTGGCTGTGGGGTCGAGTTTGCCGAGATAAACGGCGGCTGGATAATAGCTGATCCAGGAGAAGGGTAAGTAGCCGAAGATCGTCGCGAGTGGTGTCGGCAGGAACCACAGCGGGATGATGGCGCCGGAAAAGAGCGACATGATCGCCATCAGGAACCATTCGAGCGAAAAGGCGGTGAGCAGCCAGAAGGCCAAGAGGCCGCAGAGGCAGGCGAGGGTGAAGAGGATCAGCCAGGACACGGCCCAGTAGGGGAAGAACATGAGGCCGTGGAAGAGGCTCGCGGGGGGAAGGAGGCCGACGGTGAGGCCTACAATGAGGGCGACCGGGACAACGATGGCGACGCATTCGAAGGCGAAGTGGCCGAAATGGGTGCTCAGGAGATAGCTGGGATAGTGCAGCGGCTTCAGCAGAAAAACCGCCACATCACCAGTGCGGACGGCATCGCCGACATCGTAGAGGACGCGGGAATACTCCCAGTAGAGCAGTGGTCCCGAAAGGAGCGCGTAGGTGACCATTTCGGGGAGAGTGACGCCGTCCACCTGAGCGGCCCCGGCAAAGGCGGCGGTCCAGATGGCGATGCGGGCGAAGATGCTGACGAGATCGCCGAAAGCGCTGGCCCAGACCTGATTGCGATAGACGAGGCGGGACTGGAAGGCGGTGAGCGCAAAGGCGGGATAGGCCGCGGCTCTCATGGCCTTGCTCCGACTGCTGCTGGCTTGTTTTGATAAAAGGTGCGGATCACCTCTTCGATATTGGGCTCTTCAAGCTTGATGTCGGTGAGGTCGTGGCCCGCGCCGAGTTCGGTCAGCACGTCGAGGATGGAGGTCTGTTCGTTTTCGAGCAGGAAGTGTTTGGCGAGGCCGTCGTCGGTGACGAGCGCGGCGGTCTTGAGGGTGATGGGGCCGGGGTCGGTGCCGAATTCCAGTTTCAGGCGGCGGCGAGAGCCGAGGGTTTGGCGCAGGTGCTTTAGCTCGCCGTCGAAGAGCAGTTTGCCGTCGTCGACCATGATGAGGCGCGGGCAGATTTCCTCGATGTCGACGAGGTCGTGGGTGGTGAGGATGATGGTGGTGCCGCGGTCGCGATTGACCTCGGCGAGGAATTTTCGGACCACGTCCTTGGCGACGACATCGAGGCCGATGGTGGGCTCGTCGAGGAACAGGATTTTGGGGTCGTGCAGCAGCGCCATGGCGATTTCGGCGCGCATGCGCTGGCCGAGGCTGAGCTGGCGGACGGGGCGATCCACGTAGCCTCCCATGTCGAGCATGGTGGTGAGGCGGGCAAGGTTTTCGGCAAAGCGGTGGGCCGGGATGTCGTAGATGTGGCGGTTGAGATCAAAGCTGTCGCGCACCGGCAGATCCCACCAGAGCTGGCTGCGCTGGCCGAAGACGACGCCGATTTCGGCGGCATTGGTGATGCGATTGGAGTGAGGCTCGCGGCCCAGCACCTGGAGTGTTCCGGCGGTGGGGACGAGGATGCCCGTCATCATCTTGATCATGGTCGACTTGCCGGCGCCATTGGGGCCGAGATAGCCGACGGCTTCGCCGGGTTCGATCGCGAAGGAAATGCCGTTTACGGCGCGGACTTCGGTGAATTCGCGCGAGAACAGGCTGGTGATGGCGCCGGCCAGGCCCGGCTTGCGCTTGGGCTGGCGGAAAGTCTTTTCGACGCCCTGTGCCGATATGATCGCCATGGTTTCCCCCTCCCAGACGCAGGGAAGCTAACCGATTCTTGGGGCGTGGGAAGGGGATGGAACGAGATGGCCCGCGCGGTGCGCGGGCCAGGAGGAGTTACATGCGCACCTTGGCGGTGTCGCCCATGTCGGGCTTGGCGCCGGTGGCCGCGGCAACGAGCATCTTGGCGGTGGCGACGACCATGTTGGGGCTGTCCCAGACTTCGCCATCATCAGGCGTGACGCGAAGGAGGCAGATCTGCGGATCGCTGGCGCTGTCCCACCAGGCCTTGTCGAACTTCTCCCAGAGCTCTTCGATCTTGGCGCGATCATTGAGCACTTCGGCCTCGCCGGCGATGACAGCGTATTTGTGGCCGCCATTGTCGGCCCAGGCGAGGGGGGATGGGGGATTTCGACAGGAAATCTGTGCGGGAGGGAAGATGGATTGCCGGGGCGAGCCCGGCAATCCATCTCGGGGAGCCTAGCCGTCCTACGGATGGCGTGGACCACCGGGACAAGCCCGGTGGTGACGATGGAAGGGATAGAGTGGCGAAAGAGCTGGGAAAGGCAGAGGGTAGCCGGTCGCTATGTCCGGTTGAAATAATCGTAGACCAGTTGGGCCATGGCTTTGGAAATGCTGGGCACTGACTCGAGGTCCATCAGGCTCGCTCTTGCGACGGCTTTGGCTGAGCCGAAGTGGTTGAGGAGGGCGCGTTTTCTCGTTGGGCCGATGCCTTCGATTTCGTCGAGGGGGTTCTTCACCACGTCCTTCTTGCGCTTGGCGCGGTGGGTGCCGATGGCGAAGCGGTGGGCTTCGTCGCGCAGGCGCTGGACGTAGTAGAGCACCGGGTCGCGGTGGGGCAGCATGAAGGCGTCGCGGCCTTCGATGAAGAATTTTTCGCGGCCGGCATCGCGCTCTTCGCCCTTGGCGATGCCGATGAAGGTGACTTCTTTGGGCAGGTTCAGTTCGGCGATGACTTCCTTGACCGCGTTGAGCTGGCCAGCGCCGCCGTCGATGAAGACGACATCGGGCCAATCGGGCATGCCGGTCTGTTCGTCCTCAGCGTCGGTCTCGCTTTCGGCGGCAAGGCGGGAGAAGCGTCGGGTGAGCACTTCGCGCATCATGCCGAAGTCGTCGCCGGCCGAGATGTCGGATTTGATGTTGAAGGTGCGGTAGTGCTTCTTGGAAAAGCCCTCTTCGCCCGCGACGATCATCGCGCCGACCATGTTGGTGCCGGAGATGTGCGAGTTGTCGTAGACCTCGATGCGGCGTGGGGTGTCTTCGAGGCCGAAGATTTCGCCGACGCCTTCGAGGAGCGCACGGTGGGAGGCGCCTTCGGCGAGCTGGCGGCCGAGGGCTTCGCGGGCGTTTTGGAGGGCGTGATTGACTAGGTCGCGCTTTTCGCCGCGCTGCGGGGTCTCGACGCGGACCTTGTAGCCGGCACGAGTGCGGAGCGCTTCTTCTAGAACGTCCGGCTCGGACATTTCGTGGCTGAGGAGCACGAGGCGCGGTGGCGTGCGGTCTTCGTAGAACTGGCCGATGAAGGCTTCGAGCACTTCGGCGTCGGACAGGGAATCGTCGGCCTTGGGGCGGAAGGCGTGGTTGCCCCAGTTCTGGAAGGCGCGGAAGAAGAAGACCTGCACGCAGAACTGGCCGCCTTCGTGGTGAATGGCGAAGACGTCGGCTTCCTCGACGGATTTTGCCGTGGCATCGCCCTGCGACTGGATCAGCGCGAGGGCTGAAAGGCGGTCGCGGAGGAGGGCCGCACGTTCGAAATCGAGGTTTTCGGCGGCGTCGGCCATGTCCTTTTGCAGATGGTCGCGCACCGTCTGGGACTTGCCGGTGAGGAAGAGGCGCGCGTCTTCGACCAGCTCGCCATAGGCATCGAGGCTGACTTCGCGGGTGCAGGGGCCGGCGCAGCGCTTGATCTGATATTGCAGGCAAGGCCTTGTTCTGGCTGCGTAAAAGCTGTCCGAGCAATTGCGCAGCAGGAACGCCTTCTGCAGGCTCGCAATGGTGCGGCCGACGGCGACGGCGGAGGCAAAGGGACCGAAATAATGGCCCGGGCGACGACGGCTGCCGCGGTGCTTGGTCAACTCCGGGGCTTCGTGATCGGTGGCGATCAGGATGTAGGGAAAGCTCTTGTCGTCGCGGAGGAGGACGTTGAAGCGCGGTTTCAGGCGCTTGATGAGGTTGGCTTCGAGAAGCAGCGCCTCGGCCTCTGTCTCGGTGCGCACGAACTCCATCGACACCGTGGCCATGATCATGCGCTGGATGCGCACGGAGAGGCCCTCGGGGCGGGTGTAGTTGGTGACGCGCGACTTTAGCGAGCGGGCCTTGCCGACATAGATGACCTCGCCGTTTTCATCGAGCATGCGATAGACGCCCGGCGCCGAGGGCAGGGTGCGGACGAAGTTCTTGATGACTTCGGGGCCGGAGGGCGGGGGAGTGGGAGTCTCGGTCATTTTCTGGGCGTGGGGCCGCGGCGGGCCGGATAGTCGAGGTGCTTGCCGCCATCGAGGGCCAGCATCTGACCGGTGAAAGCGGGCATGGAGAGGATGGCCAGCACGCCCTGGGCGATGGCTTCGGGCCCGGCGTGACGTTTTAGGGGCAGGCTGTTGAGGCTCTGCTCGAAGTCTTCAGGGCTCTGGCCGTTATGCGGCAGGACGGGGCCAGGGCCGATGGCATTAACGCGAATGGCCGGCGCCAGCGACTGCGCCATGGTCTGGGTGGCGGTCCAGAGCACGGATTTTGAAAGGCTGTAGCTGAAATAGGCCGGGCTCGGGTGCAGCACCCGTTCGTCGATCATGTTGATGATGTTTCCCTCGACGCCGGCAGGAAGCTGGCCGGCAAAGTCGCGTGAGAGAAATATGGGGGCTTCGGCGTGGATGGCAAAGTGCCGGTCCCACAGCTCCTCGTTCACATCTCGGGCAGAATCGGGATCGAAAGCCGAGGCGTTGTTGATGAGAATGCTCAGCGGGCCAAAGGGCTTTGCGGCCTCGGCGATCAGTCTGGCGCGGTCGTCGCGATTGGCGAGGTCGGCCTTGACCGTGGCGGCGCGGGCGCCGCTGGCGTTGATTTCGTCGGCCAACCTTGCAGCGTCATTGCCGCCGGAGCGGTAATGGATGACGACGGCGTGCCCGGCCTGCGCGAGGGCGCGGACAATGGCGGCGCCGATTCGCGTGCTGGCGCCGGTGACCAGGGCGATACCGGGATGATCAGGAAAGATTCGGGGCGTTTCGGACATCGTGCGCAGAATAGGCCGGATTGGCGGTGGGCTTCAATTGGTGCTTGCGGGAGCTTGGACCAGCTATCTGCACAAAAGAAATGACAGATTGCGACAGCAGGTTGGGGCTTTCGCGGCGATGCGAGGAGGATTAACGTTTCGTTACACGGAAGGAGGAGCTTCCGTGCAAATGGAGGGCGACTACAATGGAAGTTTTAGTGCCTATTTTGGTGCAATTGATTGCCGGCGGTGCCGGCGGCAATGTCATCGGACAATTGGCCAAGAACCTCAGCTTGGGAACAGCCGGTAATTCAATCGCCGGCGCGATCGGCGGGCTTGCGGTTACCTGGCTCGCCGGAAAGATTCCAGGCCTCGAAACGCTGGTGGGTGCGGCGTCAGGCGCTGGCGGCCTCGACTTCGGCGCTTTGGCGGGGCAGGGCGCGACCGGTCTTGTCGGTGGCGGCGTGCTGACGGCAATCGTCGGCATCATCAAGTCTACCATGGCCAAGGCATAGGCCGTGCTATAGCGTTCCGGCGCCGCGCGAAGTCGTTTTGCGAGGCGCCACAATTGTTTCCCGGTGACCATGTCTATTCCCCACGCGCCCGGCGCGGACAATCTCGGCCGCGCCATTGCGCTGACTCTCACCACGATTGCAGTTTTCGGTGTGCAGGACGCGGTGGCCAAGCTGCTGGTGCAGGACTATTCGCCGTTCCAGATCACCATGATGCGCTATTGGGGCTTTGCCGTTTTCGCGCTGTTCATGGTCATGCGGCAGGGGCCGATACGCCAGGCGCTGAAATCGAAAATGCCAAAGCGGCAGATTTTGCGCGGCGTGCTGCTGATGGCCGATATCTGGTGCTTTGCCATTGCGCTGCAAACGGTAGCGCTCGGGGAATTGCAGGCGATCGTCATCGTCTATCCGCTGCTGGTGACGGTCTTTGCGATTCCTATTCTGGGGGAGAAGGTCGGCATTTTCCGCTTTGCCGCGGTGGGGGCAGGGCTGGTCGGTGCGCTGGTCATCCTGCGGCCGGGCGGGGTGCCGCTCGACTGGGGTGTGGGCTTTGCGCTGGCCTCGGCGGCGTTCTATGCGCTCTATATCGTGCTGACGCGGCAGGCGGCCGGCCATGACAGCACGGCGACGAGCCTGCTCTATGGGGCGCTGGTGGGGCTGGTGCTCTCAACCGGCGTCGGCATTTTCTTCTGGCAGCCGATGGCCTGGACGGATTTCGCGCTGGTGGTCGTGACCATGATCACGACCTGCGCGGGGCATGGGGTGATGGTCTATGCGCTGACCATGGCGCCGGCCAGTGTGTTGCAGCCGTTCAATTATTTCTCGCTGCCGTGGGCCATCGTGCTCAGCGTGCTGGTGTTCGGGCAGTGGATCGATCCGATTTCGCTGATCGGTGCAGTCATCATCGTGGCCGCGGGGCTGGTGGTGATGGCGCGCGAGCGACGCAAGCGCATTCCGGTCGTGGCGGCGGCGCCCGTTGGCGAAGAATAGGCGGCCCTTGCAGTCGGGCCTGCGAATGGGCATGTGACATGGCGGATATGAGGGAGATGCGCCCATGTGGCTGATCCAGATCGCCTTGATTCTGCTGCTGATTGGCGGCGGGTGGACCATGCTGACGCGTGGCCGGGTGACCAAGGAGCGCGAGGCGCTGACCTTGCGGCGGGTCGACGCCTATATCGAGACTATCCGTCGGGAGCGGACCAATCCCGAACTCGTACGCATGAGCGATCGCGAACTGCGGGACCTGCTCGATTCCGGGGCGCGGAATTTTCGGGTGGCGAGCCAGCGGCGCGGCTGGATCGTGCTGGGGCTGGGGGCCGTGACGCTATTTTCGGCCATCGTCGTGGCCAGCCAGGATGGGTGGCGCGGTTTTGGCATTGCCGTGGTGGTGGGCGCGATTGCTGCCTATGGGCTCAACGAGTTTTTGCTGCGCCGGGCGCGGGCGCCGCTTGAACGGCACGGCATCGATGTCGAGCGGCTGCTGGTGGAATGAAAAACGCACCGGACGGGGCCCGGTGCGTCTGATGGGATGGTCTGACCGGCTTAGCTGCCGGCGCAGAAGTAGCCGTTGGGGCCGTTAAAGCAGAAGCTGGCGCCAGGGCGGGTCGGATAGGGGGCCGGATAGGTCGGGTAAGACGGCCAGGGATTCGGGTTCCAGTGCGGCGGGCGCGGCGGACGCGGATTCCAGTGCGGAGGACGCGGGGGCGGAGCCGGCTCGTACCAATCGTCATTCCAGCCGCCGCCACCACCCGTCGAGAGGTAGTTGGCCGAGACCCAGCCACTGGGGCCGCGCTTCTGGATGAAGCACCAGCTGCCACGACAGTATTGGATATCCACCCGTTCGCCGCGACGCAGCGCATCGACCACGCCATAGCCGGTGCCGGGGCCCGAGCGAACGTTGACATTGCTGGTTGCGAAAGCGGGCGCAGCCGAAGCTGCGGCGGTGGTTGCCAGCACTGCCAGGGTAGCGAGCCCGGAAGCGATCAGCTTGCGAGTAAGAGCCATGGGAGTTCTCCTTTCCCTGTCGTTGGCTTGTTTTTGCCTGGGTACAGATAACGACATCGTGGATGAACCCAGACTGAACGAACCCTTCAGGCTTGGATGCGGCTCCTCATTCGCGCGCCAGACCTGTGATTCAGGAAATGCGCAAAGGCGCGTGGCGTTGCGCGGAAAGCCGCGTGAACACTCAAAATTGCAGCAGATCGGTGAAGCGGGCGAGGATCTTGCCAAAGCGTTTGCGGTGTTTGGGCTTGAGTTCGCCCAGCAGCGCTTCTTCGAGTTGGGCCCAGTGATCGGCAAGGCTGTTGCGAATGCGGATACCCCGCTCGGTGAGCGCGACGCCCGGAGTCAGCTCCGGACCGACGGCGCGCCGGTCGATGAGACCGCGATCGATAAGGCGGGAAAGGCGCGGGGTGAGCATATCGAGAGGCAGGCCAAGCTCGGCGGCCAATGCTTCCTCGGTCGTGCCTGAACGGCCCATCTCGAACAGCACGGCATCGTCGCCCGGTTCGAGGCCGCGTTCCTTGAGCGGCACAAGCAGAGCTTTGTGCGCCAACTGACCGGCTGCGATCAGCCGATAAAGGACGGAACTGGGCGAAGGTTTGGACATGAGCGGGAAAATAGTCCGAACTCCGGTTAGGCGTCGATGGTGGTTCCATCCTATCGTTAATCAGGCAACGACCAAGGGGCGTTATTGTTCACCCAATGCAGATGAGTTATGTCAGAATTGGTAGGGCTCAGTCGTGCAATGCCACGTGTCCGACGCCCGACAATGGAGGCCAATTTGCAGGATCTCGCCCGCATTCGCGCATTCGTGCAGGTCTTTGATGCCGGTGGATTCTCTTCGGCGGCGCGGGTGCATGGGCGCTCCAAGGCGCTGCTCAGCAAATATGTGACCGATCTCGAAGACTATCTCGGCGTGCGGCTGATGAATCGCACGACGCGGAAACTGAGCCTGACGGAAGCCGGCGAGGCCTATTATCGCGAGGCTTCTTCGCTGCTCCAGCAGCTCGATGATCTCGACGCGACGATAACCGACCAGACGGCCGAACCACGCGGCATGCTGCGGGTTTCCGCGCCGCGCAACTTTGGCGAGTCGACGCTGGCTCCGGCGATTTTCGAGTATCTCAAGAAGTATCCCAAGGTGACGCTCGATCTGCGTCTCGAGGATCGCTATGTCGACCTCGTAGACGAGGGCATCGACGTGGCCCTGCGGATTTCGATGCTGGCCGATTCTTCGCTGATCGCGCGCAAGATTGCCGATATGCATGTGGTGGTGGGCGCTTCGCCAAGTCTGATCAAGACGGTGGGCACGCCGCAGCATCCTGATGATCTTAGGCACCTGCCGTGCATTGTAGACGTCAACCTGCAGGGGCAATCGAACTGGCGGTTTGTCGAGAATGACAAGACCATTTCTGTCCCGGTGACCGGTTCGCTACGCGTCAATTCTCCACTGGCGGCGCGCACGGCCGCCGCCATGGGTCTCGGTTTTGTCGTATTGCCATCCTATCTCGCTGACCCACTGGTCGCGAGCGGCGAGCTCGTACCGGTTTTGCCGAATTTCCTGCCGACCGGGCAGACGCTGCAGGCGGTTTATCCGCACCGGCGGCACCTGGCGGGCAAGGTGAGGGCGCTGATCGATCATCTGGTGGACTGGTTCGCCGTACACCCGATTAACTGACGGATGTGGGGCTTGGTTTTTTCGCGTTTTGGGGCGGCCGCGTTGCGGCTGGTGGCGCTGTTTCTGGTGACCGCGGGGCTGGCGCAACCAGCGCTGGCGCACCCACACATCTTCATCGATGCCAAGGTCGACGTGATTTTCGATGATGCCGGGCGCATTGCCGAGCTTCGGCACAATTGGACCTTCGACACGGCTTTTTCCGTGTGGATGGTGCAGGGGCTCGACACGAACGGGGACGGCATCGTCTCGTCTGAAGAAATGCAGGAGCTGGCCGACGAGAACATGGTCGGGCTGGCCGATTATGGGTTTTATACCTTTGCCGGGGACGGGATGGCTTTCACCTCGTCCGGCGACCAGCGCATGACCTACACCAACAATCGCGTCACGCTCGACTATTCCATCAAGGCGACGCAGCCGGTGGCGCCGGGCGCGCGCTTTGAGCTGGGCGTCTATGACGCCGAATATTACGTGGCGATTGGTTTTGCCGATGCGAGCACGGTTCGCCTGATCAATGCCCCGGCAAGCTGCAGCACCGAACTCGTGCCGCCGCGCGCCATGGACAAGGCGACGGAGGAGCGGCTCTATGCGCTCGGGCCTGAGGTGCTGGAACTGCCGCCCGATCTGGCCGCGGCAATGCGCGGGACGCAGGGGCTGATTGTTGTTTCCTGCGGAGACGCGCCGCCACCGGTGACAGCGCTGCAGGCGACCGAGCAGGTGGCGCAGGCCAAGCCCGCCGCACCCTTTGGCGGCCCGCCGCCGGAGCCGGGCCTCAACCTGCCGCGCACCGGCTTTTTCGGCTGGCTGCAGGAACAGCAGCGCACATTCTATGCCGCCATGACCGGCGCGCTCGACCGCATGCGCAGCGACTGGACCGCGTTCTGGGTGCTCGGCGGCCTGAGCTTTCTCTATGGCGTTTTCCATGCGGCCGGGCCGGGGCACGGCAAGGTGGTTATCTCCTCCTATGTGCTCGCCAATGAACGGCAATTGCGGCAGGGCATTGCGCTCAGTGCGCTATCGGCGCTGCTGCAATCGCTGGTGGCCATCGGCTTCGTGCTGGTGCTGGCGGGGGTGTTGCAACTGACCAGCACGGCCATGGGCGATGCGGCCCATTGGGTGGGCGTGTTGAGCTATGCGCTGGTGGTGCTGCTCGGCCTGTGGCTGGTGGCGCGGAAGGTTTTTGGGTGGGGGCACCACCACCACCATCATCACGAGGATGGGCACAGCCATCACGATCATCACGATCACGATGGGCATGACCATCATGACCATGATCACCACGGGGCGCACGATCACGATCACGATCACGATCATCATCAGCATGAGCACATGCATCACGCCGTGGCGCCGGCCGATCTCAAGGGGAGCTGGCGGGAGAAGCTGGGCGTCGTGCTCGCCGTGGGGCTGCGGCCGTGTTCGGGCGCGCTGGTGGTGATGGTTTTTGCGCTGTCTCAGGGTGTGCTTGCGGCGGGTGTCGTATCGGTGCTGCTGATGGGGCTGGGGACAGCGATCACCGTTGCCGCGCTGGCTTCGCTGGCGGTGGGCGCCAAGGGGCTGGTGAGCCGGTTGGGCGGTGGTGAGAGCCGACTGGCGCAGGGAATCGTCTGGTGGGCGGAGCTTGCCGGGGCGGTGTTCGTACTGCTCTTTGGCGTGCTTTTGCTGATGGCAAGCCTATAGGGGGCTCATCCGCCTTGATCCTGCGCAAGGGGGAGCGCGACCCATCGCCGCCTTGCGGCAGGGCGAGAACTGGATATGTTGCGGCCAACTCTGGAAATCTTCCAAACTGGCGCCCCCATGTCCGATCGTTTGCCTTCCGACCATCCTATCGTAGCCGCGCAGAAGATCGGCGTCCTGCTGCTCAACCTCGGCACGCCTGACGCAACCGACTTCTGGAGCGTTCGTCGCTACCTCAAGGAATTCCTCTCCGATCCGCGGGTGATCGAGACGCCGAAGTGGCAGTGGTGGCCGATTCTGAATCTCGTCATTCTCAACTTCCGGCCGCAAAAGGCTGGTCATGCCTATGAGATGGTCTGGGACAAGGAGCGCAATGAAAGCCCGCTGCGGGTGATCACGCGCGCCCAGACCGAGGCTCTCGCCGCACGCATGAAGGGGGACGGCGTGATGGTCGAATATGCCATGCGCTACGGCAACCCCTCCACGCGCAGCGTTCTCGACAAAATGCAGGCCGCCGGTTGCCAGAAAATCCTGCTGCTGCCGCTTTATCCGCAATACTCCGCGACGACGACGGCGACGGCCAATGACAAGGCCTTTGATGCGCTCAAGACCATGCGCTGGCAGCCGGCCGTGCGCACGGCGCCCGCTTATTTCGATGATCCCAAATATATCGAGACGCTGGGTAATTCGATTCGCGATGGCGTTGCTGCGCTCGATTTCGAGCCTGACCTCGTGATCACCAGCTATCACGGCATGCCGGTCGAATATCTCAAGAAGGGCGACCCCTACCACTGCCAGTGCCTCAAGACGACGCGCCTGGTGCGTGAATATCTGGGCTGGCCGACGGAAAAGCTGATGGTCACCTTCCAGAGCCGGTTCGGACCGACGGAATGGCTGCAGCCCTATACCGACAAGACGCTCGAAGCGTTGCCGGGCAAGGGAATCAAGAAGGTCGCGATTCTCGCGCCCGCCTTCTCGGCTGACTGCATCGAGACGCTCGAAGAAATCGCCATTGGCGGCAAGGAGACCTTCCTTGAGGCCGGTGGCGAGAAATATGCCTATATTCCCTGCCTCAACGACAGCCCGAGCGGCATGGACATGATTGAAAACGTCGTGCGGCGCGAGCTTCAGGGCTGGCTCTAGGTCGCTCGGCTCGAAAGAGGTGACCACCGGGCAGGCCCGGTGGTCGTTGTCTGATGTCAGCTG
>NZ_JAFKHD010000381.1 GCF_017307565.1 Devosia sp.
ACGATGGCGTCGCTGTCACCATGCAGGATCAGCGTCGGCACGGTGATCTTCTTCAGGTCGGCGCGGAAATCGGTAGTCGCGAACGCGTGCATGCAGCCCAGCGCCGCCGCCTGGTCGGACTGATGGCACAGCGCGATCGCCGCCTGGCGCTCTTCCTCGGTGACCATCAGCTTGCCATTGGCACTGAAGAAGTCGCGGGTGAAGCCGTCGAAGAATGCCTCGCGGTCCTTCTCCAGGCCACTGCGCATTTCATCGGCCTTGTCCTGCGTCAGCGGGCCATCCGGGTTGTCGTCGCTGCGCAGCAGGTACGGCGGCACCGCCGCGGCAAATACCACGCTGTGCAGGCGCTCCTGCCCATGGTTGGCGACGTAGCGCGCCACCTCGCCGCCGCCCATCGAGAAGCCGACCAGGGTGACATCGCGCAGATCACGCTCCTCGATCACCCCCGCCAGATCCGCCGCCAGCGTGTCGTAGTCAAAGCCCTCGGCCGGCTTGTCGGAGCGGCCGAAGCCGCGCCGGTCGTAGCTGATCACCCGGTACTGGGCATCACGCAGGATCGACACCTGCGTCTTCCAGGCATCGGCAGACAGCGGCCAGCCGTGGATCAGGATCACCGGGCGGCCGTCACCACCACTGTCTTCAACATGCAGGCGGACGCGGGAAGCAGGCATGGGAGCTCCTGTGGAAGGGGAGGATTGCAGCCTAGTGACCGGGCCCTATCGCGACCGTGAGGGAAACGCGCCCGCTCATGACATCGCCTGCACACGCCGTCATCGGGCACCGCGCCGGTATTTCCCGCCTTCGCACCGCGCCTTCCCGGTTTCGTCGCAGCGCCGTACCGCCGTGGTCACCGGCATGCCAGCCTGCGCGGACCATCCCCGGGAGTTTCGCCATGTTGCTGCTCACCCTGCCCCTGCTGGCCGCCGGCCTCGCCGCCGCACCGCCCTCCACCGATGACCTGCGCGAACAGATCCGCCAGGCCGACACCCAGCTCTTTGCGGTGGCCTTCGAGGCCTGCGACGCCGACAAGGCCGCCGCGATGACCACCGAAGACATGGAGTTCTTCCATGACAAGGACGGCAAGTCGGCCAGCAGTCGCGAAGACTTCCGCCGCAGCGTGGCCAGCATGTGCGACAACGCACGCAAGGGCGGCTGGCACCTGCGCCGCGAGCTGGTGGAGCCCTCGCTGCAGGTATTCCCGCTGCACGATGAGCGGGCGCTGGAAATCGGCGACCACCGCTTCCACGAGCGCGGCAAGGACGGTGTGGAGCGCTGGGTGGGCGAGGCCCGCTTCATCCAGGTCTGGCGGCGCGTGGACGGGCGCTGGCTGGCCGAGCGGGTGATCAGCT
>NZ_JAFKHD010000247.1 GCF_017307565.1 Devosia sp.
GTTTAGAAGAAGCCCATGGCATTGGGGCTGTAGCTGATGAGCTGATTCTTTGTCTGTTGATAGTGGTCGAGCATCATCTTGTGATTCTCGCGGCCGATGCCGGACTGCTTGTATCCTCCGAAGGCGGAGTGCGCCGGATAGAGGTGGTAGCAGTTGGTCCACACGCGGCCTGCCTCGATGCCCCGGCCAAAGCGGTAGGCGCGGTTCATGTCGCGCGTCCATATACCGGACCCCAGACCGTAAAGCGTGTCGTTGGCGATGGCCAGGGCTTCTTCGTCATCCTTGAACGTCGTCACCGAGACGACCGGCCCGAAGATCTCTTCCTGGAAGACGCGCATCTTGTTGTTGCCCTCGAAGACCGTCGGCTCAATGTAGAAGCCGTTGGCCAGGTCTCCGCCGTTGTCCGCGCGCTTGCCGCCGGTCAGCACCTTCGCGCCCTCTTGTTTGCCAATGTCGAAGTAGGAGAGGATCTTCTCCATCTGCTCGGTGGACGCCTGCGCGCCGATCATGGTGTCGCGGTCGAGCGGATTGCCGCGCTTGATCGCCTTGACCCGGCCCAGCGCACGCTCCATAAAGGCGTCATAGATCGACTCCTGAATCAGGGCGCGCGAGGGACAGGTGCAGACCTCGCCCTGGTTGAGCGCGAACATGGTGAAGCCCTCGAGCGCCTTGTCGAAGAAGGCGTCGTCCTCGCGCATCACGTCGGCGAAGAAGATGTTGGGACTCTTGCCGCCGAGTTCGAGCGTCACCGGAATAATGTTCTGCGAGGCGTACTGCATGATGAGCCGCCCGGTGGTGGTCTCGCCGGTAAAGGCCACCTTGTTGACACGCGGACTCGATGCCAGCGGCTTGCCCGCTTCGAGGCCAAAGCCGTTGACCACGTTCAGCACGCCGGGAGGCAGCAGGTCGCCGATCAGTTCCAACAGAACCAGGATCGACAGCGGCGTCTGCTCGGCGGGCTTCAGTACCACGCAATTGCCCGCGGCCAGCGCCGGAGCCAGTTTCCATGTCGCCATCAGGATAGGGAAGTTCCACGGAATAATCATGCCGACGACGCCCAGAGGCTCGTGGTAGTGGTAGGAGACCGTGTCCGCGTCGATCTCCGAGATGCCGCCCTCCTGCGCGCGAATGCAGCCGCCGAAGTAGCGAAAGTGGTCGATGCTCAGGGGCAGGTCCGCGGCGAGCGTCTCGCGGATGGCCTTGCCGTTGTCCCAGGTCTCGACCGTCGCCAGCATCTCGAGGCTATCTTCCATGCGCTGCGCAATCTGTTCGAGAATATGTCCGCGCACGGCCGGCGAGGTGCGGCCCCACGCGGCCTTGGCGGCGTGGGCGGCGTCGAG
>NZ_JAFKHD010000248.1 GCF_017307565.1 Devosia sp.
CAGTATTTATGAAGAGATCTGATGAAACCAGGCTGCGACCGTCTGTTGCCGGTGCCGCGATGGACGCTGCAGCGCTCAAATGCAGGGTCAACAACAGGGCGACCAGCAGTGACAGAAAACCACGCAACATGTCCGTTACTCGTCCGGAGAATGCGGGTCCGCGAGCGCTGCGTCGGGCCGACTGACGGGCACAGAAGACCGCGGCGATGTTCGCTTCGCAAGCGCATCCTGACCATTCCGTTTCAGTAGCCTGCGAAAGCTCGGATGCATCCCACCGTCTACGTAAGAATGAGCTGACAGCGCACTCCCGCTCGAAACCAGCATGTCTGCCTGTCGTAAATCGGTTTGCGTACGATCGGCTATCGCCGGATGAGACTGGTTGACGGCCGGTGGACAGGCAGCAAGTGGATTGCGCGGCTCGCCGGCCTCAAACTCTGTGTCCACGACATATCTACCGCCGCAATGCGAAATCCTGGGCTGGCGACGCGTTACCTCGAAGCTGTCGTAGCCGCGCTTCAGGTCGGTCCAGAACGCAAAGTTGGGGTCATCACGATGCTTCGCCATATTTTGCGGCGTCATGCGGAAGGGAAAAGCCTGAACCTGAAAGGACTGTTGGCTGCCCTTCAAAGCCTCGCGCGCGACGGCGTAGATCTCGGCGACCCCATCATCGGTTAGCGCATAGCATCCCGAGGAGGTGCAGGCGCCGTGCACCATCAGGGCGTCGCCCGAATACCCCAGTGCCGCTTCAAGCCGGTTCGGATAGCCGAGATTGAAAGACAGGTAATATTGGGAGGTGGGGTTCAGCATTCCCGCATTGACGTGGTAAAAGCCTTCCGGCGCCTGACGGTCGCCTTCACGGGTCTTCGGGCCGAGTTTCCCGGACCATCGGCACATCGGGTATGTTTTCAGGAGAGCATATTTGCCGGTGCGATCCTGCTTCCATATTTCCAGCTCGCTCTCCTGTTTGAAAATGCGAACAAGGATCGGCGAAGAGGGAGACATCGACTTTCTCGACATCTCGGCGACCAGCAAGGCCGGAATAGGCTGGGAAGCCTTGTTGTCGACATCCAGCACACTCGAGACGCAACCGCTGAGTGAAATGGCAAGAAGGCCGACGGACATTGCTTTTAACGCGTAGAACATGAAACAGAACCAGATCCGAGCCTCGGAGCGGCAGAGAACACCATCCTTATTCTGTTGCTAGCATAGTTAACGGCCGGTTGCGTCTGACGAATTCGCGAGCGACACATCACCGCATCGACCCTCCTGTTGCTCGCGTCAGTTGGGGTTTAAAGGGAGCAACCCTGCTTGCGGGCCTGAAGATAATTTAGAACGGTGA
>NZ_JAFKHD010000424.1 GCF_017307565.1 Devosia sp.
GGCAATCAGGAAACGGGCGGCCGCGTGGCGTCCTTGGGTGGGCGCAGGCGGAGCGAAACAAAAACGCAGATGATGCCGATGGAACAGGTCACGGTCGAGGAGAAGAACGCCCCGGGCCCAAACCATTCGGCCAACCAGCCGAAGAGGATGAGCATCACCATGGCCACACCCTGGTTGAGCATATTGGCAAAACCCTGCGCCTCGGCGGCGTTGGATTCATGCGTCCAGTTGGCGATGAAGTGGACGACGCCAAAATAGCCCATGCCAAAGCTGAACGCATGCAGCAACTGCAGCAGAAACAGCGCTTCCACCGGCGGCCCGAAGGCCAGCACCGTAAAGCGCACGAGCCCGGCCAGACACGCCACAAGGATCATGTTGCGCGCCGTCACGCGCCCGCCAAAACGCCGCCAGATCAGCATCAACACAGCTTCCCCGACTGCCGCCGTACCCAGCAGCGGCCCGAGGAAATAGTCCGGAATGCCCTGCTGGTGCCAGAGCAGCGCACCAAAGCTGCCCATGGCGGCGTTGCTGGAGTTGACCAGGGCGAAAGCCACCAACGGCAGCACAAACCAGAGTTTCAGTGAATCCCGCAGCTTGGGGCGCTGCGCCGGCGTGCCCGGCACGTCGGCCAGCGTCGTCTCGAGCGCAGGCGCCCGGAAACGCGGCAGCATGAAGCCGACAATCGCCCGCAACACCGTCATGGCGAGATAGAGGGTGACGAAGGCCCCCGGCCCCACAACGGTCAGCAGCCCGCCAATACCCGCCGCGCCAACCACATAGCCGATCGTCGCCCAGGCGCGCACCGCGCCAAAATCCGTGCCGTTGCGACGCGTCATGCGAACCGTCGCCGCATCGATGATTGGCGGCACAAGGCCATTCGACATCGCCGCCAGCGCCCAGACCAGCAAAATGCCCCAGAACTCGCTCGTAAAATACAAGCCAAGCGGAATGAGCGCCGAAACCAGCGAAATGGCGATGATCGCCGTGCGCCAGTCGTCGGCCCGGTCGGCAATGCGACCGATGATCATGTTCAGCAGCAACAGGCCCAGCATCGGGAGCGCGTTGACCACGCCGATCTGGTCCGCCGGAATGCCGTGTTCGCTGAGCCAGATGCCGAGAAAAACCGAGGCGACAGCGCCCGGAAGATAGACGGTGAATTGATAAAGCGATGCACGCGCCTCAGGCGTATCGAGGCGCGACAGAACGGAAGACATGGAAAAAGCTCCGGGCGCAAATCAGCGCCCCGAATGCCTTGGTGCCTTGCATCTCGGCACAATGCAAGACCCAAATGCCCGCCCGAGTGCAACGTTATAAATTGAGTGTCACAATTGATCCCGACAGACCAAAATTCGCTTTCCTAGATGGCTTCCGCCAGTTGCGGCAGGCGCACGCTGGCCGGCACGAGGCCGTCGAGAAACTGCTTGCCGCTCGCCGCCCAGGTGAAGGATTGGGCGTGGTTGGACGCATCCTTCCGGTCGAGCATCAATGCCCGTCGCACGGCAACCGCGAGATCATCGTGCAGCGCCCCGGCCCGGCCGTCGGTGATCACATCCTTAGGCCCCGTCACAGGATAGGCGGCAACCGGCGTACCGCAGGCCAGTGCCTCGGTCATCACATTGCCAAAGGTGTCGGTGCGGCTCGGAAATACCAGCACATCGGCCCCCTGATAGGCCTCCACCAGCGCTTCGCCATGCCGATAGCCGCAGAACACGACGTCGGGATAGAGCTTTTCAAGCCGCACTCGGTCCGGGCCGTCACCCACGACAATCTTTGTGCCCGGCACATTGAGCGCAAGGAAGGCCTCGACGTTCTTCTCGGCCGAGACCCGCCCCACATAGAGCAGCCGCGGCCCCCGCAGATGCGCGAACACAGCCGAGCGCCCGGGCTGGAACCGCTCCATGTCGACGCCACGCCCCCAAACCCGAAGGCGGCGGAAATCGCGCTTTATCAGGTCGTCGCGCAGCGATGGCGTGGGTACCAGCGTATTGCCGGCCGGCTCGTGGAACCAGCGCAGATAGCCATAGCTCCAGTCCTGCGGCACCGGCAGACGCGCCGAGACATATTCGGGAAAGCGCGTATGGAAGCTTGTCGAAAAGCCCTTGCCGCGCTCGATGCAATATTGGCGCGCCAGAAGCCCCAGCGGCCCCTCGGTCGCGATATGAATGTGATGCGCCCGCGAATGGGCCAGGCGATGGAACACGGCGCGTCTTGAGGCCAGAGAGAGCCGGATTTCGGGATAGGTCGGTACCGGCACGGTCCAGAAGGCTTCGGGCGTCAGATAGTCGACCCCGTGCCCCCATTCGCGCAGCACCTTGCCCACGCTTTCGAGCGTGCGCACCACCCCGTTGATCTGTGGGCGCCACGCATCGGTGACAATGACGATACGACGGGAAGAACCGGAGGAAACGGCATAGGCCATGGCGGCACCGCTGGGGCTGATTCAAGCAAGATCAGCCTGCGTCAGCCAAATTGCGCTGCCATGAACCTGATGCGACGAAGTCGCGACAGTCTATTCGGTTACGGGGCGCCGGATTTTCGTGCGTCGCGGCTCACCGACCACCATCTCGGTCCATTTGATCAGCTCGAAATTGCCGTCGTGATTCTCGATTACGGCCGTGCAGCTTTCCACCCAGTCGCCGGTATTGATGTAGTGGATGCCCAGGCGGTCATGCATGTCGGCGAAGTGGATGTGACCACAGATCACGCCCTGCACACCGCTTTCCTTGGCCTCATGCACCAGCGCCTCTTCGAAGCGGCCGATGACCGAGACCGCGTTCTTCACCTTCTGCTTGGCCCAGGCGCTCAGTGACCAGTATTGCAGCCCCAGCCGGCGCCGCACCCAGTTGATGGCGATGTTCACGCGCAGCGCGAAGTTATAGGCCCAGTCCCCGACATGAGCGAGCCATTTGGCATTCATCACGACCACGTCGAACTGGTCGCCATGAATGACAAGATAGGTGCGCCCGGTCGCCGTGGTGTGGATCGTCCGATCCACCAGCTCGATTTCGCCGAAATAGGTGCCGAGATATTCGCGCAGGAATTCGTCGTGATTGCCCGGCAGGTAGACGATCCTGGTTCCGGCCGACGCCTTGTCGAGCAACAGCTGGGCCAGAATGTTGTAGTCCTCAGGCCAGTGCCAGGCCTTGGCCAGCCGCCAGCCATCGAGAATATCGCCGACCAGATAGATGGTCTCGGCGTCGTGGACGCGCAAAAACTCGATGAGCTGCTTCACCCGGGTCGGCTTCATGCCCAGATGCACGTCGGACAGGAACAATGCCCGGGCGTGCCGGACCTCGCGGTCATCCGTCATTGCCCACTGGCCTCCAAGTTACCGCAGCACCTTATCTTTGCACGGAGACGGAGAAAACCGGCTTCGCAAGAAAGAGGTGGAAACCCCTATCCGAGGCGCCGCTTGAGCGCAACGATGCGCTCGTAGCTCTGCTCGATACGCTTGGCAAAAGCGGGGTCTTTCTCTGCGTGCTCCATGAGGATGGCGAGAACTTCCTTCGATAGGCCTGGCCGCTGATAGCCGGTGTTGGAAAAGAGCAGGATATCCATGCCCGCCTTTACCCCCTCGACCACGGTTTGCTCGAGCGTGAAGTGGTCGCGAATGGCGCCCATTTCGAGATCGTCGCTGATGACGACGCCGTCAAAGCCGAGATCAGTGCGCAGCACCCCATCGATCCAACGCGCCGAGAGCGACGACGGCGTCTGCCCGTCATCATCCGCATAATCGGCGTGATAGAGGTGCCCCACCATCACCATGTCGACCACGCCTTCGCCGATCAGCTCGCGATAGGGTTCGAGTTCGTCTTCCGACCAGGTCTTGGTGATGTCGACAAAGCCCTCATGGCTGTCGGCCGTCGAGGAGCCGTGCCCCGGAAAGTGCTTGAGCGCCGTCGCAAGGCCAGCCTTGTGGTGCCCCTCGATGAAGGCGCGATCGTAGGCAGTGACCGTCTCGGGATCAGCACTATAGGCGCGACCAAACTTGGCAATCACCTGATTATTCGGATTGATGTTGAGATCGGCGACAGGCCCGAAATTGACCGTAAAGCCTTGTGCCGCAATGCCCTTGGCCATTTCCGCATAGATGGCCTCGGCCGCTTCGGGGCTGTTGTCGGCGGCGATCGTCGCAGCATTGGGAATTTCGGTAAAGCCGACATCCTTGGTCAGCCGTTCGACCGCGCCACCTTCCTGGTCGAGGGTGATAAAGGGTGGCAGATCAGGCGAGGCCGCCCGAAATTCCGCATTCATCTTGGCGACGGCTGCAAGGCTTGCGACATTCTTCTTGAGATACATCACCCCGCCCAGCCGCCCGGCCGCGAGTTCGCCGGCCATGGCTTTCACGCCGGGGTCCTCGGCGCTCTTGCCGTCGAAGCCGATGACGATCATCTGCCCCGCCATTTCCTCAAGCGTTGCGGCTTGGGCGGGAGCGACGAGGGCAAGGCATGCGAAGGCAGCGGCAAAGATTGGGCGCAAAACGAGGACTCCAGGCGAATCTAGGCGGCAGAGTGGTCACGAAAAGCTGGCGACACAATGACTGAGAGGCCTTCGTGCCGCACAAACGAAAGCCCCCGGGCATGACCCGGGGGCTAAAAACTCCACGAACTGAAAGGCCTTAGCCGGCCGGACGGTTCTGGCGATTGGCGATGAGATCATCGACCACGGCCGGATCGGCCAGCGTCGAGGTATCGCCCAGCGAGCCAAAATCGTTCTCGGCGACCTTGCGCAGAATGCGGCGCATGATCTTGCCCGAACGGGTCTTGGGCAGGCCGGGCGCCCACTGGATCAGGTCCGGCGTAGCGATCGGCCCGATTTCCTTGCGAACCCAGTTGCGCAGCTCGGCGCGAAGCTCGTCGGAACTCTGTTCACCCGCCATCAGGGTGACATAGCAATAGATGCCCTGCCCCTTGACGTCATGCGGATAACCGACAACGGCCGCTTCGCTGACCTTCGGGTGCGCCACCAGTGCGCTTTCGACCTCGGCCGTGCCCAGCCGGTGACCCGACACGTTGAGCACGTCGTCGACGCGACCAGTGATCCAGTAGTAGCCGTCATTGTCCCGCCGGCAGCCGTCGCCGGTGAAATAGTAGCCCTTGTACTGGGTAAAATATGTCTCGATGAAGCGCTGGTGATCGCCAAAGATCGAGCGCATCTGCCCCGGCCAGCTATCGGCAATGGCGAGCACGCCTTCGGCCTTGATTTGCTCCTGCATCACGCCCTCGGGCGACAGCACAACTGGCTGCACGCCGAAGAACGGCTTGGTCGCCGAGCCTGGCTTTACGGGGAACGCGCCCGGGAACGGAGCGATCATGTGGCCGCCCGTTTCCGTCTGCCACCAGCAGTCAACGATACCGCAACGATCCTTGCCCACATGCTTGGAGTACCAGAGCCAGGCTTCCGGATTGATCGGCTCGCCCACGGTGCCAAGGAGACGCAGGCTCGGCATTTCGAACTTGTCGACAAAATCGGAACCGGCGCCCATCAGCGCGCGAATGGCTGTCGGGGCAGTATGGAAGATGTTGACCTTGTGACGTTCGACCACCTGCCAGAAGCGGCTGGCATCGGGCCAGGAGGGAATGCCCTCGAACATCAGCGACGTCGCGCCATTGGCCAGCGGCCCATAGACGATGTAGCTATGGCCGGTAATCCAACCAACGTCGGCCGTGCACCAGAAGACTTCGCCACGCTTGTAGTCGAAGGTCTTTTCATGCGTGAGGGACGCATAGGTGAGGTAGCCGCCCTGGGTGTGCAACACGCCCTTGGGCTTGCCGGTGGAGCCGGACGTATAAAGGATGAACAGCGGGTCTTCCGCATTCATCGGCTCGGGCTCGTTGAACGGCTCGACGCCAGCAGCAGCCTCGTGCCACCAGACGTCGCGCGACCCCTTCATCGGCACGTCGGCGCCGGTATTGTGCACCACGAGCACCTTGCGCACGCCCGGGCAGTCCTGCAGCGCCTTGTCGACATTGGCCTTGAGTGGCACGGCCTTACCGCCGCGACGGCCTTCGTCGGCCGTGATCACGACTTCAGAATTGCAGTCATTGATACGGCCGGCCAGCGCGTCCGGCGAGAAGCCGCCGAAAACCACCGAGTGCACCGCGCCGATACGGGCGCAGGCGAGCATGGCATAGGCAGCCTGCGGAATCATCGGCAGGTAGATGGTGACGCGGTCGCCCTTCTTGACGCCGAGCTGCTTCAGCACATTGGCGCAGCGGCAGACTTTTTCGTGCAGCTTGCGGTAGCTGATATATTCGGGCTCATCGGCCGGATTGTCCGGCCCCCAGATGATCGCGATATCGTCGCCGCGCTCGGCCAGATGCCGGTCGATGCAGTTGGCAGCAACGTTGAGAATCCCGTCCTCGAACCATTTAATCGAGACATCGGGGTAGGCGAAGCTCGTGTTCTTGATCTTGGTGGGAAATTTCACCCAGTCGAGGCGCTTGGCCTGCTCGGCCCAGAATCCATCGGGATCCTTGATCGAACGCTCGTACTGAGCGGCATACTGTTCGCCCGTAGTCTGGGTGTGTGCGATTGCGGCTGCACTTGGCTGGAACAAGAGCTCTTCGCTCATTGTCATCCTCCCTGGTCTCTCCCGGCCCCCGTTCTACTGACGCGAGCTATCCGCCGCAAGCCCTTGGGCATCCGACCTAAAGCCAATAGCGAAGGCCACGCTCCATTAACGGCATGGCGCTAAGGTGAACGCCGCAGATTTGCAGAGGGAGCAGATCCATGGCCGAAATGACCATCCGTGCCGCCAAACCCGAGGATGTGCCGCTGATCCATGCCGAACTCATGGATGTGATCGCGACCTCGCCGCACTACAGCGACCGCTTCAAGGCCTACGAAATGGGCCGGCTGAACAAGACCTTTCTCCACAACCTTATGGCGATCGATCCCTGGCACATCATGATCATGTGCGCCGATGGGGTTCCGGGTGGCGCCATGGTGTCGGGTCCCGAATGCGGCGCCATCTTCCGCTACTGGAGCTGGGTTTTCCCCTCCCATCGCCAGACCAAGCTCGGCATGTTCGGCATGCGCGCCTTCGACGAGCACTGGGACAAGACCCGCTTCCACAAGGCCTTCACCTTCGTGCGGCCGGAAAACGAGGTCGCCCGCATGCTGCTTAAGCGCTACGGCTACCGTGAGACGGTGCTGCTCGAACAGCACATCTTCGGCCAGGACTATCTGCTGATCGAAAAGTTCTACACCAAGGGCGAAGAAGGCTACGACAGCGGGGTCAATATCGGCCGGCTGGGACGGCTGAGGAATCGCCTGAAGGGCCTTGTTGGGGCCTGAGCGCCCCTACTCGGCCGCTAGCACCCGCCGACGCGACCTGAACCATTGCATGATCGAGACATCGATATGCGCAGTCCGCAGCGCCGTCAGCCACAGCGCCACCGACCAGACGCTGATCGCAACGATCGCCGCCAGCGAAGCCCCGACAAGACCAAACGCCGGAACCAACACCAGATTGCCAAGGAACAGCGTCAGAATGCCGAGCGCAATGGCCGGCAGGCTGGCCCATGGCCGATCGTGGATCGACAGCACGATCGAAGCCGGTCCCATGGCCGAGCGCACCACCAGCGACAGGCAGAGAATGGCGAGCGGCGCCGCACCTGCGGCAAATTCGGGCCCGAACAGCATCAGCGCCAGCGGCGCGCCAAGCACGGCCACGCCGAACAACAGCAGCGCCACGCCACTGGCCACGACATTGGCCTCGCCCACCTTGCGGTTGAAAGCTTCGCGATCGGCCTTGGCCTCGCTCTCGAACATGTCGGGCATGGTCACGGCATAAACTGCCGCCACGCCAAACGACACCAGCGAGAAGATCCGCGTACACACGCCAAAAATCGCCAGCTCCTCGCGCCCCAGCATGTGACTGAGCAGCAGCAGGTCGATGTCGAAGAAAAAATCGGTCGCGAGGCTGATCACCACCCACGGTAGCGCAAACCGCCACCAGCGCCGCGCCTCGGCCGGCAACAGCTCCTCGCCTACCGGAATTTTCGGCAGGCTCGTGACCACAAAGGCAAACTGCACGAGCGAGACGAGCACATAGCCAACCCCGATGCACCAGAGCATCTGGGTAAAGCCCGCATCCGGCGTGCCGACACCCAGGGCTACGAGGAACGAGGCCAGCACAATCATCGGCCGCAGCAGCGTATCGGCAAAGAAGCCGGCAAATGGGCGCTTCAGACCAACCAGCGTCGCGCTGTTCACATAGACTATGGCCGTACCCAGCGTCAGCAGGGCAAACGGCACGAAATGCAGCGCAACGGCACCCTGCCCTAACCCGACCACCTCAAGCAGCAACGGCCCGAAAACGACGAGCCCGATAAAGCTCAGCACAACAAACCCATAGGAGCGCGTCAGGAAAGCCATCAGCTGCCGGCGATTGCCGCGCGCCCGGTATTCAGCCGCAAAATAGGTGCCGACGGTGTGATAGCCGAGCGGCATCACCACCGAGACGAGATTGACGCTCGCCACCACCAGCAGAAACTCGCCAAGCAGTTCCGCGCCCCAGAGACGCGCAATCATGGCCTGGGCGATGAAAATGAAGCCTGCCCCGAAAATACGGGCCGCAAAGATGATCGAGGACTGCGAGGCCAGTTTTCGGGCAAGGCTCATCGGAACGACTCGTCCCAGATGTGCGGAGCCTGATCAGGCCGCGCCTTGCTGCTCCTGAGGCCATCGAGATGCCGTCGCGTATGCTGCAGCACGTCCCGCGCCGTAAACGCCGCATTGCCCAGAAAGCCCGCCCATGGCGAGGTGGCCCGGTTGAGCACCGGAGGCACCGGCCGAATAACGCCTGCCGTTCCGACCATGCCCGCCTTGAACTGATGCAGCCCCTGGAACCCGTCCGTGCCGCCCAGGTCATACCATTGTGCCCGGGCATTATCGCGTAACCAGCGGATTACCTGCCAATGGAGGAAATAGCCCGCCCGCAAAGGCAGGGCTTTGTCATTGGTCGCGCCATAAAGATAGACCGCGCGCTGCCCCGCTTTGAAGATCAGGGCCCCGGCGACGGTCTCGCCCTCATGCCGCACGAAAAACAGTTCCGGCCGCAGCGGCTCGTCGAGCCCCATCAGCACATCCAGCGTTTCATAGGCGGAATGATCGGGAAACTGCTTCCGCTCGGTCATGGCAGCGTAGAGCGCCTTGAAATCCCCGATCTCGCCGGGCTCGGAACGGGAAAATTCCAGATTGGATTTTTCCGCCTTGTTGAGCTGGCGCCGCCAGGTCTGGTGGAAACTCTTGCGCAGATCGTCGTCCGAGAGGCGCAGCCGCACCATATAGCGATTGGGAAAAAGCAGCGTGGAGCCACGCTGAAAACCGCGCTGGCGCAGCGCGTGATAGCCGGCATTGATTTCATCGGGCGAGGCATGGAGCAGCACCGACAGCATCATGCCGCGCTTTTCCGCATAGTCCCGCGTCAGGCAATCGACCATGGCGGCCCTGAGCGCCTCAGCTTCGGCCGAGCCGGCCGACGCAAGCATCGGCGCCCATTTGACCACGGCCATCTTGCCGAGGCCCAGCGGCAGGGGCTGGATCATGACCAGAGCGCCGCCCACCACCGTGGCGCCACGCTGAAAGATCACAGGCTCCTGGCCGACATCAGGCCAGCGCGTCTTGGCAAAAGCGTGGGTCTGTTCCTGGCAGACTTCGTCGAAGCTGCCGATGATGGTGTCCCAATCGGCGCCAGATACCTGCCGCGCCACGAGCGTAATGGCGCTTGCGCTCGCGGCCGCATTGGCCGCCCGCGCTGGCTCCATCATCTCCCTGGCGACACTGGACATAGAAATCCCCGCAGATTGGTCGTCTGCGGGGAGGCTAGTGGCTCTAGATGAGCAAATCCCTATTGCGCGTCGCTAAATGCCCCCAATTTCGGGGCTTGGTTAGCGAAAGCTCAAGTCTCAGTGCGCCGCAGCAGCGGCAGCCGGAGCGTGGGGTGTGTAGAGCAGCGGGATCTCCGGGATCGTGACGAACGTGCCGGCGCCCTCGAGCACCATGCGCACGGCCACGAACAGGATGATCAGGAGACCGATCCAGGCAATCCAGCGGAAACGGTGCAACAGGCGCGCGATGAAGGTCGCGGCGACACCCATCATCACAACCGAGAGCGCCAGGCCGAAGATCAGCGCTTCGACATGGTGCTGCGCCGCACCGGCCACGGCCAGCACGTTGTCGAGCGACATGGAAACGTCGGCGATGATGATCTGGGTAACCGCCTGGCGCAGCGTCTTGCGCGGTGCCTTTCCGGCCACGGTGCCGTCAGCATTGAGGTCGTTGCCCGAAAGCGCCTCGGTCGCCTCGCCCTCTTCCTCTTCGCTGACATTGAGCTCCCGGTACATCTTCCAGCAAACCCAGAGCAGCAGGATGCCGCCGGCGATGAGCAGGCCGCCACCGAGCGACAGCAGCTCCGTGGTGATGAGGGCGAAGCAGATACGCAACACGGTCGCTGCGGCGATACCGACCAGAATAGCCTTCCGGCGCAATTCGGGCGCCAGCCCCGCGGCCGCCAACCCGATGACGACAGCATTGTCGCCCGCTAGGACCAGATCGATGATGATGACCTGGAAGAGCGAACTGAAAAAACTCGGATCGATGCCGAACATTGAAGGGATAACTTTCTGGTGAACAGGCTATGCTGCGGCTATACGCCGCTCTGCGGTGGGAGGAAAGCCGCTCCCGGCGCCTCCAGCAATTTTATGGGCCCTCGGGGCAAGATTTGAACGCTCGGAGCCTCGAGGCGCAGCAAAAAGCCCTGGTAGCTGATCGCTGCCAGGGCCTTTGTGTCGATATTGAAATTTTTCAACCTCGTATCGACATTACTATAACGGCCCACGACGGCGATCGTTCCGTATAGATGCAAAAAAACGGGTTTCGCCGCTTCAAAGGGCGGCCCATGAAACCACCCTTCCTGCTCAGGTTGTCTTGAAAAGGCTTTCCCGCGCCTCGGCGTCCGACTGCGGGAATTTGCCGTCCGGAGTCAGTTTGTCCACGGCTTGCGGAATGCTCGTAGAAAGACGGGTCAGCAGTTCGTCGTAGGGAATGCGCGTCGTCGCTGCCAGCTCCGTCAGCGTGTCCTTGCCAATCGCGGATTCCACTTCCTGCGCGCTCAGACCCTTGGTGGGCACGCCGACAGTCGTCCAGGAGCTTGCCGTTTCCGCCTGGCCACTGCCCCGGAAGTTATCGAGCAGATCGTTGAGTCCGCCGGTAAGCACATTGCCACCATTCGATTTGCCACCGATGAGGTCGCCAAGCCCGCCAAGAATACCACCAAGCCCTCCGGCCTGGGCCCCGCCGACGCCAGAGGCGCCGCTGTTGGTTTGCATACCCTTGAGCGCATCTGCGATCTTGTCGCGGTGCTGATAGCCGGCAACCGCCAGAAGACCGAGCAGCGCCATAAGTGAAGGAGTTCTGTTAGCCATTGTCTTGTCCTTGATTACGCGCGACGGGAAATTGCGCCCCAGACAAGGAGCACGATGACAGAACCCACAATGGCGCCAATCAAACCGGCACCTTCGCCAGCCTGATACCAGCCGATGGCCTGTCCGAGAAATGTCGCCACAAATGCGCCGACGATGCCGAGAACAGCGGTCAGAACGAAGCCAGAAGGCTCATTCGGTCCCGGCACCAGAAACTTCGCGATAATACCGGCGACCAAACCGATGATGATGGTCCAGAGAATTCCCATTTGACGCTCCTCGGCTAGGGATGCGTCATAAACTCGACCGATGCCGTGGCAGTTCCATCATGTCGCGGCGAGAACGCCAACAGCCGCTAAACCTTCGACCGCCGCCAACCAGCCGCACGCGCCTCTTGTTCGGAGCAGAACCAGCGCTCGCCGTGTGAGGCCTGAATTCGGGTCTCCTCGTAATATTTTTGACCCGGCACGTGGTAGATGCGCTCGCCTCTCGTGTTGACGTTGCCCTTTATGACGCATTCGCCGCTTTGCGCGAAAGCAGGTGTGCAAGCGACTGCAAGAAACAGCGCCCCGAAAAAGACCGTCCTCATATATCCTCCGCCCCCAGACGCCACCTCAATTGAAGGCGAAGAATTGGCGCGTGGCAACCCTTTAGGCCCTCAAGCAGACCGTGCCGACAGGCTCAATTTCCTGCCTCGCCTTAACGAATGCAAAATCGGTTTTTGATTGTCTGGGGTAATCCACGGGAGGGGCATCATTGGAATCTACGGCCGGCGCTGTTCACGAGCTCTTCCCGCACATACGCGTAGTGCTCGCCATCGTTATTGGCCTCGGCGTTACTCGGCTGCTTTCTGGCGTAGCCAAAATCCTGCAGCACCCAAAACACTACCGCCTCTACCCCGTGCATTTTGCATGGGCCTGCTCGGTCATGCTCATGCTCATCCACTTCTGGTGGTGGCAGTTCGGCCTCTTCAAGATCACCGACTGGAGTTTTGGAAAGTACTTCTTCGTTTTCAGCTACGCAGTCGCGCTGTTTCTGCTCTGCGTGCTGCTGTTCCCCGAGAGTATGGAGG
>NZ_JAFKHD010000249.1 GCF_017307565.1 Devosia sp.
CGACGATATCGACATGGAGCCGGTGCCCGGTTATCGCGCCGCCAACTGGGGCAAGGGCTATGGCGACTTCGTCATGAAGCCTGACCTGGCAACACTGATGAAATGCACCTGGCTCGAAGCCACCGCCCTGGTGCTGGCCGACCTGGTCGATCACCACCACCACGAGCCCATTCCGCATGCGCCGCGAAACATCCTGAAAAAGCAATTGGCGCGGCTGGAGGCCATGGGGCTCTCTGCCAATTTCGCCAGCGAACTGGAATTCTACCTCTTCGACGAGACGTTCCGCTCGGCTCATGAGAAGGGCTATCAGAACCTAACGGCCGCCGGCTACTACATCGAGGACTACCATATCTTCCAGACCACCAAGGAAGAGTGCGTGATGCGCGCGCTGCGCAATCACCTGCACGCCTCGGGCATTCCGGTCGAAAACTCCAAGGGCGAATGGGGGCCCGGCCAGGAAGAAATCAATGTGCGCTATGCCGAGGCGCTGACCATGGCGGACCGGCATGTGGTGATCAAGAATGCCACCAAGGAAATCGCCTATGGTCAGGGCAAGGCCGTAACCTTCATGGCCAAGTGGGCCTATGACCTCGCCGGGTCTTCGGCCCACATCCACATGTCGCTGGCCAAGGGCGGCAAGAACCAGTTCGTCGACGGCAAGGACCCATTGGGCATGTCGGAGCTGATGAAGCATTTCATGGCGGGTCTGCTGACCTATGCCGGCGACATCACCTATTTCCTTGCCCCCTATATCAACTCCTACAAGCGCTTTCAGGTCGGCACCTTTGCCCCGACCAAGGCGATCTGGAGCAGCGACAACCGAACGGCTGGCTTCCGGCTCTGCGGAGAAAACACCAATGGCGTGCGCGTCGAGTGTCGCATCGGCGGGGCCGATCTCAACCCCTATCTCGCCTTTGCCGCGCTCCTGGCGGCGGGGCTGAAGGGGGTTGAAGAAAAGCTCACCCTGGAGCCGGCTTTTTCGGGCGACGCCTATTCGGGCAAGAAACTGCGCGAAGTGCACAAGACGCTGCGCGATGCCATCGGGGCGCTGAAGAAATCGAAAATGCTGGACGAGGCTTTTGGTGCCGATGTGGTGGAGCACTATGTCCACACCGCCGAATGGGAGCAGTTCGAATATGATCGCCGCGTGACCGACTGGGAACGCAATCGCGGGTTCGAGCGGAGCTGAAAAGGTCCGTTTGCGGCAACACCCGCCGTTCGTCGTCATTGCCGGGCTTGTCCCGGCAATCCATCTCGCGGAAGCATGGACCACCGGGACAAGCCCGGTGGTGACGAAGGAATGGGGGCGGCTGGCGGGTTCTCTCGAGAGCCACCC
>NZ_JAFKHD010000425.1:0-6085 GCF_017307565.1 Devosia sp.
GTGCTGACGCGGGTGCTGTTCTTCGTCATTGTCGGCGCGGTAGTGCCCTTTGCGGTGGGGCCGGACAAGGCGCTCCTCGCCCGCATTGCCCCGGGCATTGTCTGGATCGCGGCCTTCCTTGCCATGCTGCTCGGGCTCGAAAAACTCTTCGGGCCCGACCGCGCCGATGGCACGCTGGCGCTCTATCGCCTTGCCGATATTCCGCTGTCGGCCGTTGTTGGCGCGAAAGTGATCGCGCATTGGCTGACCGCGGCGTTGCCGCTGATCCTTGCCTCCCCCGCCCTCGCGCTGCTCCTTGCCATGGATGGCGACGCCTTCTGGCGCACCGTCATTTCACTGCTGCTCGGCACGCCGGCGCTGGCCGGTTTCGGGGCGATTGGCGCCGCTGTCACCGTTGCGACGCGCCGTGGCGGGCTCCTCGCGCCGATCCTGATTGCGCCGCTCTGCGTTCCAGTGCTGATCTTTGGCGTCGGTGCCATTTCGCCAAGCGGCGGCCCCGACCAGGCGCAGGCCGGGGCGCTCCTCCTTGCGGCACTCAGTCTCATGGTGGTGGTGCTGTCTCCCTTCGCGGCAGCCCTTGCGATAGACTGGGGCGAAGACTAGAGCGTTCTCACCTCACCGCGACATGCGTTCCGAAGGCCTCCGGCAAGTATGACGATCGATACCACTCCCAAAATGACCTGGTGGAACAGGCTGTCCCATCCCGGTCAGTTCGTCGCCCTGACGCGACCGCTCGTATTGCCGCTGGCGGTGATCACCTGCGTGCTGTTCGCTGTGGGGCTCTGGTACGGCTTCTTCTCCTCGCCGCCGGAAAAGTACATGGGCGACACGGTGCGCATCATGTATGTGCACGTGCCCTCGGCCTGGCTCAGCCAGTTCGTCTACGCCACCATGGCCGTTTCGGCGCTTGGCACGCTGGTCTGGCGCCATCCCATGGCCGATGTGTCGATGAAGGCTGCGGCCCCGCTCGGCGCCGTCTTTACCGTCATGGCGCTCTTTACCGGCTCGCTCTGGGGCCGTCCCACCTGGGGCACTTTTTGGGAATGGGACGGGCGGATGACCTCCACCCTGGTTCTGCTCTTCATCTATCTCGGCATCGTCGCGCTCTGGCGCGCCTTTGACGATCAGCTGCGCGCCGCCCGCGTCGTTGCGGTCTTTACCCTTGTCGGTGCCGTCAACATTCCGATCATCAAGTTCTCGGTCGACTGGTGGTCGACCCTCCATCAGCCCGCCAGCGTCTTCCGCGCCGACGGCCCGACCATGCCTCCGGAAATCCTGACGCCGCTTTTCGTCATGTTTTTTGCCTTCACCTTCATGTTCGTGACGCTGCAGCTCGTGGCCATGCACACCGAAGTGCGCCGCCGCCGCATCGCGACGCTCGAGCGCCGCATTGCCCGGGGAGACGCGCGATGATCGCTCTGGGGGCGCATGCCGAATTCATCATCGCCGCCTATGTCGGGGTTTTTCTCTGCATTGCCGGGCTTACTGCCTGGACCGCCATTGCCGCCCGCCAGAGCAAGCGCCGGCTCGAGGAGCTGGGCGATAGCGCGCGTCCTGGCCGTTCCACGCCATGAAGAAACTTCTCTTTGCCGTGCCGCTGCTGCTGTTGGTCGGGCTGATCGCGGTCTTTGCCGGCTCCATCAATCGCGATCCGAACCTGGTTCGCTCGGTGCTCATCGACAAGCCGGCGCCCAATTTCGCCCTGCCGGCCGTCGAAGGCATGGACGTGCCAGGCTTTGACACAGCCTCGCTCAAGGGCGCGCCGACGGTCGTCAATGTGTTCGCCTCCTGGTGCATTCCCTGCCGCGACGAGCACCCGCTGCTCGAAGCGCTGAAGGCGGAAACGGGCGTGCGCCTCTTCGGCATCAATCATTCCGATGCGCCGGAGAATGCGCGGGCGTTTCTCGCCGAATTGGGCAATCCCTATGACGCCATAGGAGCCGATCGCGACCGGCGCGTTTCGATCGACTGGGGCGTTTATGGCGTGCCCGAGACTTTTGTGGTCGATGTCAGCGGCAAGATCACCTTCAAGCATGTCGGCCCGCTGACCCCGGAGGCGATCAAGAGCGAATTGCTGCCCGCCTTGGAAAAGGCACGGCTCTAGCGCACACTCTTCCTGCGAGGAGACTGAGCATGAGCCGAACCGACAGTGCCAGCCGCATCGTCGATGCGACGCCCGAACAGGTCTATGCCGCCATGACCGATCCGGCCGCCATGCTCAAGTGGCTGCCACCGGGCGGCATGCGCGGCGAAATGCTGGAATTCGATCTTCGCCCCGGCGGGCACTACCGCATGATACTGCGCTACGATGACGCCGGTATCGTCGGCAAAACCGGCGAAAATTCCGACGATGTGGCTGTGCGTTTCCTCGATCTCGTCCCGGGCGCGCTCGTTTCCCAGGCCGTCGATTTCGTTTCCGACGATCCGGCCTTTGCCGGCACCATGGTGATGAACTGGCTGCTTCGACCGGTCCCGGAAGGCACGGAGATAACGATCCGGGCCGAAAACGTACCCAGCGGCATCAGCGCCGAGGATCATGCCGAAGGTCTTAGCTCGTCGCTGGGAAACCTGGCACGTTTTCTGGAAGGGTAGGGCCCGTCTCGCCCGGTCGTAGCAGGGAGAAGAGATATCCATCTTATCCCCACCCCCAACCATGCCCTCAAGGCTGGCGCGACCCAACCCCTATGGCGCCATAGTACCCTCAAAAGTCGCTGGTGAGGCCCTTGATCTCCCAATCGCCATAGCGACCCGGCTCCAGGCCGCCGCGGCCACCCTTTTCCTTGGGCGCCATGGCGGTGGCCTTGTCGATTTGCAGGCGGCGCGCTTCGGCCTCGGCGAGGGCGCGCTGGGCGGCAGGGGTGAGCACTTTGGGTTCTTCTACCGGAATCTCTTCCGGGGTGGCGCTATCGGTCATCGGGCACTTCAGCTTACAGTTTGGTCATGCGCTTGCAGGGAACGCTTCGCCGCACAACATAATTGTTCGAAAGTACCAACCCAAGGGGTTTTGATGTTCAACGCCTTCCGCACCTTTGTCCTCATCGCGGCCATGACCGCCTTGTTCATGGTGGTGGGCTATTTCATCGGCGGCACTGGCGGCATGATGATTGCCCTCCTGTTCGCAGCCGGCGCCAATGTTTTTGCCTACTGGAATTCGGACAAGCTGGTCCTGCGCATGCAGAACGCGGTGCCCGTGGCCCAGAGCCTGGCGCCCGAACTCTATGACATGGTCGATACGCTGTCGAAGCGCGCCGGCATTCCGACGCCGGCCGTCTATGTTATCCAGTCCGACCAGCCCAATGCTTTTGCGACGGGCCGCGACCCGAACAATGCTGCCGTCGCTGTTTCGACCGGCCTCCTGCGGCAGCTTGAAACGCGCGAAGTCGCCGGCGTCGTGGCCCATGAGTTGGCCCATATCCGTTCGCGCGATACGCTGACCATGACCATCACCGCGACGCTTGCGGGTGCCGTTTCGGCGCTGGCCCAGTTCGGTCTCTTCTTTGGCGGTGGCAATAGCCGCAATAATCCGCTTGGCGGTATCGGCGCGCTGCTGATGGTTTTCCTCGCTCCTGTCGCCGCCATGATGGTGCAGATGGCCGTCAGCCGGACCCGCGAATATGAAGCCGACCGCGACGGCGCCGAGATTTCGGGCGACCCGCTGGCCCTTGCTTCGGCGCTCAACAAGATCGCCGTGCTGGCCGGTCGTCAGGTCAATGTCGCGGCCGAGCGCAACCCGGCCATGGCGCATATGTACATCATCAACCCGCTCTCGGGCGCGCGGATGGACAATCTCTTTTCCACCCATCCAGATACCGCAAACCGTATCGCCGCCTTGCAGAGGCTTGCGGGCGAGATGCGCGTGGACGATAAGGGCCGCAGGCCCGCGCCCCGCCCGCAGCCCGCTTCCAGCGGCCGCGATACCGGCGGCGGCTGGCGGGTACCGAGCGCAGGCCGTGGTGAAGACGATAGCGGCGTGCGCGGTCCCTGGGGATAAGATGCGTCGGGGAAGCGGGGTCGCCGCTTCCGCTCAGCGACGCAAAGAGAGTGCTGATTGAACAAAAAAGCTGATCCGGCTGGCCTTGGCCTCCGTCTGATTGCCGCCCAGAGGCTCCGCGCCGTTCTGGGCGGCGAGCATTTTACGCCCCTTTCGGCAGCCGAGCTGCCCGATGGCCGTGATCGATCGCTTGCCAATCGCCTGATCAACACAGCGCTGCGTCGCCAGGGCCAGATCAATCTCATGATCGCCGAACTGCTCGAAAAGGGCATGCCGGCAAAGTCGGGCACCTTTGAAGCCGTGCTGCGCCTGTCGCTGGCGCAGCTGGTTTTCCTGCCAGATATCGGCGCGCACAGTGCTCTTTTCCTTGCCGTAGAAGCCACCAAGCGCGACCCCAAGGCGCGGCACCTGTCGGGCCTGATGAATGCGGTTCTGCGCCGCGCCCAGTCCAATTCTGCCCGCTATGGGCTTCTCGAAGACGATTCTCTCCTTCCCGAAAGCTTCCGGCGCAAGTGGGAAGCCGCCTATGGCGAAGAGGCTGTGTCGCGCTTTACCGATGGCCTCATCGACGGTGCCCCGCTCGATCTCACCCTCAAGGACGAGGGTCAGGGCCTTGTCGACGCGCTGGGTGGCGAAAAACTGATTGCCGACTCCATCCGCGTCGAAACGCGCGATCGCTCGGTGGACGCGCTGCCGTTTTACGACGAGGGCCGTTGGTGGGTGCAGGACGTGTCCTCCGCCCTGCCAGCCCGCCTTCTCGCTGCCAAGGCCGGCGGCAAGGTGCTCGATCTGTGCGCCGCGCCCGGTGGCAAGACGGCCCAGCTCGTCAAGGCCGGCTTTGAGGTCACCGCTCTCGATAGCGACGGCGCGCGCCTCGAACGGCTCAAGGCCAATATGGCGCGGCTCGGCTATGAACCGGCCGTGATCGAGGCCGATGCCACGGCTTATATCGCAGCCGAACCATTTGACGGCATTTTGGTCGATGCGCCCTGTTCGGCCACCGGCACCTTCCGCCGGCACCCTGAAGTTCTCTGGCATCGCAGCGCCGCCGACATTGCCGGCCGGGTCAAGCTGCAGCAGGGCATTTTTGCTCGTGCGGTGAAGAACCTCGCGCCGGGCGGCAGCCTTGTTTACTGCGTCTGTTCGCTTGAGCCCGAAGAGGGCGAGGCCATGGTGGATTGGGCACTAAAAGCCTTCCACAATCTGGAGCTTCATCCGGTCGCGTCCGCGGAACTGCCCGGGCTTGAAGGCGCTGTCACGGCAGACGGGCTCGTTCGCACGCTGCCTTCCATCTCGCCCAACGGCGTTGCCGGCGGGATGGATGGCTTCTTTGTGGCGCGCTTCAGGCGCACAAGCTAGCCACTGGCTTGTCGCCGGCGCACACGCTAGGTTGCGTCGGCAGACGGGCTAAAAAATCTGCGGAGGGCAGAGTTTTCCAGCGCGAATTCCAACCTGCGCTGGGCAAATCACGGTAAATTCACTAGACGCTTCATCATCGTGCGGCAGCTGCCGCGTCTGAAAAGGTTAAGTTCGGTGAGTTCCAGGGGCAGCGACCTGCCTGCCCGCGTTGATTTCGCGCGCGGAGGCAGAAGGTGAGCGGGCGGTTTGTTGCAACCGCTCGGCGCTTCGGATTGCGCCTGGCCGATGCCGTGGTTACCTCCTCTCTCACCCGCTGGACCTGGCAGGGTCTCGCCGAGCAAGGTTACAAGGGCGAGCTGCCCGATTTCCGTCCCGCCGACCGCGACGCCGTGCGCGAGATGATGTCCGGGCGCTACCTGCTGGCCTCAAAACTCATCGAAACGGGCGGTACCTCGCCGTTCTCCGTCGATGTCGATTTCCCTGACTGGTGGAACAATCTCCAGAGCTTTTCCTGGCTTCGCCATTTCCGCGATATCCGCGATCCCGGCGAAAAGCTCTTTGCCCGCACGCTGGTGCTCGACTGGATAGGACGCGAAGGAAAGTTCGATCCGGAGAGCTGGTCCCTCCCGCTGACCGGACAGCGGGTGCTCAACTGGCTGCGCCACCTGCCGCTGCTGCTCGATGGTGCGACGCCCGATCAGGCCAAAACCATTCAGCGCAGCCTTGGCACCCAGG
>NZ_JAFKHD010000425.1:6098-18538 GCF_017307565.1 Devosia sp.
TTTGCCTGGCCTTGGCGTGCGCGTTCGCGGGCGGCTGGCGACCGATCCGGTCGACCGGCTCTTTGCCGCCCTCGGCATTCTGGGCGCAGAGCTCTGCGAGCCGGCTGATAGCGCGGATGTCGAGCCGCGTCTGCAGCAGCTCGATGCCGTTCTTGCCGCCCAGCTTGATGACGAAGGGCTGCATAGAAGCCGCAATCCGCGCATCCAGCTCAACCTGCTCGTCGAGCTTTCGAGCCTGCGCCAGGCCGCCAATCGCCATGGCAGCCCGACCTTGGTTGCGCTCTCCAATCGCGTCGACCGCATGCATGAGGCGCTCGATGCCGTCACGCTCTCGAGCGGTGAGCCGGCCTATTTCAATGGCTGCGGACAGGTGCCGCACGACATTCTGGTCGCCGTACAGGCCAATGGTCCGACCCCGTCGCGCCGTTCGCGCATTCTTGGTGGCTACGGCATCCTGCGTAGCGGCCAGGCCGTTGTTATCGCCGATTCCGGCCTGCGTCCGCCGCCGGGTTTTGATGGCGAGGCCCATGCCGGCGCGCTGGCTTTCGAATTTTCCTTCGGTAGCGAACTGATCCTTGGCTCCTGCGGGCCGGCGCCCACCGACATGGCGGAAACCCGCGATCTCTTCCGCCAGGCCATCGCCCATTCCTCGCCCACTATCGAAGACGAAGACGCCTTTGTGCCCTCAAAGGGTTTTAGGGAGCGGTCGCCCGTCGTTCCAGATATGGAGCTGGTTCCCGCCGAGCACATGCTCGCCGTGTCCTCCATCGGCTATGCGACCCGCTTCGGCGCCGAGATCGAGCGCCGGCTGACCCTGCTAGGTGATGGCACGACGCTGGTTGGCCAGGATCGCGTCATTGCAGAGGGCACGCCGAACGGGCACCTCTCCATCCGCTTCCATCTGGCGCCCGGCATTTCCGTCCATGCCCCGGTGGGCGAAGGCATGCGCCGGCTGACGCTGCCCAATGGCGAGGTCTGGAGCTTCCTTTGGGAAGGCGCGACCTTGCGGCAGGACGACAGCGTCCGCCAATCGGCCTATCTCGGCTTTAATCGCACCATCCAGCTCGTGCTCGAGGCCGAAATCGAGCCGGGCCTGGAAGTGGGCTGGATCCTGACGCGCGAACACGGTTGAGCTTGGACTCTTCGGTCCGTTCGTGCTAGCGGAGCGCCGAAATCTCCTCCTCCAATGCGAGCTAAAACTCATGGGCAAGACGGTCACGGTCGGGCGGGCACTGCTTTCGGTATTCGACAAATCGGGAATGGCGGATTTTGCCCGCGGGCTGTCCGAAGCCGGTGTGGAGCTGGTGTCCACCGGCGGCACCCACAAGCTCATCGCCGAAACCGGCCTGCCGGTGCGCGAGATTTCGGACCTGACCGGTTTTCCCGAAATGATGGATGGCCGCGTAAAAACGCTGCACCCGAAGGTGCATGGTGGCCTGCTCTCGGTGCGTGACAATCCCGAGCACAAGGCCTCTATGGACGAACACGAGATCGGCCCCATCGACCTCGTCGCCGTTAATCTCTATCCCTTCGAAAAGACCGTCGC
Organism: Devosia sp.; assembly: GCF_017307565.1. Taxonomy (GTDB): domain Bacteria; phylum Pseudomonadota; class Alphaproteobacteria; order Rhizobiales; family Devosiaceae; genus Devosia. The sequence continues at coordinate 7,645 of NZ_JAFKHD010000425.1, forward strand.
CTCGGGCGCTTCCTACGACGAGATCATCGAGAATATCGACATTGGCGGCCCCGCCATGGTGCGTTCGGCGGCCAAGAACCACGCCTATGTGACCGTGGTCGTCGACCCCGCCGACTATCCGGCGATTCTGGACGCCATCCGCAATGGCGGCATTCCCCACGAACTGCGCCAGAAGCTGGCTGCAAAGGCCTATGCCAGCACCGCGGCCTACGACAGCGCGATCTCGAGTTGGTTCGCTCGAGAGATCGACTTTGCCGACGTGAATTACCGCAGCTTTGCCGGCACCCTGCGCGAAGTCATGCGCTATGGCGAAAACCCGCATCAGTGGGCCGCCTTCTACGGCACCGGCGAGAACCGCCCGGGCGTCGCCACCGCATCGCAGGTGCAGGGCAAGACGCTTTCCTACAACAATATCAACGATACCGACGCAGCCTTCGAACTGGTCTCCGAATTCGACCCCAAGGAAACGGCCGCCGTCGCCATCATCAAGCACGCCAATCCCTGCGGCGTTGCCACGGCTTCGAACCTGACCGAGGCCTATAAGAAGGCCCTGCGCACCGATCCGGTTTCGGCATTCGGCGGTATCGTCGCCACCAATCGCGAGATCGACGCCGAGACGGCGACCGAAATCGTCAAGGTTTTCACCGAAGTGATCGTAGCCCCTTCGGCGACGCCCGAGGCCCAAGAGATCATTGCCGCCAAGAAGAACCTGCGTCTTCTGCTCACTGGCGGTCTCGCCGATCCCAAGGCGGAAGGCCTGCAGGTGAAGTCGGTGGCCGGTGGCTTGCTGGTCCAGAGCCGCGACAATCGCAATGTCGATGATTGCGAGCTGAAGGTCGTCACCAAGCGCGCCCCTACCGAAGCGGAACTGGCCGACCTGAAACTGGCGGCCAAGGTCGCAAAACACGTAAAGTCCAACGCCATCATCTATGTGAAGGATGGCGCGACCGCCGGTATTGGCGCAGGCCAGATGAGCCGCGTCGATTCCGCCCGCGTTGCCCATCGCAAGTCGATCGACGCGGCTGAAGCTGCCGGGATCGAAGGCGCGCTGACGGTCGGTTCGGTCGTCGCTTCCGATGCCTTCTTCCCCTTCGCCGATGGTCTTGAGGCTCTGGTCGCAGCCGGCGCCACGGCCGTTATCCAGCCCGGCGGCTCCATGCGCGACGACGAAGTCATCGCCGCCGCCGACGCTGCCGGGATCGCCATGGTGATGACCGGCATGCGCCACTTCCGCCACTAGGCGAACACGCTGCCGTGAGGGCCTAAACACCCTCACGGTAAGACCTTCTTGACGGGGTTCTGGCACTCTCTGCCCGCTCGGCAATCTGGCCGGCGCGAGGACCCTTCATGCGGCTGGCCGTTCCAACCGATCTTTCTGCCCTGCTCTCCACCGGCCTTCTGCGCTCGGTGGGCTCGCTCGGCATCAAGGTCGCGACCGCCGGCCTCACCTACATCACCTATGTCGTCCTCTCGCGCACCCAGACCGAGAGCGAATATGGCCACTTTGCCTTTGGCCTCGCCTTGGCAACCGTGCTCGCCATTTTGGCCGGCATGGGCCAGTCGACCGCAGTGCTACGCCTCTGGCCGCAATTGCGTGCCAAAGGCGAGAACAACGACGCTGAAGCAGTGGTCGCGGCCGGTTCGGCCATCACCATTGGCGCCAGCCTGATCCTTGCCGGTCTCCTCTGCGTCCTCCCCGTCGCCAGCATTCCTTTCCTGCCGCCGCGCGAAACCATCAACCATTTCATTGGCGCGGCATTCCTGATCCTGCCCATGGCACTGGCCGAATACAATTCCTCAGTGCTGCGGGCGCAGGGATCGCTCTGGACGGCCCTCTTGCCGCGCGACATCGTCTGGCGCCTGGCTCTGCCGGCTGCCGTGATGGCGCTCTTTGCCGTGGGCATCGTGCTCAGCGGTCCCGACGCGCTGACCCTCTCGGCCGCCCTTCTTATAGGCGCACTGGTCCTGCAGATGAGCGTCGCGCTCAAGCGAAACTACGCCATCTTGCCGCGTGTCGCGCCGGTAAAAACCCATTGGCAGCGCTGGGGCAGCCTCAGCAATTGGCTGCTGCTTGGCGCCCTGATCGAAACTTTTACGCTCAATGCCGACGTCATTCTCGTCGGTTTGATGCTCGATCTTGAAAGCTCCGGCGTCTATTTCAACGCGTTCCGCACCGCCGGCCTGATGACGCTCTTCACCTTTGCCATCGAACTGGTGATCGCCCCTATGGTGGCCGAACACTACCATTCCGGCGCCATGCGAAAGGCCCAGGCCATCACCGCCCTGTGCGCCTGGGCCGGGTTTGTCTTCTCGCTCGTGATCTTTGCCCTCTTCCTGTTCTTCGGCGAGTTCATCCTGTCGCTCTTCGGCCCCTCCTATGCCGAGGGCACGCTGGTGCTGCTACTTCTCGCCTTTGGCCTCTTGTTCGATGCGGTCACCGGCCCCTCAAAGATCGTGATGATGATGACCGGACATGAGCGCGCCTATGTCGGCATCTTTGGCGCCATCATGGGTTTTGGGTTTCTCGTGCAAATCGCCGTGATCCCGATCTGGGGCATTGTTGGCGCTGCGGCGGTCAATATGGGGGCCCGTATTCTGGCCCAGGTAGCCATTGCCCTCTGGTGCCGCTACCGCATCGGGCTTGATACGAGCCTGCTGGGCGCTCTTGCCGTCGGCCGCCTGCGCGACGCCCCGGCAAACTGATTTCCGCAAGAGCGTACCCAAGAGTACGGTTGTTCTTGACCCAAAAGCCCCTCTGGGCTTAGAACCAATCCAAACTTCCATTCCTGCCCCTCGGAACAACGCGAATGACCAAGGCCCGCACGCTTTACGACAAGATCTGGGACGACCATCTGGTTCAGAACAATCCGGACGGCACGAGCCTTCTCTATATCGACCGCCACCTCGTCCACGAAGTGACGAGCCCGCAGGCTTTTGAAGGCCTGCGCATGAACGGTCGCAAGGTTCGTCATCCCGAGCGCACACTGGCCGTGGTCGATCACAACGTTCCGACGACCGATCGCTCGCTGCCCAATCCCGACCCGGAAAGCGCGATCCAGATCGAGACGTTGGCCGAGAACACCCGCGATTTCGGCATTGAATATTACGACCCGTTCGACAAGCGTCAGGGCGTCGTCCACATCGTTGGCCCTGAACAGGGTTTTACCCTGCCCGGCATGACCATCGTTTGCGGTGACTCGCACACCTCTACCCACGGGGCCTTTGGCGCGCTGGCCCACGGTATCGGCACGTCGGAAGTGGAACACGTTCTGGCCACCCAGACGCTGATCCAGCAGAAGGCCAAGAACATGCTGGTGCGTGTCGATGGTCAGCTGCCGCCGGGCGTTACCGCCAAGGACATCATTCTGGCCATCATCGGTGAAATCGGCACGGCCGGCGGCAATGGCCACGTGATCGAATTTGCTGGCGAAGCCATCCGTTCGCTGTCGATGGAAGGCCGTATGACGGTCTGCAACATGACCATCGAAGGCGGCGCCCGCGCTGGCCTGATCGCTCCGGACGAAACGACGTTTGCTTACGTCAAGGATCGCCCGCGCGCGCCAAAAGGCGAAGCGTTTGATATGGCTGTCGACTATTGGAAGACGCTCTATTCCGACGATGGCGCCCACTACGACAAGGTCGTTATCCTCGACGCTGCAAAGCTGCCGCCGATCGTTTCCTGGGGCTCTTCGCCGGAAGACGTCATCTCGGTGCAGGGCGTTGTGCCCAATCCTGATGATATCGCCGACGAAACCAAGCGTGCTTCCAAGTGGCGTGCGCTCGACTATATGGGCCTCAAGCCGGGCACGCCGATCACCGACATCAAGATCGACCGCGTCTTTGTCGGCTCGTGCACCAATGGCCGTATCGAAGATCTGCGCGCTGCCGCTGCCGTTATTGGCGATGGCAAGGTCGCGAGCCACGTCTCGGCTATGATCGTGCCGGGCTCGGGCCTCGTGAAGGCGCAGGCGGAAGAGGAAGGTCTGGATGTGATCTTCAAGAATGCCGGCTTTGAATGGCGTGAGCCGGGCTGCTCCATGTGCCTCGCCATGAACCCGGACAAGCTGAAACCCGAAGAACGCTGCGCGTCCACGTCGAACCGCAATTTCGAAGGTCGCCAGGGTTTCAAGGGCCGCACGCACCTCGTTTCCCCTGCCATGGCTGCCGCTGCGGCCATTGCCGGCCACTTCGTCGATATCCGCGAGTGGAAGTAAAAGGCACCGATTGGTCGGGGTTTTATGCCCCGACCCTCGATGATTTCGAGGCTTTGGCGAGCCAAGCGCTCGCCAACCTACCCGAGCCCTTCAAGTCGCTCGCGGCCGACGTCACCTGCTCGGTGGCCGAATTTGCGGAAGACGATGTGCTCAAGCATTTCGGCATGGAAAGCCCCTTCGAGCTGATGGGCCTTTTTACCGGCATCGGCCTCACCCATGATGGCGCCGTGCCGCATACCGGGCAGATGCCCAATACGGTTTTTCTCTATCGCCGCGCCATTCTCGACTACTGGTCGGAGAACGACGACAACACGCTCGGCGAAGTTGTCACCCATGTGCTCATTCATGAACTCGGCCACCATTTCGGCTTTTCGGACGAAGACATGGAAGATATCGAAGCTCGCGCCGACGAATAGGTCTCGTCGTCACCCGCTTCGCGGGAATGACATTGTGGGCGGGGCCTGAAAAGGCATAGGCTTACTCCCCGCGCACACTGCGCTTCGGGGGAATTTTCATGTCTTACCTTGCTGTCAATTGGCTGGCCGTCGTGCTGGCCACCGTCGCCAGCTTCGCCTTTGGCGCTGTCTGGTACATGAGCCTGTCGCGCCAATGGCTCGCGGCCGTCGGCAAGACCAGGGAACAGTTGGGCGTCGGCTCCACGCCTTTCATCTGGTCCGTTGTGGTCGAATTCGTCATGGCCTACTTCATCGCGCTCTTTACCCCGGCCCTGATGGGCGCGGTGGATATCGGCGCCGGCATCGCCACCGGCGTGCTCTGCTGGTTCGGCTTTGTCCTGACCTCGCTGATCATGAACCATCGCTATGAAGGCATGAAGTGGTCGCTGACCCTCATCGATGGCCTGCATATCCTCGGCGTGTTGATCATCCACGGTGTGGTCATCGGTCTTTTTGGGCCAGTTGCTGCGGCTGCGGTCTAGTTACCCCCACACTCAGTCGTCATTACCGGGCTTGTCCCGGCAATCCATCTCGCCTCCGCATGGACCACCGGGACAAGCCCGGTGGTGACGAAAGGAGAGGCCTAAGTGGGGGGCTCTAGAACAAACATCCCCGCTTCCGCGGGGATGATACTGTGCTCTTTGATGTCCCGAAGGAAGATCAGCTTTCAACCGCCACATTGGGCGGAGCGGGTGGCTCGGCCGGCGGAGCATACTTGCTCAAGAGCGGCACCTGGCTCATCGAGAACAGTACCGTCAGCGGCATGACACCCCAGACCTTGAAGGCGATCCAGATCTCGGTCGAGAAATTGCGCCAGAGCACTTCGTTGATCACGGCGAGCACGAAGAAGAAAATGCCCCAGTTCAGCGTCAGGCGCCACCAGCCCTCAGGCTTGAGCTTATAGACTTCGCCGAAGACATATTTGAGCAGCGACTGGCCGAAGAGCAGGCCACCGAGCAGCACCGAGCCAAACAGCACATTGGTGATGGTCGGCTTAATCTTGATAAAGGTGTCGTCCTGCAGCCAGAGCGTCAGGCCGCCGAACACGAGCACGACCGCGCCGGTCACCAGCGGCATCACGGCGACCTTTTTGAGGATCAGCCAGGAGGCCAGTAGGGAAAGCGTCATCGCGCCCATGAACCAGGCGGTTGCGACGAAAATGTCAGCCCGCGCATTGGCGATGAAAAACACCACCAGCGGTCCCAGCTCCAGGGCCAGTTTCGTGATCTGCGGGCGCAGTTCGTCCCAATTGACGTCTGCTTCGGCTTTGTCGGTCATTGAACGTTCCATGGCGTATCCGATCAATGTGATGGCACGAGCCACCTGATGCAAGCCGAATAGCCAGTAAGAGTGGTTAGATTTGGGCCGAAACCTCAGTCTTGCCCGGCAATTGCAGTGGCAAAGTCCTTGGCTTCGAATGGTTCGAGATCGTCCACGCCCTCACCGACGCCAATGAAGTGCACAGGCAGGCCGAATTTTTTGGCGATGGCGACGAGAATGCCGCCGCGGGCCGTGCCGTCGAGCTTGGTCATGACGAGGCCGGTCACGCCGGCGCGCTTGCCAAAAATCTCGACCTGTTTCAGCGCGTTCTGGCCGGTCGTGGCATCGAGCGTCAACAGCGTCGCATGCGGCGCCGACGGCTCGACCTTCTTGATGACGCGAATGACTTTTTCCAGCTCATTCATCAGCTCGTCGCGGTTTTGGAGGCGGCCGGCCGTGTCGATGATGAGGATATCGCGCCCCTCGGCCTTGGCCTGGGTGACTGCGTCGAAGGCGAGCCCCGAAGCATCGGAGCCGGCGGGTTTTGCAACTACCGGTGCGCCGGTGCGCTGGCCCCAGACCTGCAGCTGCTCGATGGCGGCGGCACGGAACGTGTCGCCGGCTGCCAGCATGACCGATTTTCCTTCGGCTGCGAACTTTTGCGCCAGTTTGCCGATGGTTGTCGTCTTGCCCGAGCCATTGACGCCGATCATCAGGATGATGAAAGGCTTCTTGTCGGTATCCACCGTGAGCGGCAGCGCGACGGGGCCGAGCACCTTTTCGACTTCTGATGCGAGCACGGCGCGGACATCGCTGTCCGAAACTTCGCGGTCAAAACGGTCGCGGCGCAGGGTCTCGGTGATGGACATGGCCGTCTCAAGCCCGAGATCAGCCTGAATGAGTACGTCCTCAAGTTCGTCCAGCGTCGCCGCATCGAGCTTGCGCTTGGTGAAGACCGAGGTGATCGAGCTGGTGAGATTGTCCGACGAGCGTTTGAGGCCCGAAGTGAGGCGCGAAAACCAGCTCTGGCGCTGGGCCGGGGCGGCAACGACGGCGGGCGGGGTGACGAACTGGTCTTCCACCGCCTCGATATAGTCGGGCGTTGTTTCCGGGGGGCCAGGAGGAGGTGGCGCGTCCGCGGGCTCGGGTTGCTTGACCGGTTCTGGAACGGGCTCGGGCGTGGGAGCAACCGGCTCCGGCACCACGGCAGGGGTCTCGGGCAGCGTTTCGGGCGGAGCAGGCGGCACGGGGGCCGGCTGATTGCCGAAGAGGCGCTGGAAAAAGCCGGGTTTCTTGTCGGTCATAGTCTTGGTCTTTCCCTCGCCACCTTCAGGCGGCAACCCGTAGTTTTTCGCCCATGAGCCCATCCGGAGCACGACCCGTGATCGCGACGGCGGCAAGCTCGCCTGGCTCCATACCGGCAACGCTCACCGGCACGAATTGTTCGGTGCGACCGAGACCGCCCCGTTCCATCAATACGTTTTCAATGCGGCCAAGGCGCGTGTCGCACAATGCCGCAAATTGCTTTTCGCCCTCTGCGCGCAGACGGCCCGCCCGCTCACGGGCAATCGCCTTGCTCACCTGCGGCATGCGCGCAGCGGGCGTGCCCGGGCGCGGCGAATAGGGGAAGGCGTGGATATAGGTGATCCCTGCTTCGCCGATGAAGCGCAGCGTGTTCTCGAACATCTCGTCGGTCTCCGTCGGAAAACCGGCAATAATGTCGGCGCCAAAAACCATGTTCGGCCTTATGGCACGCAGCTTTGCGACCACACCAAGCGCATCTTCGCGTGAGTGCCGGCGCTTCATACGCTTGAGGATGAGATCATCGCCCGATTGCAGCGACAGATGCAGATGCGGCATCAGCCGCGGATCGGCGGCGGCCTCGTAGAGCGCGGCGTCGGCCTCGATGGAATCGATCGAGGAAATCCGCAGCCGCGGCAGGTCCGGAACGTGCTTCAGGATCGCCTGGGTAAGTAGGCCCAGCGTCGGGGCGCCAGGCAGGTCGGGGCCATAGGAGGTGATATCAACGCCGGTAAGCACGATCTCGCGATAGCCGTTGGCCGCCAGCTTTTTGATCTGCTCGACCACCAGCCCCATCGGCACCGAGCGCGAGGGGCCACGGCCGAAGGGAATGATGCAGAACGTGCAGCGGTGATCGCAGCCATTTTGCACCTGCACGAAGGCGCGCGTATGGGCGTCCATGCCTTCGATGAGATGGCCTGCGGTTTCCCGCACGCTCATGATGTCGTTGACCTGCACCTTGTCATTGAGAGGCAGGCCAAAGGTCATGGGCCGATAACTCTCGGCCTTGAGCTTGTCGGCATTGCCGATAACGAGATCGACCTCTTCCATATCGCCAAAAGAGCGCGCCTCGGTCTGGGCAGCGCAACCGGTGACGATGATGCGGCTTTGCGGATTTTCACGCCGCGCCTTGCGCACGGCCTTTCGGGCCTGGGTGACGGCTTCCTGCGTCACGGCGCAGGTATTGATGATGATGGCGTCGTCGAGTCCGGCTTTTTCAGCCTCGGCCTTCATCACTTCGCCTTCATAGGCATTGAGACGACAGCCGAAAGTTAGCGTGCGAACCGCCATCAGGCCGCCTCGGCGCGCGTCCAGGCGCCCGTTGCGGGGTCAAATTCACCGCGCCATTCGAATTCGGCGGGGCCGGTCAGGGTAACGTGGTCATCCGGCAGCCATTCGACGACGAGATCGCCGCCCGGAAGGGTGACGGTCGCCTTGCGTTCGGTGCGCCGCGTGCGGGCGCCATTGACGAGGGCAGCACAGGCGGCAGTGCCGCAGGCTTCGGTAATGCCGGCGCCGCGCTCCCATACGCGCAAGATGATCTTGTCGGGTGCGGTGACCTGGGCGATGCCGATATTGGCGCGCTCGGGGAAAATCGGATGGTTTTCGAGCAGCGGCCCAAACCGGTCCAGCGCATAGGACCAGACATCGTCCTTGACCCAGAACGTCGCGTGCGGATTGCCGATCGACATAACCGAAGGCGAATGCAGCACCGGCGCATCGATCGGCCCGATCTGCAGCTCGATCTTGCGGGTGTCGGCAAACTCTTCGGCGAGCGGAATCTCGTACCAGGCGAACTTTGGTGTGCCCATATCGACGGTAATCAGGCCGTTTTCGGCTTCTTCGCCAAAAAGAATGCCGGCCACGGTTTCAAAGGTAAAACGCTGGCGGCCCTGTTCCGCTGAAAGGGTCTGCACCACGCAGCGCATGCCATTGCCGCAGGCTTGAGCGCGGGAACCGTCAGAATTGATGATTTCGATATAGTTGGCCGTGCCGGGCATACGAGAGTCATGGATAGCCATGATCTGGTCGAACTTGGTTTCGGGCCGTGCATTGATGGCAATAGCGGCTTCAGGCGTGACGCGATCCCGGCGGCCGCGCATGTCGGCCACGATGATCTGGTTGCCCAGCCCGTTCATCTTGAGAAAGGGTGCGTTGCTCAAAGCGGTGCCCATCTGCTTGTCTTTGCCCTATATGGCGGATCGAACTTCAAAATGCCAGTGCATGGCTGGCTCTAGGTGCCGCGCCCGGCAACGACAATATCGGCGCGCACTTGCGGTTTCGTTTCGAGATAGCGCTCAACGCTGGGCATGAAAAACTCCCGCCATTCCCGCTCCCAGGACCCCACGCCGCGGGCCAAAGCAGCGGCGAGCGTCGTTTTCGCGTCGCTCGCGACCCAGATGCGGAGATCGTAGAGGGAAGAGATGCGCTCAGAAAGCGCCGAGACGCCCTCGACGATCACCAATCCGCCTCTGGCCTCAATTGTCCTGGTTCCGCCCAGGGCGCCACTCGCCCAGTCGTACAAGCGGTAGCTGCAGGTGCCGGTGGTCGCCAAGGCTTCGACAGCATGGAAGAACTCTTCGTATCGCACATAGAGGAAAGGGAAGCCCGGCTCGGTGGGCTCCGGCCAGTCTTTCTTGGGCAGGATAAAGTCGTCGAAATAAATGACCTTGGCCCCCAAGGCGTCGATGAGGCTTTCGGCTAGCGTTGACTTGCCGGACACAGGCAGACCGTCGATGCCGATGAGCCGAATGTCAGGTCGCTTTTGTAGAAAAGCGATTGTCTCCTCTGCTGTCATCATGGCTGGAAGAGGTCTTGCTGGCCGCTCATTCCTTGACTCCCTCATAAAACTCCCCTAAACGCGACCCGTTCATCAGGCTTTTGCTCCTGACCAGCCGACCGGGACCCCAAATGGGTTCCACGATCCCGGAGGCCAACATCCGCCAGCGCGTTGCGCCCGCGGGTGGGTTTTGCGTTTGGCCTTTTGGTACTTATCTCTCCGGAGATCGTCTCCGCGAGCGAAAAGGAAATAGTATGTTCGAGAGCCTCTCAGACCGGCTTGGCAAAATTTTCGATGGTCTTCGTGGACGCGGCGCGCTGAACGCTGCCGATGTCGATGCGGCCATGCGCGAAATCCGCCGGGCGCTGATCGAGGCCGACGTCTCGCTCGAAGTCGTCCGCGCCTTTGTCGAACAGGTCCGCGAACGCGCCGTCGGTGCCGAGGTTACGCGCTCCGTCACCCCCGGTCAGCAAGTTGTAAAAATCGTCAATGACGAGCTGGTTGCCGTTTTGGGCTCCGATGCCGTCACCATCGATCTCAATGCACCGGCGCCCGTCACCCTCCTCATGGTGGGTTTGCAAGGTTCTGGTAAGACGACGACCACGGCGAAGATCGCCAAGCGTCTCAAAGACAAGCAGAAGAAGAAGGTTCTTCTCGCCTCGCTCGATACGCGCCGCCCGGCTGCCATGGAGCAGCTCCGCGTGCTCGGCGAACAGGTTGGTGTCGACACCCTTCCTATTGTAGCGACCGAAACGCCCGTTGAGATCGCCCGCCGCGCCGAGCGCGAAGGCCGTCTCGGCGGCTATGACGTTCTCGTTCTCGATACTGCCGGCCGCACCCATATCGACGAAGAGCTGATGGTCGAAACGGTCTCCATCAAGGAG
>NZ_JAFKHD010000426.1 GCF_017307565.1 Devosia sp.
CACTCCCACAGCAGTTTGACCGCTTCGTGGCCGCGCGCGAGCCCCGCAGCCTCATTTCGCGACAAAAATTCCAGCGCCAACTGGTCGGTCGCCATGGGCACCCGGGTGAGCGTCCGGTCTTCCGGTGTCTTCTCGAGACTGTTGCGCAGTCGGTCGATGGATGAAAAATCCAGCGCCGAGTTGCGCCACTGCAATACTTTGACCGGTTCGAAATCGTGCGTTTCGAGCTGAACCACCAATTCTTCGTCGAACGCGTCGGTGCCGCCGGTCACCCCAAAAGTGCCATTGCGCTTGTGCCGCCCGGCGCGCCCGGCGATCTGCCCGATCTCGGCCGGGGTCAGCGGACGGCTTTGATGCCCGTCGAATTTGGTGTCGTCGGCAAAGGCGACATGGTGGATATCGAGATTAAGCCCCATGCCGATGGCGTCGGTCGCCACCAGAAAATCGACGTCCCCGTTCTGGTAGAGCTCCACCTGCGCATTTCGCGTGCGCGGCGACAGCGCCCCCATGACAACGGCGGCCCCACCACGTTCGCGACGGATCAGTTCGGCGATCGCATAAACCTGCCGGGCAGAGAAAGCGACGATGGCGCTGCGGCTCGGCTGGCGCGAAATCTTTCGCGAGCCCGCATAGGTAAGCTGGGAAAAGCGCGGCCGCTCGATGATCTCGGCATTGGGCAGGAGCTTGCGGATGACATTGGCCATCGTCCCCGACCCCAAGAGCAGCGTCTCGTGAAAGCCGCGCGCCTTGAGGATGCGATCGGTAAACACATGGCCGCGGTCGAAATCGGTTGCCGTCTGGATCTCGTCGACCGCCACGCAGTCGACATGAATGTCCATCGGCATGGCTTCCACGGTCGCCACCCAGTAGCGCGGCTTGGGCGGCACAATGCGCTCTTCGCCCGTCACCAGCGCCACCGCCTGCTCGCCGACCCGCTCGACCACGCGCGCATAAACTTCGCGGGCCAGAAGGCGCAGCGGCAGGCCGATCATCCCGGTGGGATGGGCCAGCATGCGTTCGATGGCGAAATGGGTCTTGCCGGTATTGGTAGGCCCCAAGATGGCCTTGACCGACTGGGAGTTTGCAGAAGTCATCGCCGCTCTATGTAGGGTGCCGCAAAGCCCATGGCGAGGGGCGAGAATATTTGTCCCACGAAAGGACGCCTTTTTGTGACAGTTCGCCACTCCATTAATATTTGGAACAGGACCAGAACGAACAGGGACAGAATCGGTCTCGGCACCTGAATCTGGTTTTGTTCACGGCAACATCTGGTAGGTCCGAGACCGCCTAAGCCACTAGCAGCGTCGCCAGGACTTCATTTGTGACGCGAACGCCCCAAAACCCGTTCAGCTTGGTTACTATAACCTTAAGATCGCGATTCTCCGGCCATTTCCAAACGATCCGTGAAACTGCCCGGCGCGAATTTTTTCGGTATTTTAATACCTTAGCGCCCGCCACGCCGAGCGTTCGGCCGGCCGCGTTCATAATTTTTCCGGTTGACCGTTTCGAACTGGGACCGCGAGCCGAGCGCACTCCTGATCGCCGCAACGCTCGTTTCACTATTCAAATCGCAGACAAAAATCCGCGTAGGTGACAGCACCTTCACGCCGTCGCCGCGAAAAACGCCGTCCACGGTCAGCAACCACAAGGCCACGGCCGCATCCCGATACGGCACAGTTTTTCGTCACTTTTCGGGGCTCAATTAACGGTCAGGCCAAAACCGGAACGAACAGGGTCAGAATCACGACCCACCCTGTTCTACCGGTTTTGTTCTCCACCAGCACTGGTAGCCAGGGCCACTCACCCACACTAGCCAGCGCCGACGGCGTCAAAACCGCTCCAAAACCCGTTCACCTGCATAAACAAGGACTTAAAACAGGCCCGCGACTCGGCTTTCCTGCCGATCCGTTACCCAAAAGAAAAAGGACGCCGCAGCGCCCTTCATTCCAAAAGCCCGGAGTTCCAGGGCCTAAAAATGCGAAAATTGAGAAAAAAGCCTTTGACCGTCCCAACTTAGGACAGAGGCCTCAATGCTCGGCCTTGACCAGGACCATGGACATATCGCCCATCGAAGTGCCCAGCAGCACGCGGTAGGGAATATAATAGCCCGTATCGCCCAGCGGCATGTACCAGATGAGGATCCGGCTCTCGTCAGCGAGGTAATTGGTGATCTCGTTGCTCTGATAATGCCCCGAAACCGGCTGGTACTTGATCGAGCACAGCACCACCGGCCCCTGATAGCCCGTGCGCGGCGAGGTCGCGTCTTCGTTCCGCACAAAGCTCATATTGAGGTTGAAGCGCTCGACGCCGGTAAAGATGCGCATGCGGCGGTCGCAGAGTGACTTGTCGAGCGCGCTGGCCTTGAGGACAAAGGAGGAGACGAAATCGCTCACCCCGGTCAGGTGGCCGCGTTCGAGCGGCACCCGGTCATATTCGACCACCGGCGGGTCGACCTTGAAAGAAGAAACGTTCTGGCCGGCAAAACCGACATCCACCGAGAACTTCTCGCCATTGGCCCGCGTCTCCAGCGTAAAGCTTTCCGAGCGCAGGCTCGAACCCGACGAACTGCCCTTGGAGGTGACGTTCGCCGTGCCGCTGGCCACCACTGCCCCGAGCCCTGCAACATTGGCCTTGATCCCGAGCGTATAGGCGCTGCCATTGTCGTCGAGATCGATATGCATCATGGCGACGTTGATACCGCCCAGGGTCAGCACATAGCTCGCCTTGGCATCGACCGGAGCGGCTTGGGCCTGGCTAAGGCCGAGAAGAAGGGCAAGGGCGGCTAGGCTGGTTCGGATCAAGATAGTTGTCTTCTCTCGTTCGGTATGGCCCCGGGACAGGCGCTGTCGCGAATCACCGATGAGATTTCAAGGTGCCGCCCTCTTGTGGTACTGGCAAGGCACTCGCAGGTCTTTGAGCCCCGCTCGACTTGACGGATTGAGCCCTTTTCTCTAAGACGCCCGCAGATTTCATCACAATCGAGGCCCGTAGCGGGTTTGCCCGCCACGCAGGACCTTTACACAAATAGGATATCTACTATGGCACGTCGCTGCGAACTGACCGGTAAGGGCGTTTTGGTGGGCAACACCGTTTCGCACGCTCTCAACCGTCACCGTCGTCGTTTTCTCCCGAACCTGGTCAATGTGACCCTGATTTCCGACGCTCTGCAGCGCTCGGTGAAGCTGCGCATCTCCGCAGCCGCCCTGCGCACGGTTGAGCACCGTGGCGGTCTCGATGCGTTCCTGCTCAAGCAGGATGACGCCGACCTGTCCCCGCTCGCCCTGGGCATCAAGAAGGAAGTGCGCGCCGCTATCGCCGGCTGATCGCAGTTCTGCTAGGTTTTAAGCCGCGCGCGCCTCTGGGCCGCGCGGCTTTTCTTTTTGTGTAAGTCTCACGCATCCGCCCCGGTCTTCTGCCGGACAGCGGACAACAGAGGTGCATTCTGATGCTGTCTCGTTTCCTGGCGGCCGTTGCCGCCATGGTCGTGGTCGTCGCCGCGTCCAATATCCTGGTGCTCTACCCGTTCCGGTTTCGGCTGGGTTCGGTCGATCTGGCCGATCTGCTGACCTGGGGCGCCTTCACCTTCCCCTTCGCGTTTCTGATCACCGACCTGACCAACCGCTATGATGGCCCGCGCAATGCGCGCCGCGTCGTGCTGGTGGGCTTCCTCGTCGGCCTCATGGTGTCGTTCTACCTGAGCTTTAATCCGCTGCCCTGGAATGTCGGCGGCGCGCCGGCCACCACACAGCGCATCGCGCTCGCCTCGGCCGCAGCCTTCGTCACCGGCCAATTGCTCGATATCAGCATCTTCTCGCGCCTCCGCGCGGCCCGCGCCTGGTTCCTGCCACCGCTCGTCGCCTCGCTCTTCGGCTCGATGCTCGATACGACCATCTTCTTCACCGTCGCCTTCGCCCCGGCCCTTGCCGGCATCGATGGTCTCTTCGGCCTCGAAGACGGCTCGCTCGGCTTCCCCGCGCCCTTCCTCGGCATCGGCCCGGAAGTACCGCTCTGGACCTCGCTGGCCGCCGGCGATTTCATGGTGAAATTCCTGGCCGCCATGGTTCTCCTGGCGCCCTATCGTGCCCTCATGGGCCGGCTAAAGCCGCTGCCACCGCTCGGCAGCCGCACGCTCGCCTAACAGGTCACCCTGATCTCGGCAAAACCGGTGGTGGCTTCGTCGCCACCGGACGTCACCGCGATCATGCAGGACGTGCCGGGCAGCGGCACGGTGCTGCCCGAAGGCACAGTCGTCCCATCGGTCAGCGAGATATAGCCATTGCTGACATTCATGACCTCGATGGTCGTCTCGGTCCCGCACACGGGATAGCTGTCGCCTGCCGCAACCAACAGACGCATGCCTGAAGGCAGGCAATCCCCATCGCTCTTGGCCGCAACGGCCGGCGCGCCAGACGGCGGCACCGCGGGCAATTGTGTCACCCCCGCGCCACCGCGCCAGTTCTGCTCCAGAATAGCCAGGCGATTCTCGAGCGCTGAAAGGTCGGGGCTGGCGCTCGCCGCAGCGGCAGGCTTTGCATCGCGCTGCACATAAAGCTCAAGGCTGAGGCGTAGTTGTGCGAGTTCTGTCGACACCCGCAGCATTTCGCGCTGCATGTCGGCATAGACCCAGGCACTGGCCGCCAGCTCCGCCAGGCCAACGATTGCCGCGACACCGCCAAGCACCGTGCCCATCCGCATCGACCGCCGCCTGCGCGGCACCCGTTCGGTGATCCCGGCGACGGTTCTCTCGCGCACATCGGCGCGCATGTCGGGCTCTACCGCGACGTCCGCTTTCGGCGATGTATCTGCGCTCGGTTTATCGTCCACGCGGCCTGGCTCCAAGGCTCAATCTTGCCGACAGGGGGTCCCATCAAACTGGGGCCGAATAAGGACCAAGACTATTGCGCCGGGGTTGCAACCGGGGCTGCGACAGGTGCCGGCTGCTGATTGCCGGTGAACACATTGCCGATGCCCGAGAAGAAACCCGAGACCGCTTCGCTGCGTGCCTTGAGCGCTGCCTCGTTGGCTGCCTGCCGCTGCACACCCGCAGCCGCGTCGGCCAGCGCCTTGGCATCGGCAACCTTGCGCGCCTCAACCTCGGCATTCTGGTACGTCGCCGGGCAGGGTCCGGACGCATTGAGGCCCGATGCCGTGGGGTTGAAAATATAGCGGTTCTCGCAGACGTCCCAGGCCGGCGGGGTCTTGGTCAGGTCGAAATAGTCGTAGCCTTCCTTGATATTCTGCCAGAAGCCGACGTGCTGGTTCTGTGCATTCTGGGCCAAGGTGGCCGTGGTCATGCGGAAGGGGAAAATCTGCACCTGGAAGCTGGGATTGCCGCCCTTGAAGGTCTCGCGGGCCAGGGCATAGATCTCGGCAATACCGGCATCCGTCATGGCGTAGCAGCCGACCGACTTGCAGTCGCCATGCACCATCAGGTTCGAGCCGGTCCGCCCATTGGCGCGGTCGAACTTGTTGGGAAAGCCGGTATTGAAGGCGAGATAGTAGTTCGACTTCGGGTTCATCAGGCCCGGGGTGATCGTATAAAATCCTTCCGGGCTCTGATAATCGCCTTCGCGGAACTTTGGACCGAGATCGCCCGAATAGGAGCAGATCTGGTAGGTCTTGAACATCTTGTACTGGCCAGAGCTCGTGCGCTTCCACACTTCGAGCTGCGCTTCACGCTTGAAGATGCGCACGACCATGCCCTCGCCGGGCGACGAGCCCATGGCATTGAGGGCTTTCACCGTTTCGGCAGACAAGGGGATGTTGTGGCGGTTGTCGCCACCCTTGACGAAATTGGAACAGGCAGCAAGCCCGAAGCCCAGCCACAGGATGATGACGACAGCTGCAACGCGGTGAAAGAACTTGGCAGTCACGAACAGGATCCAGAAATCCGCCCCAGGGGAGCAATGGTTAGCGCAGCATGACTAGGCTGGATGAAGGAAGCCTTATCACGCCGCCCCGGAGGCCGAAAAGCACACGCTTTTCACGCAATAGTGTGAGCGCCGGACACGCCAAATCGCACAAACAAAAACCCCCGCTTGCGCGGGGGTGATGTCGTCGGTCTGAGGCCTGAGCCTAGATATTGGTGCCGATCGCGAGGAATTTCTCGCGGCGATGTTCGCGCGTTTCCAGACGCGACTTCGGAGCGAACTCGGCGAGGAAATCGGAAATGGCGACGCGGGTCGAATCCATCACCTGACCATGGTGGCGATGCGCGCCGCCGGTCGGTTCGGGAATGATGCCGTCGATCACCTTGAACGAGAGCAGGTCCTGCGCCGTGATCTTCTGGGCCGTGGCCATATCCTGCGCCTTGGCGGCGTCGCGGAAAAGGATCGAGGCGCCGGCTTCAGGCGAAATCACCGAATAGATGGCGTTTTCGAGCATCAGCACGCGATTGGCCGTGGCAATGGCGATAGCGCCGCCCGAACCACCTTCCCCGATGATGATGGCGATGTTCGGCACACCGAGCTCAAGACCCTTTTCGGTCGAGCGGGCAATGGCCTCGGCCTGGCCGCGCTCTTCAGCGCCGATCCCGGGATAGGCGCCGGCGGTATCGACAAAGGAAATGACCGGAATGTTGAACCGGTCGGCCATGTCCATGATGCGGACGGCCTTGCGGTAGCCTTCGGGGTTGGCCATGCCGAAATTGTGCTTGAGGCGCGTCTCGGTCGAATTGCCCTTTTCCTGGCCGATGACAGCCACGGGCAATCCGTTGAAGCGGCCGAAACCGGCCTGCAGCGCTGCGTCTTCGCCGAACTTGCGGTCGCCGGCCAGCGGCGTCCATTCGGTGATCAGGGTGCTGATATAGTCGGAGAAGTGCGGACGCTGCGGATGGCGCGCCACCTGCGTCTTCTGCCAGGGGGTCAGCTTTTTGTAGATTTCCACCAGCGCCTCGTCGGCGCGTGCGGATAGCCGGTTCACTTCCTCGTCAATGCTGACGGCCTGGTCGGCCGCTGCGAGGGATTTGAGTTCGGCGATCTTTGCTTCGAGATCGGCGACCGGCTTTTCAAAATCGAGATAAGACTGCATCCCACCCGCCAGTATGGGTCGCTACGCTGACCCGGATTGTTTGAGGCACGGCTCTTGCGCCCTAAAGTGGCCGGAAAGTGGCGATGGTTCAATGCCGAGTCAAGTTTTGGAACTGAATTGGATGGAATTTCCCGTCCCGTTCCCACAGGCTCGCGCTATTCCCCGGCCAGCGGATGGTGGGTTTCCACCAGATTGCGCAATTTTTCGTCGAGCACGTGGGTATAAATCTGCGTGGTCGAAATATCGGCATGCCCGAGCAGCATCTGCACGACGCGCAGATCCGCCCCCCCGGCAAGCAGGTGGCTGGCAAAGGCGTGGCGCAAGACATGCGGCGCCACCCGCGCCGAAGATATGCCCGCCCGCGCCGCCAGCGATTTGAGATCGCGTCCAAAAACCTGCCGCGCCAGATGCCCGCTTTCTCCGTTGGCGGGGAAGAGCCACGGCGAGTCTTTCGGCAGTGTCTTGACCCAGGCGCGCACCGCATCGCGCGCCCGATCATTCATCGGCACGACCCGTTCCTTCTGCCCCTTGCCCACAACCGTGATGAAGCTCGATTCCCGCATCACTGCGGCACGCTTGAGCGCCACAAGCTCTGACACACGCAAGCCCGTCGCATAGAGCATTTCGAGCAGGCAATAGAGCCGGCGCGACGCTTCCTGCCGAGCCGGTTCGCCCGCCTCGTTGGCCTCTGCCTCGGCAAGCGACAGCAATTTGTCGACTTCGGCGACCGACAAAACCTTGGGCAATGGCCGCCGGGTTTTGGGACTTGGCACGATGCGCGTGGGGTCATCGCCCCTGATGCCATCCGCACACAAGAATTTGTGAAACTGCCTGATCGCCGACAGGTGCCGCGCGCTCGAGGAGGCCGAAAGCCCCTCCGCCTTCAGCCCATCGAGATAGGCCGTCACCGTCTCGCGCGGACAATCGAGGAGGCTCTGCTTCTTTGCCGCGACAAAGCCGGCATAGTTGGAAAGGTCGCGCCGATAGGCCGCTATCGTATTGGCCGCCGCCCCGCGCTCCGCACTCATCATTTCGAGGAAAGCCCCGACAAGATGGCTCATTGCGCCGGAGTCTCGCTCGGCTTGCTCGTCACATTGGGCACCGGCATGCCGGTCGGGCGAGCGGGCGCACTTTCGCCAAGCAGTTCACGCGAGGTGATCTTGAGCGTCACATCCTTGGGATTGGGCTCGACAAAGGAGACGAGCGCAAACATCCCGGCATAGACCAGACCTCCCAGAAACAGAAGGATGATGAGCAGGCGAAAGAGAGTCGGCATGGGCTTTCCGTCGTTTTCGCCCCAAAGCTTGCCATATAAAGGTTTCCATCCGGTAGGCAAAATCGCGTTGCGCTTGACAGCTTGGAGCCGTATCGCTTCAACCGGCTCAAAGTTCGGAGGGCGTCTCGCGTGAGCAAAACGGAAACCGGCGCGCGGTCTGCGCGCGCCAAGGCTCTCGTGGAGCGGCTGAGCGGCCGGCCCCTCATCCTCGTCGGCATGATGGGCGCCGGCAAGACCACGGTCGGTCGGCGTCTGGCGGCACGCCTGGGGCGCCGTTTCCTCGATAGCGACGAGGAAATCGAGAAGGCCGCGCAGATGACCATTCCGGAAATCTTCGCCCAGCGCGGCGAGCCCGAATTCCGCGCCGGCGAAACGCGGGTCATTTCGCGCCTCCTCAAGGAAGAAGACATCGTGCTCGCCACCGGCGGCGGCGCCTTCGTCAATCCCGAGACAAGATCGCTGGTCAAATCCGGCGCCGTCTCGGTCTGGCTCAAGGCCGATCTCGATGTGCTGTTCGAGCGCGTATCCCGCCGCTCCAACCGTCCGCTGCTCAAGACCGCCGATCCCAAGGGCACGCTCGAAAAGCTGATCGAGGATCGCTATCCCATCTATGCCGAGGCTGATGTCACCGTCTTGAGCCGCGATGTCCCGCAGGACAGCGTCGCTGCCGACGTCATCACCGCCCTCCTGCACCATCTGCGCTGAAAGATTTCGCCATGGCCGACATTTCCCACACCGTCCACGTCGCCCTGGGCGAGCGCGCCTATGACATTCTCATCGGGCCCAACCTCATCGACGATGCCGGCGCAATCCTGGCTGAAAAATTCCCCGGCCGCCGCTTCGGCATCGTCACCGATACCGAGGTCGCCAAGGCCCAGTTGCCGCGCCTCGTCGCCAGCCTTGAATTTTCCGGCCCGACTTATTCGACCATCACCCTGCCCGCGGGCGAAAGCACCAAGAGCTGGGAACATCTGCAGACGGTGGTCGAAGGCCTCCTCGCGGCAAAGCTCGAGCGCAATGACATCGTCATCGCCTTCGGCGGCGGCGTCATCGGCGATCTCGCCGGCTTTGCCGCCTCGATCACCCGCCGCGGCATGGATTTCGTGCAGATCCCGACAACCCTGCTGGCCCAGGTCGACTCCTCGGTCGGCGGCAAGACCGGCATCAATTCCCCTCACGGCAAGAACCTCGTCGGCGCCTTCCATCAGCCAAAGCTGGTGCTGGCCGACCTCTCCGCGCTCGACACCCTGCCCCAGCGCCAGTTCGCCGCCGGCTATGCCGAAGTCGTCAAATATGGCCTGATCGACGATCCCGATTTCTTCGAATGGCTGGAGGCCAATCACGCCGAAATCTTTGCCGGCGGCCCGGCCCGCGGCGAGGCCATCGCCCGCTGCTGCGCCCACAAGGCCCGTGTCGTCATCGAAGACGAAAAGGAAATCGGCGTCCGCGCCCTCCTCAATCTCGGCCACACCTTTGGGCATGCGCTCGAAAAGGACACCGGCTATTCCGACCGCCTGCTGCACGGCGAAGGCGTTTCCATCGGCATGGTGCTGGCCCATACCTTTTCCAACCGCCTCGGCCTGGCGCCGGGTCAGGACAGCGGCCGCATCGCCGCGCACTTGCGCAAATCGGGTCTGCCCACCACATTGGCGGACATCCCCGGAACCCTGGGCTCCACCGAAACCCTGATGGCCGCCATCGCCCAGGACAAGAAAGTCTCGCGCGGCGCGCTGACCTTTATTCTCACCCGCGGCATCGGCCAGGCCTTCATCGAGAAAAATGTCGAACCCGCCAAGGTTTCGGCATTTTTGGAGGAGATGCGTGGAGCCTGAATTGCCTGTCCGTCGTCGTCACCAGGCTCGTCCCGGTGCTCCACGGCAAGCGCCCAAGCAGTGGATTGCCGGGATAAACCCGGCAATGACAACAAATGTCTGGCTCTAGAGCGAGCCGACCGGCAAAACCTCGATATTGAGCGCGTGGACGCGATCCTTCAGTTCCGCATCCAGCGTTTCGAATACCGCGCGGTGTTGCGCCACGCGGCTCAAGCCGTCAAAATCGCGGGTTGCGATTCTGACTCGGAAATGGGTCTCGCCCCCTTCGCGCCATCCGGCATGGCCTCGATGCTTGTTCGATTCATCGAGCACTTCGAGGTGGAGGGGTGAGAACCGCTCGGTGAGCTTTGCTATCATTGTGTCCCTGACGGACATGGGGCGGGCTCCGCTTGAAGATTTTAGAGACTTAACTAGGTGCTATGAAACAGCAATCCAAGCTTTTCGACTCCATCCGCATCAGACCGCGCCGGGAAGAGAAGCCCGAGCCGGCCGAATTTGCCTGCGAATGGGAAGGCTGCGAGGAAGCCGGCGAATACCGCGCGCCCAAGGGCCCGCGCAATGAAGGCCAGTACCATCATTTCTGCCTCGAGCACGTTCGCCACTACAACAAGGCTTTCAATTTCTTTGCCGGCATGAGCCCGGAGGAGCTGGACGAGGCCCTGCACGCCCCGCCCCAGGCCGAATCCCGCTCGACCTTTGCCACCGGCAATGCCGGCGCCGCCCGCGCGGCCGGCCGCGAAACCAGCAGCCGCCCCGGCGACAAATATGGCGATCCCTTCGGCGTCTTCGCCCGCTATCGTTACCGCCAGTCCCAGCGCCCGGCCGCCGAACGCGTCAAGCCGCTCAACGAGAACGACCGGCGCGCCTTCGAGTCCCTCGGCTTTCCCGGCCATGCCAAGTCCGACGACATCAAGCAGGCCTACAAGAACCTCGTCAAAATCCACCATCCCGACGTCAATGGCGGCGATCGTTCTTCCGAGGAAAAGCTGCGCACCATCATCGCCGCCTATTCCCACCTCAAGAAAATGGGTTTTGTCGCGCGTTGATCCCAAGGCATCGGGCGGGAAAGCGGCAACCGGTTTTCCGCGAAAGCGATGCGTCCTCAAAGCGTGACGGTTTGGCTACCGGCCGCCACGCAATGCTGCTATAGAGCCCGGGGCGAATGCGCCTCCCGCCAAAGAAAAACTCTTGATTCACGAGCCCTTGCCATGACCGAGTTCACCAATCTGCCCGACACCGAATATAAGGCCCGCGAGCTTTTCGGCATCGATACCGATATGGTGGTCAAGGGCTATAAAGAGCGTACCGACCACGTACCGCCGATCGATCCGGACTATCTCTTTGACCGAAACACCACGCTCGCGATTCTGGCCGGCTTTGCCTACAATCGCCGCGTCATGATTCAGGGCTATCACGGCACCGGCAAGTCGACGCACGTCGAGCAGGTTGCTGCGCGCCTCAATTGGCCGCTGGTCCGCGTCAATCTCGATAGCCACGTGTCGCGTATCGATCTCGTCGGCAAGGACGCCATCGTCCTCAAGGACGGCAAGCAGATCACCGAATTCCGTGACGGCATCCTGCCCTGGGCCGTGCAGAACAATATCGCACTCGTCTTCGACGAATACGACGCCGGCCGTCCGGACGTGATGTTCGTGATCCAGCGCGTTCTCGAACAGTCGGGTCGCCTGACCCTGCTCGACCAGAACCGCGTGATCGTGCCCCACCCGGCCTTCCGCCTGTTCTCGACCACCAACACCATTGGTCTTGGCGACACCTCGGGCCTCTACCACGGCACCCAGCAGATCAACCAGGGTCAGATGGACCGCTGGTCGCTGGTGACCACGCTCAACTACCTGCCCCACGACAAGGAAGTCGGCATTGTTCTGGCCAAGAACAAAGCCTATTCCGACACCGAAAAGGGCAAGAAGCTGGTCTCCAACATGGTGCGCCTGGCAGATCTCACCCGCTCGGCCTTCATCAATGGCGATCTCTCGACCGTCATGTCGCCGCGCTCGGTCATCACCTGGGCCGAAAACGCCCAGATCTTTGGTGGCGATGTCGGCTTCTCCTTCCGCCTGACCTTCCTCAACAAGTGCGACGAACTCGAACGCCCCGTGGTTGCCGAGTTCTACCAGCGCGTGTTCGGCGAAGACCTGCCGGAATCCTCGGCCAATCTGGCTGTGACGGCTTAAATACAAGGCCCCCTCACCCGCCGCTTTGCGGCGACCTCTCCCCCAAAGGGAGAGGTGGGAGCACACCGAATTCGGTTGCGAATTCGGTTGGGGTGAGGGGGCTTTCTC
>NZ_JAFKHD010000250.1 GCF_017307565.1 Devosia sp.
CCAGCTTGGCGACGTCGCCACGCATACCATCCTTGTCGGCAGTCGGGTGGTCGGGCTCATAAATGCCTTCATAAATGGCGCGGCCGAGGTGCTCGAGAAATGCCCCATAGACACGATCATCAATTTTGGAGATCGTGTAATCCTTATTCGCTACGACAGACGCCTTCACCCTCGTCCTCCCATACAATCTGTTTTTCTGATTTGTATCAGTAAATCGGTTGTACAGGACGAATTGCGGCCTGTGAAGCCGCCCTGCGCACTTTTGTATGATTTTTGGGCGAGGGGCGCGGCGACGAGCTGCCCCCGCCACTCTTATGGCGTCGCAATCTCTGCGGACGCCGCTAATCTCCTCCCCTACCTCAGCCGTCACCACCGGGCTTGTCCCGGTGGTCCATGTCGAAGCGGGCTGGATTGCCGGGACAAGCCCGGCAATGACGATGGAGACAGGGCTGTAGCGCGCCGACGGGGGGGGGGCTCTACCTAGCTGTCTGTAGTCTCATAATAATATCCTGGTCGTAGTTCCCAAAACCACGCCCAAAGATATTGATCCCGCCCGGATGCTTGGCATCCGGCTTCACCGCAATCCGCAACCGGATCGAGTGGTGATTGGACAAATCCAGATCCACCAGCGACACCGGCGAAATCTTCACCCCATCGACATAGGTGCCTTCCCCGGTCACGCGCCAGCTCTTGAGCTTGCCATATTGGCTGCCCTTGAGCTTCCACCAGTCCGGCGTATAGACCCCACGCTTGTCGCCAAAATCGCCCGGCGACGTCCACGTGCCGATCTCGGTCCCATTGACCGACAGCGTAATATCGCTCGGCCAATCCGCCGATGTCCCCGGCACTTCCGAACTCAATTCCAACGCAAATTCAAGCACTTCAATGGTGTTTTGGGCTAGCTTGGCATTGTTGGGGAACTGATATTCGATAAACCCGCGGGTAAACCAGATCAGCCCCGCCTTCATCCGGTCGGGCTCAAGAAAGGTCTCGGGCACGTCGAGCAGCCCGATAATCCCCTCGGTCGAGCACAGCCCGCAGGGCGCCGAAACCTCGCAGCTCGTATAGAGCCCGAGCGGCATGGCGACCTCGATCGAATTCGACTTCAGCGGGGTCATGTCCTCCTTGAACATCACCAGCACTTCATCAAACGTCGAATGGCAAATCTTCTGATTACCCTTTCGCGCCTTCTGCGTTTCGGTCCTGATCAGCCCAGCCGTCTCGAGAATCTGGATATTGGTCGAAACCGTCGATTGCGGCAGGTCGAGCTTATCGGCAATGTCATTGCCATTGAGCGGCCCTTCCACATGCAGCAGCTTCAAGATGCGCACCCG
>NZ_JAFKHD010000251.1 GCF_017307565.1 Devosia sp.
ACGACAGGCAAGACAGATTTCGTCAGGCGCGTCGTTTCGGCCCACGCTCCCGATGCCGTCTTCCTCACCCGAGACTGAGACCACCGCCATGACCGCGCATATCCGCCCTGCCGCCCTCTCCGACGCCGAAGGCTACAATCGCGCGCTCGATATCGTGGCGCGCGAACGCCAGTACCTCCGGCTCGTCGAGGCGCCCCCGATACCGTCCTCGCGCGCCTTCGTCGCCGGCAATATCGAAAACGGCAACCCGCATTATGTTGCCCTCGTCGACGACGAGGTGGTCGGCTGGTGCGACATCTGCCGCGATGGTTCAATAGGCTCCGGCCATGTCGGTTCGCTCGGCATGGGCATTGTCGCGAGCCACCGCGGCCGCGGCATTGGCCGGGCGCTCATTGAAGCAGCGCTCGCCGAGGCCAGCGAGACCTTCCGCCGCGTCGAACTCGACGTCTATGCCTCCAACATCCCCGCCATCGCCCTCTACGAAAAAGTCGGCTTCGCGCATGAAGGCCGCCGCATCGATGCCATCCACATCAACGGGGCCTATCAGGATATTCTCATGATGGGGCTGCTGTTTGTTCCATCCACGCCTGAGTTACGAGGCTAGCGCGATGAGCCAACACGTTCGACCGGAGACGACCAGATTCGGACTGGGGCTGGCTCAGGGAGCCGTGGAACTCGTGCCGCACAATCCCGAATGGCGTCGAGCGTTCGAACTGGAGGCTGACACTATTCGCGCAGCGTTGGGGGATGTGTTGATCGACATAGAGCACATCGGCAGCACATCTATTCCTGACATCAGGTCAAAACCCATTCTCGATCTCATGATCGGCATAGGAAATCTGGCCGCAGGCCCATCGCTTGAGCCACGGATGGCCGCCATCGGCTACGATTTCGCGCCGAACGCCGGGGTCCCGAACGATCATGTCTTCGGCAAGGGCGTCGCGCGAACGCATCTGGCGCATGTAGTCGAGTTCGATGGCCCGACATGGCGCCGCAATCTCGTGTTCCGCGATCGCCTTCGCGCAAGCACCGGGCTCGCCCAACAATATGACACGCTGAAGGAAGAGCTTGCCGTGCGGTTCTCAAACGACCGCGCTTCATACACAAGCGCGAAGAAGTCTTTCATCAACCAGGTCGTGGCTGGTCGATGACCAGGCGATGGGTCAGGAAAACCCCGCCTGCGCCAGCACTTTCCTGAACAGCGTCGGCAGCGCCTCGCCCTTCAGCGCGGCGGGCGGGCTCCACCAGCCGTTCGCAAAACTCTCCGGCGGCACCGGCGCGGACCACACTTCCAGCTCCAGCCGGAAGTGGGTGAAGACATGCACCACCTGCC
>NZ_JAFKHD010000427.1 GCF_017307565.1 Devosia sp.
CGTGGCGGACGAGGACGGGATGATCTCCGGCGAGGCGCTGGCAAAGGTCCGCATTCAGGCTTTGGCCCGGCTGGTCCTCAAGTGGGAGGTTACCGACGATGACGGGCCGGTCGCGTTCAACACCAAGAACCTGGTGCTCTTTCTCCGCACCAAGTGGATCGAGCAGCAGGTGGCTGATTTCGCCGGGGACCGTCGCAACTTCGGGCCGGTGTCCTAATGGATCGGCTTTTCATCGAAACAAAGCTGATGGCCGAGGACAGCGGCGCAATTTCTGGCATTGCCTGGAAATACGATCAGCCTGACCGCATTGGGGACATGATCGCGCCGGGCGCCTTCGCCAAGGCGGCTTTCCCCATCCCCATGCTTGCCTTCCACGACATGTCCGACCCGATTGGGGTTTGGGAGTCCGCCGAAGACAAAGGCGGGGCCTGGCACGTTAAGGGCACCCTGTTTGTGGACGAAGTTGCCCGCGCCCGCGAAGTCCGCGCTCTGGTGCGCGGCGGTGCCATCAAGGGCCTATCCATCGGCTTCGTCGCGCAGAAGGCTCAGCACCGCACCGGCGGCGGCCGTCTAATCAAAACACTCGAATTGTTCGAGGTCAGCCTTGTGACCGTGGGTATGCACCCAGGCGCGAAGGTGACTTCGGCAAAGTCCGCGGTCGATGCCCTTCGGCTGGTCTCCGCACTCAACCGCGCCACGGCGCAGCTCACGCGAGGAAAAACATCGTGAAGCATATTTCTCAGCGCGCCATCGTCGCGGGCGCAATCGAACTCAAGGGCGACGACGAAGATCCGATTGCGGTGGTCACCAAGTCGCTGGCCGATCTGACCAAGACCGTTGATGATCGGATCAAGGCCGTCGAGGAAAAGGGCGCGCCCGACCTCAAGGCCCTGACAGACCGCCTCGACAAGATCGAAGCGCTGGGCAATCGCCCCGGCAGTGACAAGAAGGCCGATCCTGATGCCGAAGTCGAAAAGAAGGCTTTCGGCACCTATCTGCGCCTGGGCAATCAGACGCCGGTGGAAGACACCAAGGCCCTGACCGTCTCCAGCGACCCGAACGGCGGCTATCTCGCGCCGGCCGAGATGAGCACCGAGTTCATCCGCGACCTGACCGAATTTTCGCCCATCCGCTCCTATGCGTCCGTTCGCACCACCGGCGCGCCTTCGGTGAAATATCCAAAGCGCACCAGCATCACCAATGCGCAGTGGGAAGACGAACTGGAGGAAAGCGAAGGATCCGATGTCACCTTCGGGATGCTGGAGGTGCCAGTCCACAAGCTGACCACCTTCGTGGACATCTCCAACGAGCTGCTGGCGGATAGCGCCGGGCAGGCCGAGGCCGAGGTTCGCTTGGCGCTGGGGGAAGACTTCGGGAAGAAGGAAGCCACCGCCTTTGTCAACGGCGACGGGATCAAGAAGCCCGAAGGCATTATGGCCAACTCCGACATTCTGGAGGTGGTCAACGGCCATGCCGCCAATCTCAGCACCGACAAGCTGATTGACCTAATGTATGCGCTGCCCGCCGCCTACCGCAACGCTCCCGGCGCTGCATGGGCCATGAACGGCACCACCCTGGCAGCGGCGCGCAAGCTCAAGGACGGGCAGGGCAATTACCTGTGGCAGCCGAGCTTTCAGGCCGGACAGCCCGAAACGATCCTGGGCAAGCCTGTGATCGAGATGGTGGAAATGGCCGACATTGCGAACGGCGCTTTCCCGATCATCTTCGGTGACTGGTCCGCCTATCGCATCGTGGACCGGCTGGCCATGTCCATCCTCTCCGATCCCTACACCCAGGCCCGCAAGGGCGTGACCCGCATCCATGCCACCCGCCGCACCGGCGGGCGCGTGTTGCAGGCCGCGCGCTTCCGCAAGCTCAAAATGGCCACCTCGTAAGCCAGAAAGGACATATCGCCATGAAGCGCGATCTCTATTCCAACATCGGAACGGCCCCGGCTATCGTGCCCGCCGTCAAGACTGCTGCCGCCGATGGGCTGACCATCGACACCAAGGGCTTCAACAGCCTGGCTATCGCGGTCACCACCGGCGCCGTGGCAGGTGACGGCGATTTCGGTCTTGCTCTTGAAGACAGCGACGAGGCCGGCAGCGGCTTTGCGGCAGTGGGTGCCGATTTCGTGGACAACAACGCGCCAGCGACCCTGGCCGCCTCCAGCACCTATAAGCTGGGCTATCGCGGCCACAAGCGCTTTGTCCGGCTCCAGCTCACCAAGGCCGGGGGCACCAGCATCGCACTTGGCGCGGTGGCGGTGCTGGGCAATCCGGCAGACGCTCCGGTGGCCTGATGGACCCGTTTGCTTCCTTCGCCAGCACCCCGCTTACGGTCGGTAAGCATCATTTCGCGGTTACGCCAGATGATGGTGCCGATCTCCCGATCCGGCCTCGCGCTCTCTACTGCGCAGTGGACGGCAATGTGGTGCTGACCGACGAGGACGGCGTGGACCTGACCTACCCGGTTGTGGCCGGACAGGTGCTTGAGTTCAGCCCCATCCGCGTCAAGGCGACGGGCACCACCGCAACAGTCATTGGGTGGTGGTGACATGCCCATCCGCGCCCCTCGCATCTGCAATCATTGCGGGAATCTGTTTCAGCCTCCCGCGCAATGCGAATGCTCACGGGCGCTCAAGCGTAATCGTGGCCGTCGAGCCGATGCCCGGCGCGCCAACTCTCACCAGCGCGGATATGACCGGCCATGGCAGCAGGCCAGCGCCCGGTTCCTTCGTCAGCACCCATACTGCGCCAAATGCGGCGCACCCTCTGAACTGGTGGACCACATAGTCCCGCACAAAGGCGACACCGCCCTGTTCTGGGATCGAGACAACAACTGGCAGGCCCTCTGTGCCCATTGCCACAATTCCCACAAGCAGCGGCAAGAGCGCCGCCAAAGGAGTGAATAGCCATGGGCAGAATGTTCTCCACGGCAGGAACTAAGTATTTCATCGGCGGCCCGATCATGGTGGAAGGCATCGACCTGAATGTCTCCGATTTCGCCACTCAGTCTTGGACGGAGATTGGTGGCACGACGAACATCGGCAGCATTGGCGATACCGCCGAACTGATCTCGCAGAACTATATCAACGTCGCGCGCACCATGAAAATGAAGGGTGTGCGCAACGCTGCTGACGTTTCGCTGGTGTGCGGCTTTGACCCTGCCGACGAAGGTCAGAGGGCCATCAGGGCAGCAGAGAAGACGGACTATAACTACGCCTTCAAAATCGAAATGAACGACAAGCCGCTGCCCAAGACGGCCACCGTCACAATCTCCACCGCCACGCCCGGCGTCATCACATGGACAGGCCACGACCTCGACGTGGACACGCCTATTGTCTTCACCACCACCGGCGCGCTGCCCACCGGCCTAAGTGTCGGCGTCCAGTATTTCGTCAAGACAGTGGCCACCGCCAACACCTTCACCGTGTCTGCTACCCCAGGCGGTGCAGCCATCGACACCACGGCAGCAGGCAGTGGCACCCACACGGCCACTGCCACGCCCAAGGGGTCGGAACGCTACTTTGCGGCACTCGTGATGGGTGCAGTTCAGCAGTTCGATGAAGCCAACTCGGTACTCCAGCTCAACGCCCAACTCGCGGTGAACAGCAACCTCGTGGAGGTGGACGCGGAATGATCGACATCGCTGATCTGGGATTGCCCAAGGCTCCACCCGACCACGAGCTGGCTGACGACATCAAGCGCCTGACGGCTGAGTTGAATGGGGCGATAGGGAAGGCCGCCATGTACGGCCTGCTCGTCACCGTTGGCACGACAGAGTTCAATCGCATCGGTTGTGGTGGTGGCGTCCAGATCAGGACCGATGTCGCCCGCCCCCTGTGACCAGGGCCGGGGGTGGTCGAGAACTTTCGGCTCACGCCGCCGACCGCCGCCCCCCCCATAAAACGAGTGGTTTCCGAATTGGGACTTTTTGATTTAGCGAAGGATCGGACTTCATGGCCCTTTCGGTCGAGAACCTAAAGCAGCACTTGAACTGGACTTCCGACATGGGCAGCGCCGACGACGCGCTGCTCACTCGTTTGCTGGCGTCGGCTAAAAACCATGTCGAGCGGCTGCTGGGCTACAAGCTGGAGGATGCCACCGAGCGCCCCGGCTTCGAGGACGGCACGCCCCCGGCGCTGGAGGAAGCAATCTACCAGCTTGCGGCGTGGTGGTTCGGACAGCGGGAGGCGGCGCTGGTCGGTGTTTCGGTGGCGCGCGTCCCCTACGATGTCGATGCCATCGTGCAGGAATATCGGGACTGGACGTTCTGATGGCTGGCGATGACGACATGGCCCGCATCCGTCGCCGCCTCATGGCCATCCCCGACGCTATCAGGGCGGCAATGCAGCCCGCGCTCGATAAGTCCGCCGACGAGATGGTGGGCATGATGAAGGGCCTCGCCCCGCGCGACGAGGGCGATTTGCAGGCCAGCATCCAGAAAGAGGCCGGGCCGCACGACCTATCCCGGCGTATCGTGGCCGGTGGCGAGCGCACCACGCGCCCGGTGCGAGACGGCGCAGACGCCGAATACGACTACGCGCTGGCGCAAGAATTGGGCACCAAGGAAATGCCCGCCAATCCGTTTTTCCGTCCGGTGGTTCGGTCCTCCCGCAAGAAGGTCCGCAACCGACTTAAGCGCGCCGCCGCCAAGGCCGTGCGCGACAATTGGGGGAGCCAATGAGACCCGCATCCTACTCTGCCTTCATGAAGCGCAAGCGGAAAGTGGCACTAATGGCCCTGTGCATAATGTTGCTTGGCGCGGGCGCAGCGCTGGGCATTGTCGCTTTCATGGCCTGGCTCACCTTCACCGGGCTTGTCTCTACCATCTCAGCGATGACGGGGGCGGCGCTATGAGTGCCGATCTTGCAGTCCAAACAGCCGTCCGAACACGTCTCATTGGTAGCGCATCAGTTACCAATCTTGTGCCTGCGAACCATATCCTCGACCGCCATTCCCGCCCGGCACCGGACCCGTCCATCATTATCGGGGAGGGGCAGGCAATCGAAGGCGACCGGATCGACAGGTCCGATCAAACCGTCTTCCTCGACCTGCATATCTGGAAAAAGGAGCCGAGCCTTGAAGGCGTGAAGGCCATTGCCGGGGCGGTGCGCGCGGCGATCAACAATCACGGTATGGGCACCCACACTGTGTTCCACATAGGGGATTGCCGCGTCACCTCCATGCGCTACCTGCGCGACCCCGATGGCGAAACCAGCCATGCCGTGGTGACGGTTGAGGCGATGGTGGTGGAGGTGTCGCCATGAGGGCCGGCAGCCTCGACCGCACCATTGAAATTCAGACGTTCAGCACGACAGGCACCACACCTGCCGGGACGCCCATCGAGGCGTGGAGCAAGTTCGCCACGCTTCGCGCTGCCATCGTGCAGTCCACCGCCGCCGAATATCTGCGCGGCTATGGCGAGGGCGCGTCCACCGTCATGATCTTTCGGACATGGTGGAAGTCCGGCGTGACCGCTGACCACCGCGTCCGGTTCGACGGGCGCAACTTCAACATCCGCGAAATCAAAGAGCTTGGCCGGCAGCAGGGCATGGAGCTGCGCTGCGAGGAAGTTCGGACATGAAGGGCGCGAAGCCGACCATGCGCCAGGACGTGGAGGCGGTGGACATTCTCCCGGCGCCCGAGTGGTTTTCGGAAGAAGCCGCCGAAGAATGGGCGCGGGTGATGCCGGTGCTGGTGCCCCGCAAAATCCTGACCACCGCCGATCTTGGTTCGCTGGAAAACTACTGCATTGCCCAAGGGACGGTGCGGGAGATGGAGCGGCACATCAAAGACCATGGCCATGTCTTCGAGGCGTTCAAGGAGCGCGACGGCGAACTCATCAGCACCGGGCTCAAGCGCAACCCTGCGGTGGGCATCCGTGCCGAGGCGATGACACAGGCGCGCCAACTCGCGGCAGAGCTTGGCCTGACGCCTGTTTCCCGTTCCCGGCCGTCAATCCGAGAAAGCGACGATGGCGAAGAAGACGACAATCCCCTCAACGTATCCTAGCTGGATTTACGACGACAGCGAGATCCCCGATCCGTTCGGCTATGGCGAGCGGGCGGTGAAGTTCCTGCGCCTTCTCAAGCATCCCAAGTCGGTATTGCCCAAGAAGGCGTTCCAGCTCGATCCGTGGCAGGAGCGGGTTGTTCGCAAGATATACGGCCCGCGCCACGAGGACGGCAGGCGCATCGTTTCGACGGTGGTTCTGCTGCTCCCGCGCGGCAACCGCAAGACCAGCCTTTCGGCGGCACTGGCGCTGCTCCACACCATCGGGCCGGAGCGCGTGCCCATGGGCAATGCCATCTTCGCCGCGTTGGACCGGAAACAGGCAGGCATTGCCTTCCGCGAGGCGCGAGGCATCGTAAAGGAAGACAAAAGGGTCGATGCGGCCTGCGCTATCCATGACGCATTCAATGCCCCCAAGCGCATTTTCTACAAGAAGGATAGCGTGGAGCTGGAGGTGGTGTCCGGCGATGCCGGGCCGCAACACGGCGCCACCCCGTATTTCGTCCTGGCCGACGAAATCCACCTCTGGCCAAACCGCCTCTTGTGGGAGGCGCTGACCACCGGCTTGGACAAGGTGGATAACTCGCTGCTGGTGGTGGCCTCGACGGCGGGCAGGGGGCAGGACACCTTGGCCTGGGACGTGGTGGACAGCGCCCGAAAGGTGGCGCGGGGTGAGGTGGACGATCCCTCGATGCTGCCCATTCTTTTCGAGGCGGATCGCAACTGCGATTGGCGAGATGAAACCCTTTGGCACAAGGTCAATCCCGGTCTGCGCCATGGCTATCCTTCCCTCGACGGATTCCGCAAACACGCCCGCCGCGCGGAGCGCAGCATTGGTGAGCGGAACAGCCTTCTCCAGCTCAAGCTCAATGCCTGGCTCGACCAGGCCATGGACCCGTTCGTGGACATGGGAGTTTACGACGCCGGCAAGATGGAGCCGGACCTTGAGGCGCTGGAGGAAGTGCCGTGCTGGCTAGGGGTGGACCTGTCCAGCGTCATCGACCTTTCGGTGGTGGTGGCCTGCTGGCGGACAGCCGAGGGCTATGTGGTTAAGCCGTGGTTCTTCTGCCCTCGCGATAACCTTCAGGAGCGCGAAGACGAAGCCGGTGTCTCCTATGTCGAGTGGGAGGCAGAAGGCGAGATCGAGGCCACGGACGGCAACGTCATCAGCTACGCCACGATAGCTGAGCGGATCGAAGAAATCTGCGCCCGGTTCAACGTCAAGGAAATCGCCATGGACCCGCGCATGGCGGAGCCGGTGAGACAGCCCTTGCTTGATAAGGGTTTGCCGGTGGTGGACTTCGGCCAAAGCACCAAGCTGCTGATGCCAGCATATCACGAGATGGAGCGCGCCATTCTTGGCAACGAGTTCCACCACGGCGCGCACCCGGTCCTGCGGCATTGCTTCGCCAATGTCCGGGTCCGGCGCAATGACCTCGACCAAGTGACGCGCTTCACCAAGCCCAAGAACACGAAATGGCTCAGCATCGACGGGGCGGTGGCGGCCGCCATGGCGGTGGCGCGCTGCTCGCGCGGCGAAGGCGGGTCCATCACGGATTCGGACTGGTTCACAGACGACATGTACACGGCATAGGAGGCCAGCAATGGCGAAGAAAAGCGACGAGGAACGGTTGGCCATTCTGGTCGAGGCCAGGGTGACCGAGCTCGAAAAGCAGATGAAGCGAGCCAGCGACGCCACGGACACTGGCTACAAACGCATGAAGGCCGGCTCAAAGAACGCGACCGACCAGATGGAAGCGGATATGAACCGAGCCACGTCCCGCATGGCGCTGGCCATGCAGACGACGAGCCAGAAGATCGGCGGCATGGGCAAGGCAATGATTGGCGGCTTCGTCGCTGGTATTGCTGCTGGTGGCATTGCTGGGATTGTGAGCCGGATAGGTCAGGTGGCCAGCGCCGTGGCAAGTGTGGGGGATGAAGCGCGGCGCGCAGGCGTCGGCGTGGAGGCGTTCCAAGAACTTGGCTATGTCGCGCGGCAGAACCGCATCGACGTTGGCGCCCTCACGGACGGCATGAAGGAGCTGAATCTGCGGGCGGACGAGTGGATTTTCACCGGCGGCGGGGCGGCGGCAGAAGCGTTTGAGCGGCTTGGCTATACCGCCGACGAGCTGAAGCAAAAGCTCAAAGACCCTTCTGCGCTATTCACCGAAATCATCGGCAAGTTGGGGCAGCTCGACAAGGCAGCGCAAATCCGTGTCGCTGATGAAATCTTTGGTGGCACCGGCGGCGAGAAGTTTGTCCAGCTTATTGAGCAGGGCGAACAGGGCATCCGCGACACCATCCAAGAGGCGCGAAACCTTGGCCTCGTGATGGATAGCGACATGATCGAAAAGGCCGCTGAACTGGACCGCAAATTTCAGACAGTTTCCGAGACGGTGGGGACTGCCCTCAAGGGGGCGATTGTGGAAGCTGCCGCCGCCATGGCCAACTTCTGGAATGGCTTCAACGAATTTTTGTCCGCGCCGGATCGGATCATCGCGGGGCAGGGGCAACCGTTCTGGGACCAGCTTACGCCGGATCAGCGAAACCAGCTTCGCCTCGATACACAGCTATCAGGCATCCGCAAGCCCGCCGATGTCTATGCCGCCTTCGGGCTTAACCCTGACGGCACGTTCAATGTCCAGACGCCTACCGCGCCCGCGCCCCCTGATAAGCCGACCAAGCCCGGCGGGGGATCACGGTCAAGCGCCATCAGCGAGACAGAGAAGCAGGAGCAGGCGGTTAAGAACCTGATCGCCGGCCTTGAGTTCGAGAAATCCCTGATCGGCCTATCGGCGGTGGAACAGGCCAAGCTCAACGCGCTGCGCCAGGCTGGCGCGGCCGCAACTGACGAGCAGAAAGCAAAAATTGGCGAACTGGTCGAAGCCACCTATGCCGAGCAGATGCGCGTCGAGCAGTTGCAAGCCACCTTCGACATGCTGGGGCAGGCGGGCATGACGGCGGTGCAGGGCATCATCGGTGCGCTTGATGACGGCAAGATCACTGCCGAGGAATTTGGTTCGATCCTGTCCAACGTTCTCGGCATGGCGGCCAACTTCTTCCTCAATCAAGCCTTCGGTGGCCTCGGCAACATATTCGGTGGCGGGGGGATCAGGCTGGCAGCAGGCGGGCAGGTGCGCGGGCCGGGAACGGAGACCAGCGATAGCATCCCCGCCATGCTTTCGGACGGCGAATATGTCGTTAACGCACGCGCGACAAAGAAGAACCGGGGGCTGCTGGAATGGATCAACGATGGTGGTGAGTTCATAAACAGGGCGCTGGGCGGCCCCGCACTGCTGCCCGGCGGCGGCAATGCTTCGGAGGGTGCAGGCAAATGAGCGGCATGGTCGGCATCATTTTTAAAGACGGCATTCAAATGTATACCGATGGCACTACCTATGACGAGGATGGGGTGTGCCGACTGTTCAACCAGAAGACAGACATCATGCTACCGCAAGAGACGATTATGGCCTCGCGTGGATCGGGGCGCACGGGGCTTATCCTCCGAATGATGATGACTGTGCGAACTGATTTTGACGACATTTCCGATCATCTCAAAGAAGACTTGGAAAACGCAATCTACGAGGGATGGCGCGCTGGTGATGCGTGCAACCTCGCGGTGTTGATCGGCGGCTGGTCAGAGCGCGAAAAGAAATTTCGCATGGGCAATATGTATGCGCAGGGTGAAGACCCATGGAACTCTGTTCCTGGCTCATATGAGATGAACTGGAACAATCACTACTACGCTGCCCCTTGGCCCGATCACGCTGAACTTCAGGCAGCGGGCATTATTGATGAAGGCCAGACCGAGACCACGATAAACCTCGGAGACGACGCGCAAGTGGTCCTTTTGATGGAGGCGATGCGCCGGACCCGATACCAGTTGGGGCCGGAGACAAAGGGGACTGGTTGCCTCATTGGTGGGTTCATCCAGCGCACCACTCTCCAGCGAGGCTCTGCCTGTACCTTCATCATCCACCGATGGCCGGACAAGATAGGCGAGCACATTGGCGTTGGCGTTGTGGACTACCGGGCGGAGGATAGCCATGAAGCTGCGCCGGCATGATGAGCTTCTGCGGCTGGCGCTGATCAATGCTCTCGCAGGAAAGGCGCACAAGATACCGGAGGGTGGGCAACTTGCATGGGGCTGGTTTAACGCCTTGTGTCGGACTCGCACCAATAGCGGCTACAGTCCCAATCCCCTCAGCTACGCCGAGATTGAAGCCTTCGCCCGTCTCTACAGATGGCCGATGGAGCCAAGGCATATAGATATGATCCTGGCCTTGGATCGTGCGTGGCTGGACGACGCCGCAAAACGCTTCAAGGCCGCGCAGAATGGAAGTGGTGGGGCCGATGCACCCCCGATTACCAAAGGGGCGCTATCGGCCATCTTCGGGGGCTAAGCGCCCTTCTTTACGTGGACCAGCAGGTCTTCAATGGCGTCGGCGGTGTCCGCTGCGGAATGGGCAATCTTGTCCAGCCGCCCCAAGATGCCGCCGATAGCCAAGAACAAAAGGCCACCGCCCATAATGCTTATTCCGGGAGCTATGGCCATCAGCCGGCCGGCCATTGCCATGCTGGTGCCGCTATATGGTTGCCCGAAGATCAGGACGCACCAAGCGGCGCCGATCAGGATAATCACGATGCCGAGGCCGTAAAAGAAACTAGTCATCAACTCCCCCTTGTTTGCGACACCTTTCACAAGCGGGGGGCAAAACGCAAGCGTCCGCCCCGGTGAGGGGTGGTGCTTGGAGAATTACGAAAATCAGGGTAGGATGCAGGCGGAGCTTCAGAACTCCCGCGATTGGCCTTGCCGGGCCTTTTGCATCCAGAGCGGTGGTAGGGCGATCCTTGCCGGGATCAACACATCACCGAAACGACCGCGCCCGCTTTGCCGTGGAGCGCGACCGGCTCGCTTTATGCCGGGAGTGCCACGGTTATGCAATAGCCCTTCGGGGTAAAGGCCGTGGCGCATGTTCTCTGGACGTGTTCTGAAACTCCCGGTGCCAGCGCCGACCACTGGCAAATGAACGCTTAGCCTTCAGAAGCGAAGCGTTCCCGGCCTTCAGAAGCCGGTATCCAGAGAGTGGAAAATGAACCACATTTCGATTGAGGCGAGCCGCGCGCTCGCATCCCATCTTGGCATCCCCCAAGAGGACGATCCTCTTGCGTGGAAGAAGTCCATTTCCCAGCAGCTCGAGGAAATGCTGGACCGCCAGATGGAGCTTATCGCCATCCTCGACCTGATGGACGGCGACCCCGATAATGAAGAGAACGGCGACGAGGCTGACCAATCTTATCCAGAGGGGTGGCGAGCAACTTCGCAGCCGTTTGAGGATGCCGAGGACGACGACCCATCTGAAGAGAGCGACCCCGATCACGGCATTGATGATGTACCTCATGACGACGAGCACATGGAGGCCGAGCCTGACCTGGGCTGGCCGGAAGACATCAAGGCGAAGCCAGATCCCGAACAAGGCTGGATCACCGACCGCGAGGAAGACATTCTCGACCAGCCGCACGATGGCGATGCGGATTTCGAGCCTGATGTCCGGTTCCATGGCGAAGCTGGCAAACGAGCGGCGGCGAAGCTGGAGCAGCGCCGGGCAGCGCGCAAGGCGGACCAGAGCAAGGGGCTTTTCCATGGCCTCGATCCTCGCCACCTTCCCGAACGCTATGTCATGCAGGCGGTGGGCAACTGCCTAGAGCCTAAAATCATGGATGGTAGCAGGCTGGAGTTCTCCAGTACCGAGCGACCCATGCCCGGTGACTTTGTTGCGATCTATCGGGACGCCGCGTTCGTAAAGCCGGGTGATTGGCAGGTGGTT
Source organism: Devosia sp. (assembly GCF_017307565.1). Lineage (GTDB taxonomy): Bacteria > Pseudomonadota > Alphaproteobacteria > Rhizobiales > Devosiaceae > Devosia. The sequence goes on from NZ_JAFKHD010000427.1 coordinate 11,846, forward strand.
GTCAAAGAGCTGGTGATGGATTGCCGCAAAGGCGATCTCAGCATCATCAACTTCGGCAAAGGCGTTTTGGCCAAGATGCTCAATCCGCCCCGCCACCTCGCTTTCCACGCACACGAGGTGATTGCGGTCCATAAGGTGGTTCGCGTCGTCGGCGCCGACGAGCATCACGACAAGATGACGGCGGCGGATGCGCTGGCACTCGCGGCAAAGGCCAAGGTGCCCGTCATCGCCAAGGTGTCGTGACGATGAAGGTATCGGAAGGCGACCGCACCCTAACCAAGCGCGACCTGCTGGCCAAGCTCCAGAAGGTTGAGAAGGCCAACGGGACGCTGGCCCACCGCGCCGATGTCGCGGAACAGCGTGAGCGGGCACAAGCCCTTCGCATCAGGACGATGGTCGATGCCATGGCGGCGGCGGAAGTGACGCTCTCGACCATGAAAAGTCTTGCAGAGAAGACCGAGCTGCCAGCCGAGGACCGGCTGACGGCAATCGCTGATGTCTGTGGTTACGCGCTCGATGAGCTGGAGCAGGCAAACCCGGTTGATATGCGTCTCTGACGCCACCTGCG
>NZ_JAFKHD010000428.1 GCF_017307565.1 Devosia sp.
TATTGCTCGGAAAATTCGAGCTGGACACCCGAGGTAGAAAAACCACTGGCCATTCGAGGCCTTTTGCGGCGTGCACCGTCATGATCTGCACGCTGTTCAATTGGACGACTTCATCCAGCCCGCCCTCATCGGCATTGCTCGCCGCCCAGTTTCCCAAGAAGAGGCAGAGCGCCTTCAACTGAGCAGGCGTAACCCACTGGTGCACGGCCTCAAACTGGGTCAGCAACTTGCTGAAGGCCCCTAGGTTGAACATGACGTCGTTCGACCATTGAGCGGTCTGGCTGCCCAAGGCCCTCAACATTTCCTGGAAGATGTCCTGAGGGTAAATCCTTCTGGACAGTCTGGGGCCACGCAGCTCCTTGCTGAGCCGCCGCTTGTCCAATTCCTCGAGCTTGGCCGCAATCCAGTTGAGGAATGCTCCAGGCGACGCCGAGGGCATTTGATGGCCTTGAAGCCTCTCAATGGCTTCGCGCACGAACTCGCGCGTGTCCACTGTGGTGAGGAACTGGGTGCGACCATCGTCGTCGGGAATGCCGAAATCAGCCCGGGCGAGCAGGCAGAATGCGGCTTGCACCAGCCTTATCTCGTCGTTGTTGAACAGGCCGCGCGTGCCCGAAACGACTGCCGGAATGCCTTGAGCACGTAATTCCTGCGCGAACACGTTTCCTGCCGTCTTCACGCTGCGCAGCAGGATAGCCATGTCGGCATAATCGATGGCGCGGGATGTGCCATCCTTGGTTTCCACCATGACGCCGCGCAGCGCCTTGATCCTTGCAGCGACCCATTTGGCTTCAGCCTCTTCGCTATCGCACGTGGTAAGTTGAATGTCTCCGGGCTCTGCCATCCGTTCCACCACCCTGCCGGTGACCGGCTCACGACGGCGTGCGGTCATCTCCTTAAATAGGCGGAAGTGGACTTTGGAGATCGCCTGGTCGGCAACTTCGACGATCGCGTGGGTCGACCTGAAATTTTCGACCATGTTGACCCGGCGGACGCTCGGGTAGCGCTGCTCAAAAGTCAGGATGTTGCGGACGCTAGCACCGCGAAATCCGTACAGCGCCTGGTCGTCGTCTCCAACAGCGGTAACCGTCGCGCTGGTCCCCATCCCCGACAGAAGTTGGATAAGTTCTTCCTGGCGGTCGTCGACGTCCTGATACTCGTCGACGACGATGTGCATGAACTTGCGCTGCACGTCGGCGAGCTTTGTGGGGTCGCTGCGGAGCCGCGTGATCAGGGTTTCGATAATGCGATTGAAGTCCGCGAAGTAGTTCGGGCGCTCGTAGGCGAGCGTCTGGTACCGCCGCACGATGGCCGCCAGGAGTGGATCGCCCAACTGATCGGGCTCGATTCCCTGCTGGTGCATGACGTTGAGCGTCGTCGTGAAGCGCCTTACCGTCTCCCAGTATGTCTTTGTTCTCGTGGCAGTCCTCATGCGGTCAAGGCCAAGGCCCCGATCTGAATCCTCCCACCTAGTGAAATTGGTTGCGATCAGCGCGGCCTGGCGCACGTCGTCCATGATTTCCCAGTTACGGTACTCGGGGTACACCTCTTTGAGCAGCCTGAGGCTGAAAGAATGTATGGTCCCGACGTACATATCCCCCAGCGATGGGTCATCGGGGATTTCGAGCTCCAGATGACCGCGGATTCTTGCCTTCAGCTCAGAGGCGGCATGTTCGGTGAAAGTGAAAGCAACGATCGACTCCTTCGTCGCGCCTTCCTTTACGAGACGCGCGATGCGCCTCGAAACGGTTTCGGTCTTGCCGCTGCCGGCGCAGGCAACAATCAGCAGATTGCCACCCCTCCAGTCGATCGCCTCCTGCTGGGCCGTTGTCGGCTGAATCACGGACGGTTGCTCGCGTCACTAGAATTGAACCACTGTCCTTTATGGATAGCAAAAGATGTCGTCGTGCAAGCTGTGCGATGTCGGGAGGGCGAGTAAATGCCGCGCAGTGCAACTTGACGGTCGTGCCATCGGCGAGACTGGTGCTTCAGGATGTACTCTACGTTCGAAATATCCTGGAGGACGAGACCGGACATATCGAGTGGCGACTTAACTGGATTCTCGCGGTGGTGCTTCTGCGGACCATTGGGCACGTGCTGAACAACGTCGATGGTGAGGGAAGCCCTCAGGTAAGGAGGCTTGCCCGGGCGATGCATGCGCGATGGAAGAGTGGACATCCGGCAGACGCCATCTTCCGCGACTTCATCGAGCGCGAGCGGAACAGCATTCTGAAGGAGTATGCGTTCTCGATGTCGGAAGGTCCGGTGCCAATCGTTGCTCATCTGCAGGCCCAGGATGGATACGACAGCATCCGGCACTTCTTGATCGAGGAGAACATCTACCGACCGATAGAAGATGGGCCATACCAAGGCGAGGATGGTCGAACGGTTTTGGACGACGCCATCGAGTGGTGGAACCGGCAACTGGACGAGATTGATAGAGTTCTCATCGGTGACGAGGACGAGTTCCTCGACAAGGCCATGTGGCGCCCACACCTTGTTTGACCGATGCTCATGTTAGCTAGCCGAAATTTATGCCTTCTTGCGGATCAGGAGATCGTAGTAGAGCAGCGCCTTGATAAGGTGGTGGAGCGAGTGCATTTGACGAAAAAGCAGCAGGATCATTCGCATGAAATCGAGCAGATGCATGGTTTCGCCACGCTCTTGACGAATGCCCTCCTTCTCCGGGAAGTAGGTGATCTCTTGGGTCAAATCATCGTATTCGGTGAGATAGTGCGCGATGGCGTTGCGGACGCCCGTGTCGACTATGTCGGTGTCGATGGGGTACCAGCAGTCGTCCAGGTACTTAAATCTGTCGGACAGCGTTTTCTCCGCGAACTTGTCTAGCGAACTGAGGGCATTCCCATCCTTAGGCTTGAAGAAAGCGTCAGCATCGCCGCGTTTCTCCAGGTTGTTGATGGCGGCGACCAGAACCAGCTGTCTGCCAAACACCTCAGCGATGTCCTTGTACAAGTCCTTGTAGGATTTGAAGTCCGCCGTCGAGATTCTGGCCGGCACGCCGCGACCTTGGTCGTCGGTGACGTCGAGGAAGAAAGCGGCTCGCAGAGCGAGTTCCGCGCTGAAAATCTCGGGATAAAGTTCAAGACAATCTTTCTGTAGGTGCGTCAAGAACCCACTGTCCTCGAACCGCTGCATCATTGCATTGATCGCGGCTCTGTCTTTATCCGCAAGTCCCACGAGCACACGGAAGAAGTCATCCACATTTTGGCGAACCAGGTTCATGTCCACAAACGGCTCGAACACGGTAGAGACAAAGCGGTATAGTAGGGCGTTCAGGTCCTGACCCAGCAGCGAGGTTTGGGGTTTCTCTCCAAGGAAGCCCGCTGCTCGCGTGATGAAGAGCTGCTTGTTACGACCATGGTATAACCTGATGATTTGGTGGATCGCGCTGCTGGATTCCGCCAGTGCATCAAGTTGCGACACGCGTTGGCCGTGTCGCTGCAGAAGAGCTATCTTCTCTTCGGGCGTGCCCTTTTTGACCTTTCGGAATGCCACAATGAACGGCGTATTCCCAGGTACGTACTTGTCTGGCCAGACGGGAAAGTCCAGGTGCAAATCGACGAAGGGGTTTGTGTTGTCGAAGGCAGCTTTGGGCTGCCGGTCGTCAATCAACTTTGCTCCTTCGAAGGTGAAACCGTTCCCCAGTTCTAAGGTTACGTCGATCCGCGAGCCACAATGCGGGCAGGGAAAGCGCAGTGGTTGAACCTTTCGGTTTGACAAGCCGAAACGGACATCCGTGTCCTCGCCGCAGGTGGTGCATGTAAGTGTGTGGTTGATGTTCACGAAGCGCTCCTGGGGACTGCGTCAGCGCCAAACCTAAGCGCGGAACACAACGAATCGATTTCTGCATCGATCTCGGCGGGTGTGTGCGCAAACGAGTGGTCTATCGAAGTATCGAGCATCAATGCCTTCAACTTTACGGCACGATTTCCATGGCGTCGGATGCTATCGGCAATCTCTTGAGTATGGCGAAGAGAGTAAGGCCCTCACCCTCCAGCCGTTGTGCTGCCTCAGCCCGCCAAACTAAGTCGCCTTCGCCCGGGAATGTCCCTTTCAGATTTCGAAGCACAGCTATCGCGGCGCTGGCCCAAGTTCTAAAAGCGCTAAGTTCCCAGTATTTGACGTCGTCGAGTTGAGGATCTGCACCGGTCTTGGCCTTAACGGATGGGGTGACCAAAATTGGTCTGACATCCATTTTCGCGGCCGCAGGTACGTTCTTTTTTATCCACTTGGGGTGCGAGGAGGCCTGTCGCGCCTTCACGGCTCCGAAGATGGTTGATGAATGCCCATCTGCGTGATCCTCAAAGACGATTCCAAGCTCAGCCCCTAGCCACCACGGGTCGGGAGCCGCGTCGCTCTCATCGTTTCCGCACGTAAATCCAAGCAATGTTCCCAGCTCGACCTGAGCCTGTTCAAAGCCATCCGCAGTAGCTAACCCACTCAAGATCGACGCAGCGCGCTTCTCGAATTTCTGGTGTGTGGTAACGCCCAGCGCCAGGAACTGGCGCTCGAGGTTCTCGACCTGCTTCGCAGCTTCGACGTCCTCAACCGTTGCCTCCGGTACCGGAATATCCGAAAGGATCCTCGACAGCATGTTGAGCCAAGACACCGCTGGTGCGGCGGACTTTGCCTTAGCGAACTGCTCTCTCGCGGCATTTGCCTGGGCATCGTCCGTCGCTAGGGACAGCCTCTTAGCTGCAGAACCCGCCAGGTAGTGCCATAGGGCGCGGTACCCACGTAGGTCGCCGTGATTGAGCGTTGCCAGAACACTACGCGCAGCACCGAGCGCGCCGGCCCAGTCCTTGTTCCACATCGCCTCTTGATAGTTGACCTCATAGGCGACAGCTGCCGAGAGCTCGTCCATGGCCGGGTAGGGCTGCTGGGCCAAAGATGCAGTTGCGGTGCGTATGGTGGTGTCCGCGCTTGCCCAGCCGGCATCATTGAGTAGAAACATCTCGAAATTGTCGAGGATGTCGCTGGCGGAAACCAAGGTCGACTGATCGACACCGAAAGTGAGTTCCGCTTGCAACTCCGGCGTGAAGTACTTCCACTTTCGGTCGTCGGCAAAGAAGTCCACGAGTTCCGTGCCCGTTACGAAGACGGCCGATCTATCCTGAAGAGCCCTGGTACACCGACCGATGGCCTGAAGGACGCGAGTTTGAATCCGATCATTGTACAAGGCTCCGGCGCCCATCTTCGACATGATGAAGCGCTCTTGGGAGTTCATCGCCCGCGGAAGACCATCGACAGACAACAAGCGACATTCGTCGCCCGGAAAATCGATCCCGTCATATCGGTTGGCAAGGACGGCAACCGCCTTTTCCTTGCTAATGAACGGCGTCTTGTCTGCCTCGATGTCGTCAGCCGTGAAGACCTCATAGCCGGGTAAATCGGACTCGATCCTTCCGATGTGAGCGTTGGCCTGGGGAGTTGACGGAGTTAGGATCACTGCACGTCCAGCCCGCTTCTGCATGCTCGATCTGAGGTCCTCGGTCTCCTCGCCGGTCAGTGAAAGCGTCGGGAACACGAAGAAGCGCCGTCCAACCCCGGCGCTTTGGAAGCCGTCGGGTGCAGGAAGGCGATCAATCTTACGACGACCTGTGAGACGCTCGAGGTCGCCACCAGCGCCGAGCGTCGCCGACATAAAGATGCGTTGCTTGGCTCGGGCAAAGGCGGAATGGGTCGAGGTTGGAGGGATCAAAGGCCGGATGAGGATATCCCTAGCGCCAAGGTAGATCTGGCATGCATCGAGATGGCCACGCAGAAGGGACCACTTGAAATAGAGCGGGGATGGGTGCTGCGCGAATGCATCTATAATGGTTATCAACCCATTAGAGAGTTCATCCACTTGCGGAGATGGCAACTTTTCCACCCATGTCGCATCTGCTGAACCACCCCAATCCCCGGTCAGCCGAGAATGGTCCTGCGGGTCGATGTAGTCCTTTAAGAATTCGGCCAGTGCCGCATGCAGTGGCGTGTTGGCATCAATGACCATCGACCACATTCCGGCGATATAGTTTTCGGCAGCGTGGGCGTCGTCGATGACGATCAGATCGGGGTCTTCGAAGAATGGATGGGTGTTGAACAGACCTGAATACGTGGACACGGCAACCGAAGCGCCCGTCTTGTAAGCGGTTGTGTCGGCAGGCGGGAAACTGTCTTTAGGACCGGCCAGCGCCACCGCATCAATGCCATACTTCGTCCGAGCCTGCGCAACGGTTTGCGCAACCAGTTGCTTCGTCGGACACAAATAGACAGCGCGATTGCCAAATTTGGCGCGACGCCAGTCGGCGATCAGCAGCCCAACCAGGGTCTTTCCGCTGCCGGTTGGCAATTGAAGGGCGAGATCATCCGTTCCGATATGCTTGGAGGCATAGGACTCAAGGATTTCCTTCTGGTGCGGCATTACGTCTGGGAAGAAACGCTTGGTGAGCGTCTTGAAGTGGCTTGCAGGGTTATCGGCCAACGCTGGCGAGAACGAGCCCGTTTTAAATGCCATCTCATTCCTCCTACTTGATGTGCGCCGATTCTATTATGTCGACACCTACTTAGGGTCACCCGATACTAGAGGTTTCTGAATGGCGCAAATGGGATATCCCAAAGGCCGCCGTGCAGACGCCAAGAACTCAGTCAGAGGCCATTTCTAGGAAGGTGCCGTGGCCCAACCGGCCTATGAAACCGCTCGAAGCGGAAACGAGCGGTGCAGCAGATCGACGATCGCCCAATGATCAGGCGCCAAGATCTTTGCGCGGGCACAGCCGCCGCTGTTGACGGAAGTGATCGCTTCGCCCGCAACCTCCTGCTGAAGCTTGATTTCCTTCGATACCTGAGCTTTCTCTTCGGAGGCGATTTCGGGGGCAGAGTTGGGAAAGCGCAATATCACCGACGAGGAGATCGGCCTTATCAAAGCCATGCTGAAACGAGGTATGCGCAATGACGAGGCGCATTTCCATTTCAATAGGCAGGACCGGCTGATCAGCCCAGGGCGAATTGCGCAGATCAAGAGCGGAAAGTACGGGGGCGATGTCGCCATGGCCGACGAGACCGCTCTCGACCAATTCCTAGTAGAATCCCAACAGAGATCCGGTGCTCCCGCCAAGTCCGCCAGGCCGTTAGGGCCGGATTGGGGGGAAACGTTTGAAGCCGATGGTGGTGGAGGTTTTCGCGTCCGTGGCGGTGAGACCGACACGGTTGAATGCAAGCTGTCGTTCCGCATGAACCCTAATCGATTTGCCGAAGTGGTGAAGTCCATCGCCGGCATGGCCAACAACAAGGGCGGCATGATCCTTTTTGGGGTACGTGATGGCAGCCTGCTGGTCGAAGGGTTGGCCGACGATGAGTTCGAGAAGACGGATCCCGCTGCCATCAATCGAGCGCTTGCAAGTTCGCTTGATCCCGTACCTCACATCACGAAATCCGCTATCAGGATCGATGGAAGATACGTGGGCATCTTAACTGTCGAACCCCACGCCAACGCCCCTATCATCGCACTGAAGATGTTGGGACAGGACGTCAAGGAAGGCTGCATCTACTATCGCTATGTCGGGGAGACCCGGACTATCAAGCCGGGCGAGCTGAGGCATCTCATCGCCATGCGCGAGCAGCGCGCCGTCGCCGAATTCTCAAGACGTATGATGGGCGTAGCCACAGGTGCCCAGGCCACTCTGGATCTCGAAACGGGTGAGGTGAAGGGATCGGCAGGCGCCTTCGTAATAGACGAGACTTTATTGCCTCAGCTGCAGTTCATACGGGAAGGGGACTTCAGCGAGGTCCGTGGGGCGCCGGCCCTGCGACTGGTCGGCGATGTTCAGCCCATTGACAGGGAAGCCAGGGAGAAGGCGCGCATCATTCGCGACGCAGTGACGCCGGACGCGGTGGTCCGAAACTTCCTCAAGGGCGAGAAGGTGGTGGAGCCGTTGCACTACGTCCATGCGCAGGCGCATTTCCAGCGTAAATGGCTGCCGATCTGGTACTATGCGCGCAGCACCGGCAAATCGACGGACCACTTGGTCGAAGATCTGCGTTCTATGGTGGCAACCCACCCGTCGAGCCGCAATGCCGTAGTCCATAGGCTGCGTAAGACAGCGACGGCATACAAGAACCATCCGGGCAAGGCCGTTGGTCTTCTTGCCAAGATCATTGCTGGCGAGGAAGCCGCTGCCAGCACCCCGAGCGAGAGGGTAGCTTTGAGCAACGCCATCATGGGACTGCCGGATGGTTATGGGGCCGCGGAAGCGCTCAAGCCCCTCGTGCTCGACATGTTGGATAAAACAGGGGAGGGGTCGGCCGTGCGAAGCGCGATTTATCGCGCCGCGTGCAGGCTCGATGAGCTCATGTTTGGCTGAGCGGCCTCTTCCTCGATATCTGGCTGCTCATAGCTCGTCGACGGTGTTGACCTCGATTGTCATAGTTGGAAGAAGCGACTTTTCGCAGTTTTCAGCACCAAATTTGAGTGCCATCAAGGACTTACGTTTGCCGGCGACGTCACAATTGGAAAAACCGATTAGGGCGCAACAGATCTGCGGGCAGTGTCGGGCTGGTGATCTCGACGGGATTCGAACCCATGACCCCCGGATTAGGAATCCGGTGCTCTATCCTGCTGAGCTACGAGACCAGCCGGAATTGGACCTACCAGCCAAGCCCGCAACATGCAAGATGGACACCCCGAGGACCGTGCCGTGACTGAACCAACTCCCTTCATTTTCTATCCCGACCCCCGATTTTCCGAGGCAGCAACAAACCGGCCCGTCGATGACGCCCTCCGCGCCATCGGAGAGCATCTGCTCGCCGCCGCGGAAGGCGTACAGGCCTATGGCCTGGCCGCCGTCCACATCGGCATCGTGGCTCCGGTGGCCGTTGTCAGCCTCGGAGATCCCTCCCGCCGGGATTATCGCATTCTCTACAATCCGCGTGTTCTTTCCACCGGTGGCCCCGAAGCGCCTGGCCCTGAAGGCTCCGTTTCCATGCCGGGAATCGAAGTTGACGTCCTCCGCGCCGCCAACGCCCGGATCGGCTTTGACGATGCAGCGGGGCAGGGGCGGGAACTCGCCCTTTCCGGCTTTGCCGCCCGCGTCGCGCAGCACGAGATCGATCAGGTCAACGGCGTCTTCTTTCTCATGCGGATTTCGCGCCTGAAGCGCGAAGCGGCCATCCGGCGTTTTGCCAAGCTCGGCCGGCGCTAAGCGGCAAAACCGATCGCAAAGGTTGATCCCCGCCTGTCGCTCCGCTAAACGGAGCGCCTATTCGAAAGGAATTCTTTATGCGCGCGGAAATCGAAAAGACCGTCGCCGAAATCGAGCAGGTTTTGACCCTGCTGAGGAGGCATCTTTGACTGGGATACAGCACAACTCCGTCTCGACGCGCTGAACGCGCAAACTGAATCGCCCGATTTCTGGAATGATCCGGAAAAGGCCCGCGTCACCATGCGCGAGCGCGACGAACTCGATGTGGCGGTGAAAACCGTCCGCTCGATGGAAACCGGCATTTCCGACAATGTCGAACTGATCGAACTCGGCGAAGCCGAGGGCGACGCCGACATCGTGCGCGATGCCGAAGGCGCGCTGATCGAACTCAAGCACACTGCTCGCCGCACGCAGATCGAAACCCTGCTGTCCGGCGAAGTCGACTCCAACGATTGCTATGTGGAAATCCACTCCGGCGCCGGCGGCACCGAGAGCCAGGACTGGGCCAACATGCTCCTGCGCATGTACACCCGCTGGGCCGAACGCCGGAAGATGAAGGTCGAAGTGCTGGAAATGCACGACGGCGAAGAAGCCGGCATCAAGTCCGCGACCGTTCTGATCAAGGGCCACAATGCCTATGGCTGGCTCAAGACCGAGAGCGGCGTGCATCGTCTCGTGCGCATCAGCCCCTATGACTCGGCCGCCCGTCGGCACACCAGCTTCTCGAGCTGCTGGGTCTATCCGGTGGTCGATGATTCCATCGAGATCGAGATCCGAGAAGCCGACCTCAAGGTCGACACCTATCGCTCCTCGGGCGCTGGCGGTCAGCACGTGAACACCACGGACTCCGCCATCCGCATCACCCACGTGCCCTCGGGCATCATCGTGGCGTGTCAGCAGGAACGCAGCCAGCACAAGAACCGCGCCACGGCCATGGCCATGCTGAAGTCCCGTCTTTACGAGATGGAACTGCAGAAGCGCGAGGAAGCGGCGAACGCTCAGGCGGCCAATAAGACCGACATCGGTTGGGGCCACCAGATCCGTTCCTACGTGCTGCAGCCGTACCAGATGGTGAAGGACCTGCGCACCGGCGTCGAAAGCGGCCAGCCCTCCGTGGTGCTGGACGGCGATCTCGACGAATTCATGGAAGCCGCCCTCGCACAGCGCGTCGGCGTGGCAACGGACGTGGCGAGCGAGGCCTAGGCCCCGCTCATTGCTGATTTGACCCGAGGGTTCCTAACCGGCCCTCGGCGTCACTTTAGCGAAAACTTACCCGATCACCGCACCCAACCGCTTCCCCGCATCGAGGAAAGCCTTGGGATTGATCGCCTCATCCGCCTTGCGGATTTCAAAGTGCAGATGCGGCCCCGTGGAGCGCCCGGTCGAACCAACCTTGGCGATCGGCGTGCCCGTGTTCACAACCTGGCCCTCGCGCGTGAGATAGCCGCTGAGGTGGGCATAGCGCGTAAGCAGCCCGCTCTCATGCGTCACTTCCACCACCATGCCATAGCCTGACCGCGTCCCGACATAGGTGACGACCCCGGCAGCCGCGCTCAGCACCGTCGTGCCCGAAGGCGCAGCAAAGTCCATGCCCGAGTGAAAGGCGCGCGATCCGGTGAACGGGTCCTTGCGATTGCCGAAATTGGAACTCTGGCGGAAATTGCCCGAGATCGGCATGTGTACTGGTGCCGCATCGAGACTGTCGCGGGCCGCCTTGTAGCGGAGCAGCGCCGACATCACCGCATTGGCATCGTCGAGCATCGGCGAGCCATTGAGCTCGTCCGTCGCTGGCAGCAGCGGGCCGCCCATGCCTTCGAGGTCAGTCGCGGGCATAGCGACGGGAATGCCCAGCTGGCGCATTTCGGCCGAAATTTCGTCGGTGCGCGTGGTCGCGACGCTGGCAATGCCATGCATCGCCATCTGCGTTTCACCCATCATCCGCTCGATGCTGAGGGCCGTCGCGTCGACCTCGGCATTGCCGGTCAAGCTGGCGAGAGCCACCGAACTGGCCGGCGTCGTCGGCGCAATATCGGCCGCGGCAATGCCGAGGGAATCGGCCTTGTCGACCAGCGCCTTCACCAGCTGATGCTGTTCGAACAGCACTTCCTGCTGCTGCGAGAGTTCCTGGAGCTGCAGGTTGATGTCGCCGGCCTGGGCAAAACTGCGCGAATGCAACCGATCGATTTCGACCCGCATCTGCGCAATGCGATCCTCATAGGCGCCGATGACTTCCTCGGTACGGCCATTGAGAAGGCGGGCAATATCAGGCGAGAGGTAGAGCGCGGTACCGGCAAAAACATTGCCGCCGAAGAGCAGGGCGAACATGCCGTAGAAAATGGCCGGATGTATGCCACGCACCGGCGATTTTTCCTGCCGAATCCGCTTCCCGAACCCCGCTTTCATGGCCACGATGCGCCCTCACGCTGCCTGCTACTATGGTAAGCAGACTATGAGCGCCTATGGTTAAGAAAACCAAAAGCATCAGCCATTTCAGGCGGCAGCAATGACCTCGTCGAGCGCAGCCAGCATCTTGGCGGCATGCCCCTTGATGCGAGTGGCGCGAATGATCCGCTCCACGCGACCGTCCTCGCCGATGATGAAGCTGGTGCGGATCAGCCCCATGAATTCCCGGCCATAGAGCTTCTTGAGCTGCCAGAGGCCGAACCCTTCAATGGCGAGGTGGTCCGGGTCAGCAGCCAGCGGCACCTTCAGCCCATACTTGGCGCGGAACTTCTGATGGCTGGCAATATCATCGGGCGAAACGCCCACCAGCACCGCGCCGCGCGCCGCAAAGTCGGGCGACAGGTCGGAAAACTCGATGTTCTCGTCGGTGCATCCGCCAGAATCGTCTTCGGGGTAGAAGTAGATGACCACGCGCTTGCCACGCTGGGCCGACAGGGTAAAGCTGCTCCCGTCGTCGCGCGTCAGCGTGAAGTCTGGTGCTGGATCACCCTGATTTAAATGCGTCATGCTCGGCTCGCTTCTCTTGCAAAATCAATAGAGGGTGTCGGCGCCACAATCCAGCCGGTATCATTGGGCATTGCAGCGCCGCGGGCGATTGATTCTGTGAGGAAAAGGCACTGATTTAGGTGGGTATACATTCTGTTCTGGGCAGGCTGCATGGTGCGCCGACCGGTCCGGGGATTCCACATAGACTGGACCTACCTTGATCTGGATAGATGTGCGCGAGTTACAATTCC
>NZ_JAFKHD010000429.1 GCF_017307565.1 Devosia sp.
GCCGGTATAAGCGAGAGAGCCGTGAAGGCTTGCAGTGATCGCCGATGGCACGGCCTGGCGCGCGCGGGGCCAGGTATCGTCGCGCAGTTCATCGAGGAAGCGGCCGGCGGCAGTCATCGGACCCATGGTGTGGGAGCTCGATGGCCCGATACCGATCTTGAAGACGTCGAAGACGGACAGGCACATGACCCATCATAGCCGGGGTGGCCGGGCAGTCAAAGGGGCTCAAGCAGCATTGTTCCAGATCCGGCAACAGAGCGTGGCGGGGATGAACGTTTGCCTTTCGGCCGCGGGTGCCGATATCGCTGGGATCAAGCGCAGGAGCACATTATGGCCTCATATCATTTCCGCGCTGCCGAGGGCGGCAGCAAAAATGCTCCGCTGATCTTCCTGTTTCACGGGACGGGCGGAGACGAGAACCAGTTCTTTGACCTTGCCGCCGAACTGGTGCCCGGCGCTGGCCGGATCGCGCCACGCGGCGATGTCAGCGAGCATGGCGCGCTGCGCTATTTCCGTCGCACCGGGGAAGGCGTCTATGACATGGACGACCTGGCCCAGCGCACGGCGGCCATGGCGGCATTCGTGCGCGAGGAAGTTGACCGGCGTCAGCCAACGAAGGTTTTGGGGCTCGGTTACTCAAACGGGGCCAATATCCTAGCTTCAGTGCAGTTTGCTGCGCCCGAGCTTTTCGATGCGACGGTGCTGATGCATCCGCTCATTCCCTTCACGCCGCCCAAGGCCGATTTCAGCGGCAAGCGCGTGCTCGTCACCGCGGGGCAGTATGACCCGATCGCGCCGGCGGGCTCCAGCCAGGCGCTGACGGACTATTTCAAGGCCAATGGCGCTACGGCTGATGTCGTCTGGCACAATGGCGGGCACGAAATCCGCCGTGAAGAATTGATCGCCGCCCAGAGTTTCCTTGCGGGATAGGCACTTATTTCCTGAGGCGGCTTCGCCTAGTATTAACGAAGCCTAGAGGCCCGTGCCGCGATATTGGCAGCACTGGGCCTCGCCCCTCTTTTGCCTCGAGTCGCCAGACATGTCGCTTATTCGTCTCTTCACCGACAGTCTGCGCGCCCGTGTGCTGCTGCTGGTGCTGCTGGGCTTTGCCATTGTCTCCGTGCCGGCCTTTTTCGCTTTCCAGTGGGTGGTCAATTCGACCGTCGTGCAACTGGGCACGCTCTTTGCCGAAAAGCAGGTGCTTTACGACCGGCATCGCGGGCTCGGCACACTGGTGCGCGAAGTCTCGCTCGCAGAGGCGCTGGCTGGCAGCCAGGCGGTTCGCGACTGGGCGCTCAACGAGGATAATCCCGAGCGCCGGGCGCGGGGCATTGCCGAACTCGAGCACTATCGGCGCTACTTTGCCGACGGCTCCTATTTCTTCGTCGTTGCGGCTTCGGGGAACTACTATTTCAACGACAGCGCCAATGCCTATGCGGGCAACCAGTTTCGTTATCGGCTGGACGAGAACAGCCCGGACGATGCCTGGTATTATGCGACGCTGGCGCTGGGTGAAGGGTGCCACCTCAACGTCAACAATGACGCCAATCTCCGGGTCACCAAGGTCTGGATGAACTGCGTCATCCGCGAGGGCCGGCAGGTGCTGGGCATGCTCGGGACGGGCATCGACCTCAGTTCCTTCATCCAGGAAGTGGTGAATGTGCCGCAGCGCGGCGTCACCTCGATGTTCGTCGACCGGCAGGGCATGATCCAGGCGCATCGCGACGAGACGCTGGTGAACCTGGCCAATCTCGCCGATGGGCTCAACAGCAAGCGTTCGGTCTATTCGCTGGTTTCGGGGACAGGCGATGCGGCGACCTTGCGGCGGCTTTTTGAAGACGTGACCGGCGGGGAAATGCTCGCCGACTCTGCTTTCGTCACCGTCGATGGCAAGCAGACGCTGGTCGGGATCGGTTATCTCGACAAGCTCGGCTGGTACAATGTCACCTTCATGGACATCGACACCATCATCGACCGGCGGCTCTTCGTGCCCATCGGGCTGTTGCTTGGCGCCATGATGCTGGGCGTCGCCGTGGTGCTGGTGCTGATGTTCAAGAACCAGGTGCTCGACCGCCTGACGCGGCTTGAAACCGTGGTGCGCCGGGCGCGCGTGGGCGATTATGGGCCGGCCCTGACCATGGGGGCCGGGCGGCAGGACGAGATCGGGCGCCTTTCTTCGGCGCTGACGCAGATGGCGGCGCGGGTCGATGATCATACGCGGCTGCTTGAAACCAAGGTGCGCGAGCGCACGCAGGAGCTCGAAAGCCTGGCCTTCCGCGATGGGCAATCGGGCATTCTCAATCGCCGGGGCTTTGCCGAGGCGCATGCCGATGTAGCGCAGAGCGGCGCGCCCTATGGCATCCTGCTCGTCGATGTCGACCATTTCAAACAGATCAACGACACGCATGGTCACGCCGCGGGGGACGCGGTGATCGTGAGCGTGGCGCGACGTATCCAGGACACGATGGGCGCCGAGGGCACCTGCGCGCGCTGGGGTGGCGACGAATTTATCGTGTTGTTACCCGATTGCGGGCCCAAGGCGCTGCGCGCCAAGGCCCATGACATCATGCGGGCAGCGATCGAAGCGCCGATCGAGACGGTGCCGGGGCGCTCGATCGTGGTGTCGCTGAGCATCGGGGCGTGTCTGGCCGAACGCGGCGACCGGCTTGAAGTGGCAACGGACATGGCAGACGCGGCGCTTTATACCGCCAAACAGGCCGGTCGCGGCCGAGTTGTGGTCTTCGAAAAGGACATGCGGCCCGATCCGCATCGGCACGTCGCCTGATCCGCATAACCCGCAGGCCTTGACGATGCCCCATTGCTTGGGACCAATCGGGCTACGTTGATTTTCCGGAGAGATGAGAAATGTTTCGCCTCGCCCTGCTCGCCGTCCTGGCGTGCCTGACCTCTATGAGCCTGCCCGCTGCTGCGGCCAGTTTTGATTGCGCCAAGGCTGCG
Organism: Devosia sp.; assembly: GCF_017307565.1. Classification (GTDB taxonomy): domain Bacteria; phylum Pseudomonadota; class Alphaproteobacteria; order Rhizobiales; family Devosiaceae; genus Devosia. Next base: position 2,959 of record NZ_JAFKHD010000429.1, read on the forward strand.
ACGCCTTTTGAGCATGCCATCTGTGACAGTCCTGAGCTTTCGCGGGCGGATGAGCGTCTTGCAAAGTCCTTTGCGACGGCTATTGGCGGGCTTTCGGACACGGCGCTCGCAGAGGTACGTGGCGATCAGCGCGCGTGGCTCGATTTTGCGCAGAAGGCCTGTTCGCCCGACGCCAAGCCGATGACACGCGGCAACTATGGCGAAGAAGGCGTTCGCTGCCTCTCCAACGCGTTCCGGACGCGCAGCAATGCGCTCGAAACAAGCCGCATGATCAACGGCATGCGTTTTTATCCCCGGGCCCGGTTCGCGGCGACACCTGATCCCGATGCCGAGGCCGATTCGTACTGGGCCGTGGCGCAGCACGAGGTGAGCTATGTGCAGCTCGACTCGACGGAATCCTATGCCAAGGCGTTCAACGCCTATGTGGAAGCGGAGGCGCTGAAGCTGTCCGGTGTCTTCGGACCTAAGGGGACCGTGATCAACCTGGATGGGTCGAGCGATACCAGCAATTCGATCAGCGTCTCTGAGGCGAATATCGGGCAGATCGACCTTAATGTCGGTACCTATTGGTACGGTCACGGCGCGGCCCATGGCAATTGGTCCAAGACCTATCTGCACTATCTGCTCAACGAGAAGCGGGCGCTGGAGGCAAAGGATATCTTTACCGGCAAGCGCTGGCAGGCCGCGCTGCTTGACCTGACCCTTGCGGCACTCGAGGACCAGCACGGCGATGCGCTGATGCTCGGCGATACCAAGTACATCGCCAATTCGATCATTGATCCGGAGCACTGGGACCTGTCGGACCCCTATTCACTGATCCTGCAGTTCCAGCCCTATGAAGTGGCGGCCTATGCCTATGGCGCGCCGACCGCGCGCATCAGCTGGGAAAAGCTCAAGTCCTATATCTCCGAAGATTCGGACTATTTCCGTTACTAGGACGAGGTAGCGCAGGTGGCGGAGGCGCTTACGCCTTCGCCCATCGGCAAGTGTTTGCAATTGACAGCGCCCGGGGTGTCGCCATGCTGGAGGCATGGATGGCCGAGGGAAAGCAGGCGATGAACGATCTCATCTACCATATGGTGTCCGATGGTCCGCGGCCGGTGGCGCCCTTCAGTCATGCGGTGGAGGCCGGTGGCTTCGTCTTCGTGACCGGGCAGATGCCCACCGACCCGGCGGCGCCCGATGCGCCCTTGCCCGAAGGCGTCGAGGCGCAGACGCGGCGTGTGGTCGAGAACCTTAAAGTGGTGCTGGCAGGCGTCGGGCTCGATCTTGGCGATGTTACGATGGCGCGCATCTATCTCACCCATTTCGAGCGGGACTACGCGGCGCTCAACGCGCTCTGGCCCAGCTTTTTCGAGCCGGGGAAACTGCCGGCGCGGACGACGGTCGGGGTGACGGGGCTGGCCGTGGGGGCGCTGGTCGAGATTGATCTCGTGGCGCGACGCAGCAATTCCTGAGGAAAAGACCGGCGAGCGGGCGTGCGTTTCCGTCAGGAAACGCGGCCTCGTGGGCTGGCGGGCAGGCCGCCGAAAATGCTAAAGGCAGGCCGGAACACTGAGGGAGAAGAGCATGTTCGTGGTCGGTGGAGAGAGCCTGGTCGATCTGGTGCCGGTTTCGGCGGCGCCCGGAGCGGAACGGCTGGCTTTGCCGGGCGGCTCGCCCTTCAACTGCGCCATTGCGCTGGCCAAGCTCGGTAATGATACGGGCTTTCTGTGCCCGATCAGCCAGGACGAATATGGCGACCTGCTGCTGCAGCCGCTGGCCGAGGCCGGCGTCACGGTGCTGCTGAAGGATCGCGTGCCGGAGCCGACGACCAAGGCCGTCATCACCTTCAACGCCAAGATGCAGGCGAGCTACGTTTTCGAGCGTGGCGCCGACCGCGCCTTTACCCGCGACGGGCTGTTGGCGGCGCTGCCGCATGCGCTCGAACTCTACCAGATCGGCGGCTTTGTGCCGATGCTGGAAGAGGATGCGGAAAAGTGGCTGCCGGTGGTCAAGGCCGCTATCGGTCGCGGAGCCACGATCTCCTTCGATATCAATGTGCGCAAGGTGGACGACGAGGACGGGTATCGCCGCCGGCTCGAGACGTTCCTCGACCTTGCCCATATCATCAAGCTTTCCGAAGAAGACCACGAGTGGCTGGAGCCGGGCGTCACCATCGAGGAGCATGCGAAATTGCTGCTCGACCGGCCCAATTGCGAGCTCGTGGTTGTCACCCTCGGCGAGCATGGCTCGCGCGCTTTTTCCAATATCGCCAGTGCCCAGGCGGGCATTTATGCGCCGCCGGTCTTTGGCGACACGGTGGGCGCGGGCGACAGCCTGATGGCCGGTATTCTCACCTGGCTCAACGAGACCGGCGCGCTGAAGCTGGGCAAGCTGGGTGTGCTCGACGCTGTGGCGCTGGAAACGACGCTCCGCTTCGGTGCCGTGGTCGCGGGCCTCAACTGCGCGGAAAAGGGCTGCAAGCCGCCGACCCGGGCACAGGTGGATGCCGTCCTCGCAAGCAGTTGACCGCTGATACCATTGCGGTTTTTGACTCACTCTGGTGTGATCGCCCGGCTTTGAGCGGGGAATGGTCATGAAGAAGCGCTGGTTGGTTTTGGGCGTGGTTGCGGTGGCCGCTATCGGGGCTGCAGGCTATTTTCTCAAACCTGTTGAGGGGCCGGCGCGGGATCTGACGCTGGTCGGCGATGCGACGCGGGGCGATTATGTGATGCGGCTCGCCGGCTGCGTTGCCTGTCACACCAATGCGGTGGCCGGCGGCGCCGAGCTTGCAGGCGGCGTCGGGCTTGAAACTGCCTTCGGCACTTTCGTCCCGCCCAATATCACCTCGGATCGCAATGCCGGCATCGGGGCCTGGACCGTGCAGCAGTTTTCCGATGCGATCAGCAATGGCGTCGGGCCGCAGGGGCACCTTTACCCTGCCTTTCCCTATGAGAATTACACGCTGATGAGCGACCAGGATGTGGTCGACCTCTACGCGGCGCTGATGGCGACGCCGCCGATTGCGGCGCCGGCGGCCGAAAGCGATATCCCCTTCCCGTTCAATGTCCGGCTGCTGATGGCGGGCTGGAAGAACCTGTTCTTCACCCCGCAGCGGTTTGAGCCGGAGGCGGGCAAGGACGCTGTCTATAATCGCGGCAAGTATCTCGCCATGGGCCCGGCGCATTGCGTGGCCTGCCACACGCCGCGCAATGCCCTTGGGGCGCTCGAATGGGATCAGGCTTTTGCCGGTTCGCCCGGTGGCACGGGCGGCCGCGCCCCGGCACTGACGCGCGAGGCGCTGGTGGCCGAGGGCTATGACATCACGAGCCTGGCGCAGACGCTCAAGGACGGGTTTACCCCGGGCTTTGACGTGCTGGGTGGGCCGATGGGCGAGGTGATCAAGGACTCGACCTCGTTCTGGACGGAAGAGGATCGGACGGCCATCGCGAGCTATCTGCTGCTGGCCGGCCAGGAGGACTAGGTGGCGCCGAGCCGGGCAAAGAACTGCTCGCGGTGCCAGGCGAGGGCTTCGCGGTCGGGCCAGGCTGACACCGCTCTATGGAGAGCGAGCAGACCCGTGTGGTTAACCGTGTCGGCGATATTGGGGCTCGTGGCGTAGGTATCGACGATGATCTCGAAGCGTGGGCCGACGGTCCAGGCGAAGCGCTCGAAGAGGACGCCGGGCTCGGGGTCGAGATAGAGAAAATTGCTGATGTGCAGCTTGCCGCCATGCTTGAGTGGGCGGATGACGCAGGCGACGCCATTATTGGTGGTGACATCGGAAAAGCTGCAGCGCCGGTGCTGCTGGCGCGCCAGCTGAGTGGTGAACTGATAGATCGCAACGACGAAATCGTCGCCCGCCGGGGCGTCGTCGATCTCGCTTTGGCCGAGGGCGCGCGCGATGATCTGGTCGAAGAGCTGTTCGCTGAGATCGGCGATGCTTTCGTCGCCGGGCGGCGCTTCGATGAACATCAGGGGTTCGGGGAAGAGGCGCAGGTCGCCCACCCTGGCGAGGGTGCTTCCGGTGTCATCGCGGCCGACGGCGTTGAGAACGCCGAGGGCAACATAGCCCTCTGCATTGGTACTGTTGCTGGCGGCGACGATGACCTGCTCGCCCAATCTCGCCTGCAAATCGAGGGCGTCGCTCGCCCCACAGGGGAACAGCTCGGCGCCGCCGTCGAGCAAGGGACTATCAAGACTGGTGAAGAGGATAAGTTTCGACAAGGAACACTCCCCACAGTGACCCCATCTTTAAGCAGTAACGCGCACCGTACAACTACGCAGTTTGTGTGCAATTGATTGCTCGAAATAGGAAGCCCCGGCAAATTGCCGGGGCTTCCTATAGCGTGCCGCTGATGCGGGTGATCAGGCGGTGTAAGCCTTGACGTTCTGCTTCTGCTCGCCGAGGCCTTCGATGCCCAGGTGCATGACATTGCCGGGCTTGAGCCAGACGGGTTCGGGCTTGATGCCCATGCCGACGCCCGGCGGGGTGCCGGTGGTGATGATGTCGCCCGGCTGCAGGCTCATGAACTGGCTCACATAGGAGACGACCTTGGCGACGCCAAAGATCATCGTCTTGGTGGAGCCGTTTTGGTAGCGGTGGCCGTCGACTTCGAGCCACATGGAAAGGTCCTGCGGATCGGCGACTTCGTCTTTGGTGACCATCCAGGGGCCGATGGGGCCAAAGGTGTCGGCGCCCTTGCCCTTGTCCCAGGTGCCGCCGCGTTCGGTCTGGAAGTGGCGCTCGGAGACGTCGTTGCAGACGCAATAGCCGGCGACGTGATCGAAGGCGTCTGCCTCTTCGACGTAGCGGGCTTCCTTGCCGATGACGATGGCGAGTTCGACTTCCCAATCCGGCTTGATGGCGTTCTTGGGAATGATCACGTCGTCATTGGGACCGATGATGGCGCTGGTGGCCTTCATGAAGATGATCGGCTCGGCCGGGATCGGCGCGCCGGTTTCGGCGGCGTGGTCGGCATAGTTGAGGCCGATGCAGATGAATTTGCCGACGTTCGCCACGCAGGGACCGATGCGCTCGGAGGCGTCGAGCTTGGGCAGGAGATCGATGTCCGTCGCTGCAATCTTTGCGAGGCCTTCGGGGAGAAGGGTTGCCCCGCCAATGTCCGATACAACGCCGCTGAGGTCGCGAATGGAACCGTCCTTGGCGATGATGGCAGGCTTTTCCGACCCTTTGGGGCCAACGCGAAGCAGTTTCATGGGGCAAAGCTCCTCTTTCTTTCAGTCCCGGTGATAGAGGCTAACATTTTAGTATGTCGAGTGCGACTTTCGCTTGTGGCGTTCGCTGCTCACGATTTGGGTCGGATGATGCCCTTTTTGAGCACGATATTGCCATAGAGCCGGGTTTCGCCTGACTGAACAACCGCCGCGGCCTTTTTGGCGCGGTCGTAAAAGGCGAAGCGTTCGACGGTCGAAAAGTGCATTGCCGGTTCGTGGCGTGTGATGATCGCCTGGAAATCATCGTAGATCGGCTGGCGGGCATGGGGATCGCCGACCACGGCCATGCCGATGGCGGCCTGATCGACAAAGTCGTCGAGCGGCATGACGGTCAGGATCGCTTCGAGCAGGTCAGTGGCCGAAATGCCATCGGCGCGGTGGACCTGGGGGCCAAGGAATTCGGCAGGGAAATTGGCGTCGGCAATGACGATCTCGTCGCCGTGACCCATGGCGCGCAGGGTGGCGAGAAGTTCCGGGCCGAGCAGCGGCGGGATGTTTTTCAGCATTTTGGTCTCCGGGGTGGTGGCGTCAGCCGAACGGGAAATAATCGGCGTCGAGGACGGTTTCGGCGCCGTCGGCAAAGATGCCGGGGTTTTCCTGGGCGAAAGCAAAAAGTTCGACCATGACGGCGTCGATATGGGCGCGGATGGCCGAAATGGCCTGGGCCGTATCGCCGGCGACGATGCCGTCGAGAATCGCTTGGTGTTCGGCGATGGTGAGGGCAAGGCGCCGCGGGGTGATGATCATGCGGCGGGCGCGGTCGAGATTGGCGCGGGCCTTGTCGATGATCGCCTTGACCCTGGTCATCCGCATGGAGCGGAAGATGATGTCGTGGAAGGCGACGTCGATCTGGTGGAAGTTTTCCGCATCGTCGCGGGCCGCCGCCTCGCGCTGTTCCGCCATATTGGCGTGGAGCGCCTCGATGACATCGGCTTCGTGCTTGCCGATCAGAACGCGCAGGGCCTCGCTTTCAAGACCCTTGCGGATGAGCATGTATTCGCGGACATCGGCGATTTTTACCAGTGAGACGGTTGAGCCGCGCTGTGGCGCGATGTCGACGAGGCCTTCTTCGGCAAGGCGGGCAAAGGCCTCGCTCACCGGGAAGCGCGATACTTCGAACTGGGCGCAGATGGCTGACTTGTCGAGGACCGCGCCTGGGGGCAGCGCCAGCGTGACAATCGCCTGACGCAGGGCCTGGGTCACCTCGGCGGTCACATTACCGCGCGCCAGTGTCGGGGGCCGTGTCAAAAAAGAGTAGGAACTTGTATGGTTGTTCATGCTAACATGTTAGTTAGTGTGCAGCTGTCCCGCAATGGCCCCAATCTGACCGCGATGCGGAACGGCGTAAAGCACGAGTTGAGACCTTCATACCCCGCGGAACCCTCCGATGTCCGAGACCATGACCCGCCCGCAAGGCAAGACCCTGACGCTGAACAGCGCCGACAATATCGCGGTGGCGCTGGCCAATCTCGATGTGGGCACCGAAACATCGCAGGGCGTTTCCATCGTTCGCCGCGTGCCGCGCGGGCACAAATTTTCGACGCGCCCCATTTCCGCAGGCGAGGCGATCGTGAAGTTCGGGCAGATCATCGGCTTTGCCAAGGAAGGCATTCCGGCCGGCGATTGGGTGCATGAGCACAATTGCGGCATGGGCGGGCCGGATGGCACGCTGGAGCATGATTATGCCTTTGCGCAGGGTGTGGTGCCGGTTGAATTTCTGACCGGGGCACAACAGGCGACGTTCCAGGGTTATCGTCGCTCGAACGGCAAGGTCGGGACGCGCAACTATATCGGTATTCTGACGTCGGTGAACTGCTCGGCGACGGTCGCCAAGTTCATGGCGCAGGCAATCAATAATTCGGGCGTGCTCGACGATTATCCCGAGATCGACGGCATCATTCCGTTCGTTCACGGCACGGGCTGCGCCATGGACAATCAGGGTGAGGGCTATCAGATCCTGAAGCGCACGCAGTGGGGCTATACGGCCAATCCCAATCTCGGGGCGGCGCTGCTAGTGGGCCTTGGCTGCGAAGTGTTCCAGATCGAACGCATGAAGCAGTCCTATGGCATGACCGAGACGGATACGTTCCGCACCATGACCATTCAGGAGATCGGCGGCACCGCCAAGATGATCGAATGGGGTGTCGAGAAGATCAAGGAAATGCTGCCGATCGCCGCCAAGGCGCGGCGCGAGACCATTCCGGCGTCGGAGCTGACGCTGGCGCTGCAATGCGGCGGGTCCGATGGTTATTCGGGGATCACGGCCAATCCGGCGCTCGGCGTTGCCGCCGATATTCTGGTGCGCAATGGCGGCACGGCTATCTTGTCGGAAACGCCGGAGATCTATGGTGCCGAGCACCTTCTCACCCGCCGCGCGGTCAATCGCGAGGTCGGCGAAAAGCTCATTCAGCGCATCAAGTGGTGGGAGGATTATACCCATCGCAATGGCGGCGAGATGAACAACAATCCCTCGCCGGGCAACAAGGCGGGCGGGCTGACCACGATTCTTGAAAAGTCGTTGGGTGCGGCGGCCAAGGGCGGCACCTCGCCGCTGACGGCGGTTTATGAATATGCCGAGCCGGTCAACGAAAAGGGCTTTGTGTTCATGGACACACCCGGCTTCGATCCGGTTTCGGCGACGGGGCAGGTGGCTGGTGGCGCCAATATTCTGGCATTCACGACGGGCCGCGGCTCGGCCTATGGCTGCAAGCCGGTGCCGTCGATCAAGCTTGCGACCAATTCCGAGCTCTATGGCCGCATGACCGACGACATGGACGTCAATTGCGGGGATATCGTCGAGGGCGTTTCCATCGAGGACAAGGGACAGGAGATTTTCGATCTCATGCTGCGCGTGGCTTCGGGCGAACAGACGAAGTCGGAAAAGCTCGGCTATGGCGACAATGAGTTCGTTCCCTGGCAGGTCGGGGCGGTGATGTAGGCACCGAACGGGCAGTTTACCGCGATGTCATTCCCGCTTTGGCGGGAGTGACGCTGAGGCCGCAGACGGGCTTACTGCTCGCCTTCGTTCGCCGGATCGGCGCTCGGGTCAATGCCCACGCCGAAAGCGTCGGCGCGACCGATGGGGGCGGCCATCAATTGTTCCAGCGAGAAGCCGGTATCGGCTGAGGACTGCGGGGTGGCAACCAGCAGGTCGACGGCGCGTTGCGGGGCGCGGCTGATCGGGACGACGGCACCGGCAACTTCAAGAAGGCGCGTCTGGCCCTGCCCCTGATAGGGCGGTCGGAGCATGGCTGCGGCGTCAGTGCCGAGGAGTGGATCGGCCACGGCAACGGTGATGCCGCCGCCGCGATAGAAGGTGCGGATCGACTGGCTGATATAGAAGGCCAGCTTGTCGGCGCCGGCGGTGGAGAAGTGAATGCCATCATCCTTGCGCATGCGGGCATTCTGGCCGTTCACGTCGGGGCCCTGGGATGAATATTTGCCGTCTTCGCCGAGGAAGCGATCGTAGATATCGAGATATTCGGCGCCGCCGGAAAACGCCGCCATCTTGTAGAGGGCGCTGATCTGGCTCATCGCGGTTGAATATTCGGTGCGCGACATGGGCGGCAGGCCGACCCAGATCACCGGTTTTCGCGCAGTGCGCAATTGGCCGAGGAAGTCATTGAGGCGGGTCTGGTAGGCCGCAGTCCATTGCGGGGTCAGCGAATTGTAGGACGAGCCACTGACCTTGATTTCCTGGCGATCGTTGACGCCGATGATAACCACGGCGAGGTCAAAACTGTCGGCGGCGATCTGCTCGCGGATGGTCTTGTTCCAGTCGAAATAATCGTCGCGCACGAAGCCCGATGAGCCGACGCCCTGATTGATAACCAGGAGATTTGGGTCTTCGGCGTAAAAGCGCTCAAGCGCCTTGGCGAGGTCGACCGCCATGGAATCGCCGAAGACGGCGAGGCGGGTGGCGTTTTCGGCCTTTTCCACCTGCGGCTTGGGCGGGGGCAGGGCAGCGGGGGCGGCCTGGCGCGGCTGGGTCTGCTGCACCGGAGGCGGGGCCTGCTTGGGTTCGTCGCCAAAAAGCACGTCGAAAAGAGTGCGGCGCTTTTGCTGCTGGGCCACCTCAATGCGGGTTTCTGCCTGCGCGAAGGCCGGCGCCACCTCGACGGTGGCGAAAAGGGCAATCAGCAGAAAGACAAAAACACGCTTCATGGCTCGCTCCGAAATCTTGTTCCCGTCTACCAGACAGAGGT
>NZ_JAFKHD010000430.1 GCF_017307565.1 Devosia sp.
TGGGTTGCGCCGGTCGTCGGCAAAAAAGTCGGTGATTTCCCCGCCAGGCCCGCGGCCGCCGATCATCAGGATCACGCCCGGTGTCACCTGGGTGAAGCGGCCCGGCTTCAGCGTGGCGCTGACCAGATCTGCCGCCACTTCTGCGGCCAACTCGACATATTTGCGATTGGCCATGGGCTCGAGCCAGTGCGAGAGCAGCATGACCACGATCACCCCGCCGGTGATCACGGTCACCGCCGCCCGCCAGATGCCGCTTATGGCGCCCGTCGTGTGAATGATGTGCAGCTCGCGGCTGAGCTGCAAGGCCGTCAGCGCGCGGATCATGCCGATCCCGACGCAGATATAGAGAAAGGCCATGGCTAGCGGCGGCATGGTGTAAAGCGCCTGGATGGCAAGCGTGCCGAATCCCTGACCCTTCACCGAGACAAGTTCAAACTGCCTTAGGCAGTTAACCAGCCAGAGCAGCGTGCACAGGATTGCCGACAGGATCAGCGCGTCCGTCGCAAACAGGCGTGCCAGATAGGTGGTCAGGCGTCTCATGCCGCTCCGCATATTTCACTTCGGCGCCGGCACAATGGGCCAAACCTCCCTTCGATACAATTGTGCCGATTGCCCGCACCCGCATTCATCACAGAGCTGTTGCCCGCTTGCCGCGCTGGCGCTCGGGCCGGCGCCCGGATAATGTGCCGCCATGGCCGAAGTTCTCTTCTACCACCTCGAAGTCCGACCCTTGGAATCGGTCCTGCCGCAGCTTCTCGAAAAGACGCTGGAGCGGGGCTGGCGTGCCGTTGTCGAATCCGGCTCGCGCGAACGCGCCGAAGTCCTCGATTCGCTCCTCTGGACGTTTCGCGATGATTCTTTCCTGCCGCACGGGCTTTCCGGTGAACCCACCGACGGGCACCAGCCCATCCTTTTGACCACCGAAACCGACAATCCCAATGGCGCCACCGTGCGCTTCTTTGTCGACCGCGCCGTGCCCCAATCCACAGATGGGTATCGGCGCATCGTCTATATGTTCTCCGGCCACGATCCCGATGCTGTCGCCGAAGCCCGCCAGGCCTGGCGGGCCCTGCGCGATGGCAATGAGGTCACCTATTGGCAGCAGGAGCAGGACGGTCGTTGGATGAAGAAGGCATGACGCCAGACCTCGCGACGCCCAGCCGCCATACGCTGCCCGAAGATCTCTTCGCCATGCTCATCGGCACCATGCTGGTCTCACTTGGCATTGCCTTCTATTCCGAGGTGCAGTTGGCCACCGGCAGCACGGCGGGCTTGGCGCTGCTCATCCAATACGTCACCGGCATTCCCTTCGGTTGGCTGTTCTTCTCGATCAATCTGCCGTTCTATGCCCTGGCTTTCCTGCGCATGGGCTGGCCCTTTGCGGTCAAGACCATCATCTGCGTTGGGCTGGTGTCGTATTTTTCGAGCCAGATCCCGTCGTGGCTCGGGATCAGCGATATCCATCCGCTCTTTGCCGCACTTGTGGGCGGTGGCCTTATTGGCCTCGGCATTCTCTCGCTTTTTCGGCACAAGGCGAGCGTTGGCGGCATCAATATCCTGGCGCTCTATCTCCAGGACAATTTCGGTCTTCGGGCAGGCTATTTCCAGCTCGCCGTCGATGCCGCCATCCTGCTTGCCGCCTTCTTCATCCTGCCGCTCGATAGAGTGCTCTACTCCATCCTCGGCGCCCTGGTTCTCAACTTCATCGTTGCCTTGAACCACAAGCCCGGACGCTATGTCGGCTTCAGCTGAAGCCTCTATTCGGCCGTGTCGCTCCACCCGGCAATGTCATAGAGGTAGAGATAGAACATGTGCTCGGCGAGTTCGTAGCAATAGGTGATCTCGCGCTCCGCCGGGTAGAAATAGGCGTTGGCCTCGCCGCATTGCATTGCACGGAAGGTTACGGGTTCGGGCAGCACATAAGAGTCCATCACCAGCTTTGCCGCATGTTCGAGAATGCCGCGCGCCTGCAGCTCCTCGGCGAATTCGGCATACTAGCCGGCATCTTCATAAACGACCTCGATCTCGGCGCCCGGTTCGCCATCGACGAGGTGCGGCTCAAGCAGCTGCTCCCACGAGGTCAGCGCCTGATTGAATGTGTCGGCGCAAGCTTCCTGCTGGTCAGCGTCGATGTCATAATTGTCGGCAGTCTCGCCGAACACGTCGGGATGCGCCCCCACCATCATGCAGACCATCGCATAGGCCCGCTGGATATCGAGGCTGTGGTCGTCATAATAGGAAAAGTCTTCGACGCCCGAGCCGGTCGATTGGACGGCGTTGAAATACCAGCCGTCCGCCGCATCGATCAGCGCGTTCCAGCTGTCGTCATCGCTCTCGTCCGTTAGCAGCCAGATGGTGGCAAGGGAGTCCGCGGCGTCCTCTTCCTTGCCCAGCACCGGCAGCCCGAGTTCGCCCACCAGCATGTGGCCGACCTCGTGATACATGGTGTAGAGCGCATCGTGCATGGCGAAATCCATGGAGTCCGCGAGCACCTGGTTCTCGTCCTGCGCCATTGCAGGCGCGGCGAGCAGGGCGAGGCACAGCGATAGAGCTGCAGTCTTGCGCAGCGAGGTCATGGGAGAGAACTCCGACAGGGGTTTTGACGCTTTGGTTGGGTTTCGCCTGCGGCGACAGGCGCTTAGTGCGAGCCGCCCTTGTCCTTGCCGGCGCCCGAAGGGCGCGGCGCAGGGCCCACAGGGTCGGGCAGTTCCGCCGCATAGAGCTCCATGAAGTCCTTCATCAGCTCGTAGCAGAAGATGATTTCGATCGTGTCTGGATCGTAATAGGCATTGGCTTCGCCACAGCGCCGCGCGTTAAATTTCACCGGCCGGCGCAAGCGGTAGTTGTCACGTACTTCGGCCGCGACCTGGTCGAAAACCCCGCTTGAGCGGAAGGCGTCGGCTGCAAGTTTCAGCCGTCCGCCAGCGTCGTGATAGGTCACGTTGACCTTGGCCGCGCCCCCGGAGCTTCGATGCTCTTGAAGCACCCCCAAAAGGCTCCGGTCCGCCAGCTCATAGTCCCAAAAGCAGGAGTCTTGCCGGTCTCGGGCGATGGCATATTGGTTGGCGATCGGGCGGAACGCCTTGTCGTCGCTCCCCACCATCAGGCACACGATCTGATAGGCGCGCTGCTTGTCGAGGCTGTGCGCGGCCGAGAAATCTTCTTCATATTTGCCACTGCCATAGGCAACGCCGGTCAGCAGCCAACCCTCGGCGGCATCGGCCAGCGCCGTGTGGGCCTCGGGCGTGCGCTTGTTGAGGAGGGTCCAGGTCGCCATGTTGTCGGCGGCGTCTTCTTCCTTGCCCAGCACTGGCAGGCGCAGCTGGTCGACCAGCAGATGCGCCATTTCATGGTAGAGCACGAAGAGCGAATTGTTCGCGGCAAAGCGAATGATGTCCGAGCGCTGCTGCTTGGAAAAGCCCGACATGTCCTGCGCGGAGGCTCCCCCGGCCAACAGAGCAAAGAGACCAAGCACGACAGGAGCAAGCAAGCGACGCATGAAGTGCCTTTTGGCCACGGTCTTAGATGGTGCCAGATGAGAGTAATGGCGCGTCACTGTCAACGCGGGCCCAGTGCCGTCGTTAATGACCCGGCGTCCAGTCGGGCGCCGCCATTTCAAAGCCGGAAAATCGGAAGCCCGGCGCCACTGTGCACCCCACGAGCGTCCAGTCTCCCAGTGATTTGGCGGCCTGCCACACCTGCCGCGGCACCACGACCTGCGGCCGCTGCCCGGTCGCTAGGTCATTGCCCAGCACGTGCCGATCGACGCTGATCCCCTCTGACAGGGTCAATTCTATCGGCGCACCGGCGTAATAGTGCCACACCTCGACCGCATCGACCCGATGCCAGTGCGACTGGTCGCCGGCCTCGAGCAGATAGTAGATCGCGGTGGAATGGGCGCGCCCGGCCTCGCCTTCGACATCGACAAAGGTCTCGGCAAACCACCCGCCTTCGGGGTGGCGTTCCATGCCGAGCGTATAGATGACGTCCTTGGCGGCGAGCTTGTTCATGCGCGCTCCGCTTCCTCCAACTCGGCGCTCAGCGCCAGCCATGCTTCTTCGGTAGTTTCCAGGTCGGCGGAATAACGCGCCTTGTCTTTCCCGAGCGCAATCAACCGATCGGGAGCACCGTTGTAGACCTTGGGATCGGCCAGTTGGGCGTCGATCTTTTCGATTTCCACCTGCAATCGGGAAATCTTGGTTTCCGCATCCTTAATGCGCCCCTTGAGGGGAGCCAGCTCCGCCCGCCGCGCCGCCGCTTCCTGCTTGGAAAGTTTGCGCTCGCCGGTCTTGCCGCCGCCACCCTTGCTGGTGTCCTTGGCTGACGTGATGCTGCGCTGGTAGCTCTCGAGGTCTTCATCGAGCTCATGAATGGTGCCGCCTTCGGCAATCCACAGCCGGTCACACGTCGCTTCGATAAGATAGCGATCGTGGCTGATGATCAGCACCGCGCCCTCATATTCGTTCAGCGCATGCACCAGCGCATCGCGGCTGTCGATATCGAGGTGGTTGGTCGGTTCGTCGAGGATCATCATCCCCGGCCCGCCAAAGGTGATGAGACCCATCAACAGGCGTGCCCGTTCGCCACCCGAAAGGTTCTTCGCCTTGGTGTCCATGCGGCTGGTCGTCAGCCCCATCTGGTTGAGCCTGCTGCGCCGCTTGGTTTCGTTGTCGAGCGGCATCATCTCGGCAACATGCTCCAGCGGCGTCCACTCAGGCTTGAGCTTGTCCATCTGGTGCTGAGCGAAATGCGCGATTTCGAGCTTCTTGCCCATGCGCAGATTGCCGTCGATCGCCGGAATGTCGCCCGCCAGCAACTTGGCAAAAGTCGACTTGCCGTTGCCGTTGACGCCCACCAGCGCAATGCGGTCCTCGGGATCGATGCGCATGGTGATGTTGCGCAGGATGACCTTGTCGCCATAGCCGGTAGAAACCTTTTCAAGGTTCACCATTGGCGTCGGCAGGTCGACCTTGGGCTGCTGGAAATGGAACGGGGCCGCATACTCGTCGAACATCGCCTCGGGCGGCTTGAGCTTTTCGATCATCTTGACGCGCGCCTGCGCCTGCTTGGCTTTGGTCGCCTTGGCTTTGAAGCGATCGACGAACTTCTGCAGGTGCGCGATCTGATCCAGCGTCTTCTCGCGGCTCTTGTTGTTGAGCTCCATCTGCATGCGACGCGTGGTTTCGAACGTGTCGTAATTGCCCTTGTAGAAGGTCAGTTTCCGATGCTCGAGATGCACGATCGAGGTGACGGCCTTGTTGAGCAGGTCACGGTCGTGGCTGATCATGAAGACGGTATAGGGATAGTTGGCCAGGTACTTTTCCAGCCAGAGCGTGCCTTCGAGATCGAGATAGTTGGTCGGTTCGTCGAGCAGCAGCAGGTCGGGCTGAGAAAACAGCACCGCCGCCAGCGCCACGCGCATGCGCCAGCCACCCGACAGTTCGCGCGTCGGCGCCATCTGCCGGTCCTGTTCAAAACCCAGGCCCTTCAAAATCGAAGAAGCTCGCGCCTCGGCCGTATGCGCATCGATATCGGCAAGCCGCGTATAGATTTCACCGATCCGGTGCGGATCGGTCGCCGTCTCGGCTTCCGCCATCAGCGCCGTGCGTTCCTTGTCGGCGGCCAGCACCACATCGAGCACGGTCTCTTCGCCGGCCGGCGCTTCCTGCGCCACAGCGCCGATCCGCGCCTTGCGCACCAGCTCCACCGTGCCGGAATCGGCGCCGATATGGCCCTGGATGATGTGGAAGAGGGTGGTCTTGCCCGTGCCGTTCTTGCCGACAAAACCGGTCTTTGATCCCGTGGGCAACACCAGCGAGGCATCTTCGAAGAGCTCGCGGCCCTGAATGCGGTAGGTCAGATTGGAAATGGTCAACATGGCGGCAAATCATTCGCAGAAAAACGCGCCGGCAAGATCATCCTGCAAAGGGCAGGGGCCGACGACAAAGTGTTGGCTGCTGGATAGAGCCGATAGCCGGTCAAAGCAACTGCAAGCCGCCGCTGCGGCTCCGCGCCATCCCCCAATTGGGTGACGTGCGTGCGTCGCTTTCTTTCTAGGCTGTGTGTCGGGACGAGAGGACGGGAACTTCCCTCGCTCTTGCGGCCCAGCCCGGGCGGCGCTGCGCGCCTGCCCGCTTCGACCTGAACCAGGGGATTTTGAATGACCAAACTACTGTCTCTGTCCGTCGCCGTGCTTTTTGCCGCCGCTATCAGCCTGACGCCCGCCATCGCCGCCGACTCGCCGCAGGGCATGAAGTGCCCCATCAAGACAACGGGCGGCAAATGGGTCGAGGCTACCAATGTGACGCCCGATTGCGTGGCGAATTCGATCTACGGCTGATCTTCTCTACCTCCAGAAATATTGCGGCACTGGGATTTCTCCGTGTCGCAATATTTTCTTGGTTCTCTATATTTTTTGCTTTGATTTTGGGTGTGTCGCGCCCCGGGGGGATACGCTTGGGCAACGGCGTGCGGTACGCGCTTGTTGAGCGCGGCGTGGATTTGCTTTTCGATGCGGCGGCCGGCATGGGAAACTGGGATGCCGGCCTGTCGACCATTGCTGCCGGGCTTGGTGCAACCGGGGCGGCGTTCATTCCCGAGAAATGGCAAGTTATCCCCCTCGGCATTCCCGCCTCCGGCAACGCCGCCTCCGCCATGGCCGAATTCGTGACCGCCGGTTGGCATATCAACGATATCAGGGCGAGGCGCGCCTGGTCACTCGTGCGCTCCGAAAGATTACTCTTTTACGAGCAGGAAATGGCAACGCCCGAGGAGCGGGCGAGTGACCCCTACTACCAGGAGTTCTTCGGCAAATACGACATGTTGTGGTTCATGGGTGTCGCCTTCCTTGTGCGCGGCGCACGCTGGTCATTATGCGTGTATCGCGGCGACAAGCACGGCGCCTTTCACGCGGACGAAGGCGAGGCTTTGTACAGATTGCGCTCCAATCTCTCCCGCATCCTGCGCCTGGCCTATGCATTTCGGGCCCCCGAAAATTCGACCATTGCCACCATATTAGACCGGGCCAGTGTCCCCATGCTGGGCTTCGATCTCTCCGGCCAAATATCCATGCTCACCCAGAATGCCGTCGAAGCCGTGGCACCCTATTACCGCGTGAAAGGCAACCGGCTGTATGCGGTCGATCCGGCGGCCGACAAGAGCCTGCAGGCCGCGCTCAGGGAAGCGACGACCTGCCTCTCATCCGCTGCGCAGCGCGAGCCCAGCGCCGTCGTCGCCTATGAGGCCGGCCGCCCGGTCCATGTCATCGAAATCATGACCATGCCGCGGACCTTTGTGGATGCCTTCGGCAGTATGGTCGCCATCGGTATCATTCGCAGCATCAGGGCGGCGAAATCTGTGTCAGAGTCGCCGAGCGTCGGCGCGCTCGGCGCCACCTTCGGTTTGACGGGTGCGGAAGCGCGCGTGGCTTGCCACGTCGGGGCCGGCCTGGGCCTGCCGGAAACGGCGCGAAAACTGGGCATCGGCTATGAAACGGCCCGTACGCATTTGTCCAGGATTTTTGCCAAGCTAGGCATTTCTCGCCAGTCTGAACTGGTTGAAGTCCTGGCCCTCCTTAATTTGCGTGGCCACGACTAGGCCGGGATCAATCACGAAATTATTCCGCCGCGACATAGGGGCTGGGGCGCAAAATGCCCATCTGGCGCCCGAATTCATGCATCCAATGGCCGATACAGACATTTCTGCATCAGTCACCGAGCCAAAAGGACGCCCACATGTTTGACGCCCGCCACGCTTTCGCCCTCGCCGCCACCATGGCCCTTGCCGCTCCCGCCCTTGCGCAGGACGGGCCGCAAAAGCTCGATGACCTCGATGCCACCCGCATCAATCCGTTCCAGATCCTGATCGACTTCGAATTCGACGGCGGCGCCTGCGACGCCATTGGCCGTCCCGAAGTCGGCGACCTCACCGACGGCACGCTCTCGGTCAACTTCCCCGTCAGCTCCACCGCCGAAGTCTGCACCATGCAGATCAAGGAACACGAGGTGAAATACGCCATCGACACCGAAGACGACACCATAACCCGCATCGACGTCACCGTAACCGCCGCCGACGGTCGGGTGCTTGGCACCGGCTCGGCGAACGTCCAGCGCGACTAAGGCCGGCCATCCACCGACTGTCATCCGGGCGAAGGCCGGGACCCATCCTGAGATTTGGAGATGGGCTCCGCGCCTCGCCCCGCCCTGGTGTCATTCCCGCGAAAGCGGGAATCCCTGTTTCCCTAAGCAGAGGTCCCGCTTTCCCGGCGATCACATAGTGAAATTAGCCGGATGGGGGCAGGTTAACTGCCCCCCCCCCCGATTAACTCCGCACTCACGGGTTCAAAAAACCAAACACCGCGTCGGCATGCCCCTGCTCATAGGCAAACCGCAGACGATGCACCCGCTGCACCAGCACCTCGCCCTGCGGCAGGTTGCCGGCTGCAAGAAGCGCCATGGTCTCGGACACGTAGTCTTCAAGCGGCATGGCGTTGGGGTCATTGGCCTGGAAATCACCCGTCAGCCCGGTGCGCACATAGGGCGGCACCAGTTCGATCACCTCAATGCCCGTGGCTCTCAGCTGCTGGCGCAGCGAAATGGTCCATGAGTGAATGGCCGCCTTGCTCGCGCAATAGGCTGCATTGACCGACTTCGGCACCCACGACAGCCCCGACGACACGGTCAGAACCGCCGCATTCTGCGCCGCCAGCAGATGCGGCATCAACGCCGCCGTCAGCCGCATCGGCCCCAGCACATTGGTGGTGATCGTATCCTCGGCGACCGTGACCTGGCCCGGATCGGTCAGGTCCTCACCCTGCATGATCCCGGCGCTGTGCAGCACGACATTGAGTTTTGGATGCGCCGTCCGCACTGCTTCGGCAAAGTTCTTGATGCTCTCTGCATCCGCCATGTCGACCGTAAAAGCCGTCATGCCGGGATTAGCCGCCGTGACCTCGTCCAGAACACTTTGCCGGCGCCCCGCGATGATCACCTGATTGCCCAGCCGGTGGAAACTTTCGGCCAGCGCCCGGCCAATGCCCGAACCGCCGCCGGTGATAAGTATGGTGTTGCCTGTCGTCTGCATGGCGCATCTCCTTGCCTGTTGTGCCAAGGAGATAAGTTCATTACTTTCCACTAGAAAGTAGGCGCCCAAAAGTTCGATACTAACCCAAAGGAGAGTGTATTTGGATCAATCTGTTACGCCTCCCATCCTTTACGAATGGGCCGGTCGCAAGTCGGCAAAGCCCGTCGATCCGGCGCTCGAAGCGCTGGTTCGCGACATTATCGGCAAGATTGCCGACAAGTGGACCATGCTGATCCTCGAGACGCTGGAAGCCCACGGCACGCTGCGCTTCACCGAACTGGGCCACAAGGTCGGCGACATCAGCCAGAAAATGCTGACGAAAACCCTCCGGCAGATGGAGGCCGATGGCCTCGTCACGCGAAAGGTCCACCCCGTCGTGCCGCCACATGTCGACTATGCGCTGACCGATCTCGGCCGCGGCCTCGGCGCCGCTTTCTGTTCTGTCTGGACTTGGGCTGAAACCCACTATGACGACATCGAAAAATCCCGGGCGGCCTTCGCCGCCCGGCAAGGCGCAGGGGAATAGCCGGCCTGACCGTCGACGAACCCGGCGTCCAATTGTGTCGGCAGGCCCCCGGGCCACGATGTCATTCCCGCGAAAGCGGGAACCTCTGTTTGGCACCAGAGGCCCGCCTTCACTTGGGAAACCGCCTATCTGTCGACCTGGAGCGTTGTCCGCTCAATGATCTGCCCGACATCGATCCTATTGCCATCCGGGTCTTCAAACACAAAGGCGCGTAAGCCGTAGTCCTTGTCCTTGAGCCCTTTGATGATCCTCAGCCCTGCCGCCTTGCAGCGCAGAAACAGCGCCTCGGCATCATCGACCAGCAGATGCGCCACATTGAAATCCGCTGCCTTGTGCTGCGGTTGCAAGGAAAGATGCAGTTCCGCGGCGTCCCGCTTGAGGATCATGAAGCCAACGGGGGTGCCGTTCTCGAACACCTTGGTGAAGCCCAAAATCTCGGCATAAAACGCCTCGGCTTTGGTCATGTCGGATACGGGGAGCATCGGGGCAATTCGTCCAAAGCGGACGCCGTGGTCGGCGATATCGTTCATCGCGCAACCTCCTTCTGTGGAAACCGGCCGCAACGGTCCGGACGGTGCCGGAGAGGGTAGGGTGGTTTCGGATTTGAAACGGGAAGGACGGTGCCAACGCCTCTGGGCTTAGGGCAAAATTCGTTCTTGCGCAATCTGGCGGCAATTGCCGTGCGCCGCCCGTCTTGCCTCCGTCAAACTCTCCCGCTAAAAGGCCCCACCCTTTCCAGCTCAATCAGGAATTTTCTCGCCATGGCGATTGAACGTACCTTCTCCATCATCAAGCCCGATGCCGTCCGTCGCAACCTCATCGGCAAGATCCTGACCAAGTTCGAAGAAGCCGGTCTCCGCCCGATCGCCCTCAAGAAGATCCACATGACCCGCGCACAGGCCGAAGGCTTCTACGCTGTTCACAAAGAACGCCCCTTCTTCGGCGAACTCGTCGAGCAGATGATCGCTTCCCCGGTTGTCGTCCAGGTTCTCGAAGGCGAAAACGCCATCCTCGCCAACCGCGAAATCATGGGCGCCACCAACCCGGCCAACGCTGCTGAAGGCACCATCCGCAAGGAATTCGCCCTCTCCGTCGGCGAAAACTCGGTCCACGGTTCCGACGCTCCGGAAACCGCTGCCGAAGAGATCAAGTACTTCTTCAGCGACGAAGAATTGGTTGGGTAGGACGCGACGGCCGGCTTTTGCCGGTCGGAAGATCGCTCCGGTGGAGCGATTTGAGCGACTTACGCCACGACCCGAAGGAGGGGCCGGTGCCCTACATTAATGTCCGTATTCTCGAAGACGGTGTCACGGCTGAGCAAAAGGCTGAGGTAATCGCGGGCATTACGGACATTATGGTCCGCGTGCTCAACAAGAACCCCGAGAGCACCTTCGTCGTCATCGACGAAGTTCCGCTTGAAAACTGGGGTTTCAAGGGCAAACCGGTTTCCGAGCTGCGCAAGCAGCCCAAGGAATAGCCCCAGCGTCAGGCCTGGCCCGATCGCTGCTCCGGTAGCCGGAGCCATGCGAAGGGACATTGCCCCTTATGCAGGCGCGAGCCTTGCCAAGAGCAGGGACCGCCGCTAGACAGCACCAATATTGGCCGCCCAGCCGGGCGGCCTTTTTGCTTGTTTGTGCTATAGTGCCCAGACAGCGCCGACGACGCTCTCCGAAATGGTGGAGAACCTGTCGCCACAAAAGCCCTTCTGCCAGCGAAGATGCCCGCCTCTACGGGAACGGTCATCGCGCTCACCGGGGCTATTCCGCTTTACGAAAGCCCCTTTATGTCTCTGCCTGAAAATATCTTTGCCCCTATCGCCGCTGCTCTCTCGGCCAAGGGCTATGAAAACCTCACTCCGGTCCAGTCGGCCGTGATCGAGGAAGAGGCCGATGGCCGCGATCTCCTCGTTTCCGCCCAGACCGGCTCGGGCAAGACCGTCGCCTTCGGCATGGCCATCGCGCCGACCCTGCTCGATGGCGCGGAAAAGCTGCCGCGCGCCGAAGTGCCGCTGGCCCTCGTCATTGCCCCCACCCGCGAACTCGCCATGCAGGTGCAGCGCGAGCTCGAATGGCTTTATGCCGAAATGGGCGCCCGCATCGTCTCCTGCGTCGGCGGCATGGACCCGCGCACCGAGCGTCGCGCCCTCCAGCATGGCGCCCACATCGTCGTCGGCACCCCGGGGCGCCTCCGCGATCACATCACCCGCGGCGCTCTCGACATGTCCGCGCTCCGCGCCGTCGTGCTCGATGAAGCCGA
This sequence comes from Devosia sp., assembly GCF_017307565.1. Lineage (GTDB taxonomy): Bacteria > Pseudomonadota > Alphaproteobacteria > Rhizobiales > Devosiaceae > Devosia. The sequence continues at coordinate 11,864 of NZ_JAFKHD010000430.1, forward strand.
CGAAATGCTCGACCTCGGCTTCCGCGAAGATCTCGAATTCATCCTCGAAACCGCCCCCGAAGAACGCCGCACCCTGCTGTTCTCGGCAACGGTCGCCAAGCCCATCGCCAAGCTCGCCGAAACCTTCCAGCGTAATGCCCTGCGCATCACCGCTACTTCGTCGGACGAGCAGCACGCGGACATCGACTACAAGCTGATGACCGTGCCGGCCGACGAGCGTGAAAACGCCGTCATCAACACGCTCCTCTGGTACGAAAGCACCAATACCATCGTCTTCGCCTCGACCCGCGAAGCGGTGAAGCATCTCTCGGCTCGTCTCCAGAATCGCGGCTTTGACGTTGTCACTCTGTCGGGCGAACTCAGCCAGGCCGAGCGCACCAATGCCCTTCAGGCCATGCGCGATGGCCGCGCCCGCATCTGCGTCGCAACCGACGTCGCCGCCCGCGGCATCGATCTGCCCAATCTCGATCTCGTCATTCATGCCGAGCTGCCGATGAATGCGG
>NZ_JAFKHD010000431.1 GCF_017307565.1 Devosia sp.
CTTCCGAGGTCGCACCCCAGGCATAGGCGAAGAATTTGAGGTTCCGGCTCCGCGTGACCTCCGGATCTTTCTGGCGCAGCGAGCCGGCGGCCGTGTTGCGCGGATTGACGTAATCCTGCCCACCGGCAGCGGCGGACCGCTCCTTGAGCGCCTGGAACTCGGCATAGGTCATATAGACCTCGCCGCGGATTTCGATGCTCCTGGGCCAGCCCGAACCGAGGAGCTTTGGGGGAATGTCGGCAATGGTGCGGAGGTTGGCGGTGATATCCTCGCCCACAGAACCATCGCCGCGAGTCGCGCCGCGCACGAAAACACCGTCTTCGTAAAGCAGCGAGGCAGAGAGGCCATCGATCTTTGGCTCGGCGGTGAAGGCGATTTCGAGGCTTTCGTCCTTCTGGAAGAAGCGGCGGCCGCGATCGATGAAATCGACCACGTCTTCATCGGTATAGGCCTTGGCGAGGCTGAGCATGGGCACGGCATGACGCACCTTGGCAAAGCCCTCGGCCGGCGCGGCACCGACCCGGCCCGTTGGGCTATCGGTGCGCACCAGCTCGGGAAACACCTCTTCGAGCTCGGCGTTGCGTATGCGCAGGGCATCGTATTCGGCGTCGGTGATCTCCGGCGCATCGTTCTGGTGATAGGCGACGTCCGCGGCGGCTATGGCGGCGGCGAGCCGTTCAAGCTCAAGCCGGGCTTCGTCCTCGGTGAGATCGGCGGCGGGCTTTTGGGACAGGTCGGACATCATCAACTCTCGAACGCTTGCCGCCGCGCTGGCCTCATCCTCGGCTTTTCGAAGGACAGGTCAGGCGCGTTGCGGCCATAGTGACGGGACCTCGTGGTTCGACAAGCGCGCCATGCGGTCTTTGAGGCAGTTTAGGGGATTCCCGCTGTCGCGGGAATGACGCTGGGACGGCGGCGCGTCGTCGGGACTATTTCACCGCGCCAAGCAATTTCTTGGCAGCAGCCCGTGCCTCGCTGGTGATCTCGGCACCGGCCAGCATGCGAGCGACTTCCTCCTGGCGGGAATCGGGCTCGAGTGGGCGAACATGGGTGCGCATGAAGGCCCCCTCCTCCACCATCTGCTTTTCGATCAGCAGGTGCCGATTGGCCCGCGCGGCAACCTGCGGCGCATGGGTAACGGTGAGCACCTGCACGGTCTTGGCAAGGCGCGCGAGACGCCGGCCGATGGCATCGGCAACCGCGCCACCGACGCCGGTGTCGATTTCGTCAAAGATCAGCACGGGGGCCGAACCGCGATCGGCCAGAACGACCTTGAGCGCGAGCAGGAAACGGCTCAGTTCGCCGCCGGACGCCACCTTGAGCAACGGGCCAGCCGCCGTGCCGGGATTGGTCTGCACGTGGAAGGCGATCTGATCAAAACCGGCGGCGGCCACGCGGTCGGTTTCGACCTGGTGGTCGACAATGAACTTGGCCGCGCCGAGCTTGAGATCGGGCAGTTCTTCCTCGACGGCCTTGGAGAGAGCCTTGGCGGCCTTCTTGCGGCCTGCAGAGAGCGTTTCCGCCGCTTCCCTATAGCGGGCGCGGGCGCGGGCCTCGTCGGCCTCCAGCGCCTTGAGGCGGGTTTCTCCGCTCTGCAGGGTATCGAGATCGCCCCGGTATTTTTCGAGGATCCCCGGCAGCTCATCACAGCTCGCCTGATGCTTGCGCGCCGCGGCACGCAGAGCAAAGAGACGCTCTTCGACACCTTCGAGCTCGGCGGGATCATAAGCCATTTGCCGCTGCAGGTCTTCGAGCGCCTCCCCGGCGCGATCGAGCGTCGCCAGAGAGGCATCGAGCGCATCGACGATGGGCTGGAACAGCTCGGCGCCGCCATCGACCTTGCGCAGGAGACGGCGCATCAGGCCGGACAAAGCCGGAGACGGGGCATTTGGGCCGTTGAGGATTTCGTCGATCTCGATGAGATCGGCGGCCGATTTTTCGGCCTGCTGCAATTGCTGGCGGCGTTCGGCCAACTCGGCTTCTTCACCCCCGACCGGCTTCAGCTTTTCGAGCTCTTCGACGGTGTGGCGGGCATAGTCCTCGGCGGCGAGAGCTTCAGCCACGCGATCCTGCTGCTCTCGCACTGCCTGCTGGATTTCGACGAGATCGGCCCATGCCTCGCGCACGGCAAGAGCGGGCGCCGCGAGTTCACCAAAGGCATCGAGGGCGGCGCGGTGGGTAGCGACATCGACCAGCGCGCGGTCGTCGTGCTGCCCGTGAATTTCGATGATCTGGCTACCGATCTTCTGCAGCAGTGCAGCTGAAACCGGCTGATCGTTGATGAAGGCGCGAGTGCGGCCATCGGCGAATTGGACGCGGCGGAGGATAACCTCCTCGTCGTCGGCAATCGCATTGTCGCGCAGCAGCGTGCGGGCGGGATGGGTCGCGGGAAGCTGCACCATGGCAACTACCTGCCCGCTATCCTGCCCCTGCCTGACCAGAGAGGCATCGCCGCGACCGCCAAGGGCCAGCGTCAGCGCGTCGAGCAGGATGGATTTACCGGCACCGGTTTCGCCGGTGAGAACGGTCATGCCTGTATCGAGCGCCAGATCGAGCTGGTCGATGAGGACGATATTGCGAACCGAAAGCGCGTTCAGCATGCGGATCTATCCAAGGCGTATCGGGCCTGCCTCTTAGCATTCCCCGGGAGGCCCGGCGTCAGCGGCGAGTCACTTTCGCACAAGCAATGCGAACGGGTGGCATGATAGAGAAAAAGAACAAAATGGCAACCAGGCTTGTGAGGTGAAGCTTCAATCATCCACCGGCTGTCACCCCGGCGAAGGTCGGGGTGACAATCGAGGTTAGAACGGACGCGATGAGGGGCGGCCAAGGCGCCCTACTCCGCGTATGCGACCCAGCCGCGGAAGCTGAACGCGGCGTAGAAAAGGCTCACGCCGACAAAGCCGGCTTCGCGCAACATTGCCTCTTCTTCCTCCGGCGGGAGAATCGTCAGGCGGGTGCTGATTGCCTCGCGGGCCTTGGCGGCGATGGTTGGATCGACGTTATCGGCCTGGCCATAGGCGACGTGGCGGGCGATCCATTTCGAGCGCTCGGGTTCACTCTGCGGGAAGCTGATGTGAGCGAGGATGAAGGGCGCGCCCGGATTCAAACGACGACGAATTTCACGAAGCGTTTCAAGACGTTGCTCGCGCGGAATGAAATGGAATGTGAGGAGGCTCGTGGCCGCATCGAAGGGGCCGGCGGGGGCATCCTGAATATAACCCTCCCGGAGGTCGACGCGCGCGGCATGCTCAGCAGCGATTTCGCGGGCGAGCTGCAGCATGTCGGCAGAGGGATCGACGCCAGAAAGATGCCAGCCCGGCCGGAAGTCGGCCAAAGCCTTGATCTCCAGACCGCCGCCTGCGCCAAGGACGAGGATTTGCGCATCGTCAGACACGGTTTCCGCCAGCAGCAGGTTCATCATCCGATGGAGGCCGGCAAAACCGGGCACCTGCCGCGGTGGGCCCTCGGCGTAGTGGCGGGCGGCTTGAGCGTCAAAGGGTGCTGGGGGCATCGGTCTCTCCGTTTCCGGGGAGATGGGGCTTGCTCCGGCGGATGTCAAACCCTGTCGATGGCGTGCTTAGCACCTATCAGTCCGCGATAATTCGCGCGAGCGATAAAATCCTCGATGCCCACTCGGCGGACCGGCCAACGGCCTTGGGGAGATGGCCCCCACAAGCGGCGCGGGGTCACCGAATTCGCAGCAGCGAGTTCGATTGAGGCCGGCGGTCATAACAAAAAGGGCCCCGGAGGGCCCTTTCAAATTCCAATGCTGAGAAAACTCAGCGCTTGTGGCCGGCCAGCCAGCTGCCTGAATTGAGCTGCGGGGCGAGACCCTGCTTACCGAGAAGATCGAAGGCGCGCTTGTACCAGTCGCTCGACGGGTAGTTGTGGCCAAGAACGGCTGCGGCGGACATGGCTTCATTGGTGAGGCCGAGCAGCAGGTAGCCTTCGGTGAGGCGGTAAAGGGCTTCCTCGATATGCGTCGAGGTCTGCCACTTCTCCACAACTTCGCGGAAGCGGTTGATGGCGGCGGTGTATTCGCCGCTGCCGAGGTAGTAGCGGCCAACCGACATTTCCTTGCCGGCGAGCTGGTCATAGGCGACGAGGAGCTTTTCCTTGGCGTCCTTGGCGTGCTCGGACTTCGGATAGTTCGAAATCAGCAGGTTGTAGGTGTCGATGGCATCGCGCGACAGCTGCTGGTCGCGGGTGATGTCCTTGATCTGCGCAAAGTAGGAAGTGCCCTTGAGCCAGAGAACGTAAGGAACGTCCTTGCCGTTGGGATAGAGCGCCATGAAGCGGTCGGCCGCCAGGATGGCTTCGTTGAACTTGCCGATGCGATAGTTCGCATAGACCTGCATCAGCTTGCTCTTTTCGGTCAGCGGATCGCGCGGGTGCTGGCGATCGAGCTGCTCGAGCTTCTTGATGGCGGTCTGGTAATACTGGCGATCCATGTCGTCCAGCGCGCCCTGGTAGAGCGAGGCGGCGGGGACAATCGGCGCTTCCTTGAGCTTGGGAGCGCCGAACAGGTTCATGCCCGAGCAAGCGGTGAGAGCAACAGCGAACAGACCTATGGCGGCGAAACGGGCTGCCCGGTTCGCCATCTGGCTTACAACTTTAACAGTCACGAATTGCCCCGTTCTCAAACTTCCACAAGCGCTTGCGGCGTAATTAGCAATTGGATCAAAACTGTGGCGCAGCGACCGGCCGAAGCCGGTCAGCGCACAGACCTGAGATAGTGGCGAACGCCCAATCCCTCCGGCTGATCGTCGAAAGATTCGACTTCCAGCGGCAGATCCTCGGCGTTGACTATCTCATAATTGGCCTCGCTCGAAAAGAGACCGGCCAGGACATGAGCATTGAGCGCGTGCCCGCCTTTATATGAGCGGAAGCGCCCCCAGATCGGCAGACCGCCCAGCGACAGGTCGCCAATGGCGTCCAGAAGCTTGTGGCGGACGAATTCGTCTTCGTAGCGCAAGCCATTCGGATTGAGCACACGGTCTTCGTCGACCGTGATGGAGTTGTCGAGGCTGGAGCCGAGCGCGTAACCGGCCTGGCGCAGCGCCTTGGCGTCGCGGGCAAAGCCGAAGGTGCGGGCGCGGGACACGTCGTCGAGGTAACGGCGCGGGGTCCAGTCGAAAATCATGCGCTGGCGGCCAATGACCTTGGAGTCGAAGTCGATCTCGAGGTCGAGCGCGCGGCCATTGTAGGGCTCGAGCGCGGCGAAGGCGTCATTGTTGCGCACGGTGACGGCGCGAATGATCTTGAGGAACTTGCGGTGAGCCGGCTGGGTCTCGAGACCCACTTCCATGATGGCTTCTGCGAAGGGGAACGCGCTGCCATCGAGAATGGGGCATTCGGGGCCATCGACGGTAATGAGCGCGTTATCGACGCCCATGCCGGACAGGGCCGAAGTCACGTGCTCGACGGTTGCGACACTGACGCTGTCGCCGAGATCAAGCGTGGTGCAAAGGGTCGTGCGACTCACGCGCGAGAAATGCACGGATACGGGCTGGGTCACGCGGCCCTCGCCGAGGTCACGGCGAATGAGGAAACCGCTGTCGGCCGGAGCCGGCGAAAGGGTCAGATTGACAGGCGCAGCCGAGTGCACGCCATAACCGGAAAAGGAAATATCACCGGCAAGCGTGCGCTGGCGTGTGGACATTTTTTTCATACGTTTTTTACTCCACCCCCAAGGGTCTCACGCTCACGCAACTGTTAGCCAAAAAAAACTCGGCGCGGAAGCCGCGCCGAGTAACGATTACAGAGTTCTCTTTAAGAGCCTTTAACCGTGCTTACGGAGGAAGGCGGGAATCTCGAGGCTGTCCTTCTGGGGAGCAGCAGGTTGGCTACGGCCCTGGTTGTCGAAGTTGCCACGGGCGCCCTCGGATGCCGGCGGCACCCGCGAAGTCCTTGCACCGCCTGCTTCAATGGCGCTGCGGGCAGCGGCGTCATCGGCCATGCTCGATGCCGGTTCACGGCGCGGTTCGGTCTGCGGCTGACCCAGGTTCAGACCCACATTGGAGGCTAGGCGCTTGAAGAGAGCGCGGGCATTGCGCGGCTCTTCCACATGACGATCCTGCGCCTGCTGTGACTGGCGTGCAACAACCGGAAGCTCCTCCGTACGCGGCATGCGGCGGTGACCGTCGGGACGGGCTGCATGCGAGGGTACGTAGACGCTCGGAATCGGCTTTTCTTCAACCATGGGAGCCTCTTCGGGCTCGGTCACGATCTCGGCGGCGGGCATGTAGGGTTCGACGACGATGCCGTCATCTTCCATCATATGCTGCTGATGCTGGGCGTGCGACACGGCCGGACGTTCGGCAGCGAAGGCCTGGGCGACAGCCGACTCAACTTCGAAGCCGATGTCTTCGATCAGTTCGGCAGTCTGCTCGGGAGCCGGAGCGGGCGCGGCAGCGCGGGCCGGTTCGACCGGCACATGGCGGCGGACCGAAAGCGGGGTGCGCGAAGCATGCGGTTTAGCGGGCTCGAGAGCCTGGACCATTGCTGCATCGGTGCCGGTGGCGACGACGGACACGCGGATGGTGCCGGTGAGGTCCGGATCGTAGGTGGCGCCGAGGATGATGTTGGCGTCGGAGTCGACTTCCTCACGGATGCGGCTTGCAGCTTCATCGACTTCGTAGAGGGTGAGATCGGGACCGCCGGTGATGGAGATGAGGAGGCCACGGGCACCCTGCATCGAAACATCGTCGAGGAGCGGATTGGCAATGGCGGCTTCGGCGGCGTGGCGAGCACGATCTTCACCGGAAGCTTCACCGGTACCCATCATCGCCTTGCCCATGCCACGCATGACAGCGCGGACGTCGGCGAAGTCGAGGTTGATCAGGCCCTCTTTGACCATGAGGTCAGTGATACAGGCGACGCCAGAGAACAGCACCTGGTCAGCCATTGCGAAAGCGTCGGCGAAGGTGGTCTTCTCGTTGGCAACGCGGAAGAGGTTCTGGTTCGGGATGACGATCAGCGTATCGACATGGCGGTGCAGCTCGTCGATGCCGTCTTCGGCCAGACGCATGCGGCGATTGCCTTCGAAATTGAACGGCTTGGTCACCACGCCAACCGTCAGTATGCCCTGTTCGCGTGCTGCGCGGGCAATGACCGGGGCAGAGCCGGTACCGGTGCCACCACCCATGCCGGCGGTGATGAAGACCATGTGCGAGCCAGAGAGGTGATCGTTGATCTCATCCCAGCTTTCTTCGGCGGCCGCACGACCAACTTCCGGGTGCGAACCTGCGCCGAGGCCTTCGGTAACGCCGACACCGAGCTGAATGATGCGCTGCGCCTTGGAGAGCGACAGGGCCTGGGCGTCCGTATTGGCCACCACGAAATCGACGCCGCTGAGACCGGACTCGATCATGTTGTTGACGGCGTTACCCCCGGCGCCGCCGGCACCGAAAACGGTGATTCGGGGCTTGAGTTCTTGAATATCGGGGATCGTGAGATTGATGGTCATTTATGGCATGGCCCCATAGGTGGCGTGGTTAGGTAAAGATTTACCCGCCAATTCGTTAACTAGAGCCTAACAATTGTCCCAACCGCGTTAACTTCAGCGCAATTTGCGAGGCACAGCGGCAGGGTGTTCATGCCCCATTAACCGCGCTGCCACTCGCAAAGCCGCTTGACACCCGGGGTTTTTATGCATAACCAAATCCGCATATAGCCCTTTGGTTATTTATTAAGAGAGGAGATTGTGATGACCAAGCTGATGCCCTGCCTCTGGTTCGATGACCGGATCGACGAGGCAATCGAGTTCTACACGACCACTTTCAAGGATTCGAAGGTGATCAACCTCGTGCGTAATTCCCCTGATTCTGCCGCGTTCACCGCCGTGATCGAGCTGGCGGGCCAGCAGATCTTCCTGCTCAACGGCGGGCCTCGATTCCCGTTCACCGAGGCGGTGAGCATAATGATCGAGTGTGACGGTCAGGCGGAGGTCGACCACTACTGGAACACCTTCGTCGACAATGGCGGCGAAGAGAGCATGTGCGGCTGGTGCAAGGACAAGTTCGGCTTCTCCTGGCAGGTGGTGCCCAAGCAGATGTACGAGACCGTTCTGGGCCCCGATAAGGCCGGCGCCGGTCGCGCCATGCAGGCGATGATGAGCATGCACAAGCTAATCGTTGCCGACCTGCAAAAAGCCTATGCGGGGGGCTGAGGCAAAACTGGCCAAGCGGCGGAAGCGTGGCTAGGTTCCTCCCCGGAGGCTCGCCATGAACCAGCAAGACATTGTCGCCGCCGTTAATGCCGCATTTGCAGACAACGAGGCCGTACGCGGCCTCTTTCTTTCCGGCAGCTTTGGCCGCGGCACGGCAGACGAATGGAGCGATGTCGATCTGTTGGCCATTGTCGCCAAGGACGACCAGCGCGGCGTCGCCGATCAATTCCGGATAGCGCTGAATGAGCTCGCACCAGTGGTCTATTGGAATGAGCTCGACCGCGGCGGCTTTCTGATCAATGCGGTGACCGAAGACTGGCTACGCTGCGATCTGAATATGGTCGAACCGGCTGCATTCGGACAGAAGGCGAGGAACGCCATCATTCCGCTGATCGACCGCGACGGCATCTTCGATTCCCTGCCGGACGCCCTGCCCCCAAGGTCACCCAGCCCGCAGGCACTGCGGTACCAGATCAACGAATTTATCCGCGTACTTGGCCTGACGCCGGTGGCCATGGGCTGCTGCGAGGCCTGCTTACCGACCTCTTCATGCTCGATGTCACCCTGCCCGACCCCGGGGGCATATTGCACCTCTCAAAGCTTCTGCCCGCATGGCAAATCCAACTCATGCGCGACCTCCCTTTTCCCGATGCAACGCGAGACGCTCTGATCTCCGCAAACCTGGCTGTGGCGCGGGAGTTCATGCCGCGGGCCAGGGCCATGGCCGAGCGCTTGAATGTGGAATGGCCAGAGGCGTTCGAGGCGGCGACGCGCCGGGTGCTAGAAGACAAGCTTGGCGTTAAGGCCGACTGGCAGTGACCAAGGCGCCCCCGTCTGGGGAACTCGCGATCTGCGCGCTTAAAAGCTATGGCGCAGCCAATTGCCGACACGGGCGAGATAGCCGTCCGTGCCGGTGAGGCGGCGCGAGCTGCGCGGCTCGGTATATTCCTGGGCACAGACCTGCGGATAAACCAGCATGCCGGCGACGGTCGAGAAAGCGGCGCTCTTGGCGATCTCAGGCAGGCCGGCAATGCCCATCGGGCGGCCGTTGCGAACGTTGCGGGCCAGAGTGCGGCGCGCGACTTCCGGCAGACCGGTGAGTTCGCTGGCGCCGCCCGTGAGCACGAAACGGCGGCCACAGACATCCATCATACCAGTGGCTTGCATGCGGTCGCGAATGGCGGTGAGGATTTCCTCGATGCGCGGACGCATAATGCGGGTGAGCACGGAACGAGCCACCTGCCCCGGCGCTTCATCGAGCGCCGCACCGACCGGCTGAATGGCGATCATGTCGCGCTCGTCGGCCTGACCGGGCAGCACGGAGCCATAAAGGGTCTTGAGGCGCTCGGCGTCAGCCACGCTCACCGAGAGCTGGCGAGCAATGTCGAGCGTCAGGTGATGGCCGCCGATGGCGATGGCATCGGCATAGACCAGATGGCCGTCGTTGAAGACGGAAACGGTGGTGGTGGCACCACCGAAATCGAGGCAGGCAACGCCGAGCTGGGCTTCGTCATCGACAAGGCTCGCAAGCCCCGAGGCGTAGGGCGTGGCGACAAGCGCTTCGATCTGCAGGTGGCAGCGGTGCAGCACCAGCTCGAGATTGCGCATGGCGAGGGTTTCCGCCGAGATCACGGCGACATCGACGCCGAGCTTCTCACCGACCATGCCCTTGGGATCGCGAATGCCCTTCTGGCCATCCAGCGCGTAACCGATCGGTAGCGCGTGAACGATGGAGCGCTCTGGGCGCACTGAGCGGGAATTGACCGCCTTCAGCACGCGGACGATGTCGGTCTTTTCGACTTCCTGCCCATCGAGCGAAACGGCGGCCGAGAAGGTTTCGGAGCCAAGGCGGCCGGCGGTGACGTTGACCAGCACGGATTCGAGCGTCAGCCCGGCGGCGCGCTCGGCCATACCCACGACATTGCGGATGGCCTGTTCGGCCTTTTCAATATCGGTGACCACGCCGCTCTTGACCCCCGAGGACGGTCCGTAACCAAAGCCAATCACTTCAGCCTGATGCGAGCGACCGCGCAGGGACTTGCCTTCAGCGCGCGGCACGAGGCGAGCGATGACACAGCAGATCTTGGTCGAGCCGATATCGAGCACGGCGACGAGGGTCGTCTTGCCAGGCTGTACGGGCCGCAACCGAGATGTCATCGCATCGGTCATCATGATTTTTTGGGGTCTTCACGTTTGGTGGGGCGAACGGCGACGACGGAATCGACACGTAAATCGATGACAGTCACGTCCCGATCAAGCAACTGATATTGCGACTGGTAAGCCGCCAGTTTCGAGAGCGCCTGGGCAACGCCCTGCTCCGGCAACTGCACGCGCAGGCCGGTATCGTAGATCATGTCCCAGCGGCGGTCGGCGATGCGCGACAGCGCCACGAGGCCGGACTGGAGCTGCGGGAAATTCTGGAGAGCGCGGATCATGACCATCGCGTCGTCGGCAGCCCCATCACCGATGACCAGCGGCAGGTCGCCATAGGCGCCGCCATCTTCCCCGATCTGGGCGCCTGCGGCGTCGATGACGAAGGTGATGCCGTCGACGCGCCAGCGGGCGACCGGGACGTGCTCGGTAACGGTCACGGAGACATCGGCCGGATAGGTCTTCCGGACGGTGACGGTATCGATGGCCGGCAGCTCGGCGATGCGCTCGCGCGCCGCTTCAACATCGAAGGCCAGGGTCGAGGTTTCGGGCTGAATGCCGAGGGCGTCGAAAATGGCCTGCTCGGAGGTCAGGGTCTGGCCAGAAATGGAGATTTCGCCAACGGCGAGACCCGCATCGGCAAAGCCGCCCTGAGCGAGGGACGAGAGCGCAACGATTCCATTGCCGATCGGCTCATGGGCCGCAAAGAGCCCGGCTACGCCGGCGAGCATGGCCGCGATCATGGCGGTGCGGCGCAGTGCGGTTCCATGCAGGACGACAGCGCGGTTGAAGCGATTGTTGACACGCTGGAGCGGAGAGCGGCGTGCAGGAACAGGCAGTGTGCGGGGATCGACGGGACGAGCCCCGGCGAAAAATGCCTCGCTCTTTACCTGTTGCAACTCGCGTCCTCCACCAGCCAGGAGACCAATTCTTCGTATGAGTGTCCTGCATGGGCGGCCTGTTCGGGCGCCAGAGACACCTCGGTCATACCCGGCTGGGTGTTGATTTCGAGGAGCACCAGTTCACCATCCTCGCCTGCCGCGTCGTTGTAGCGGAAATCGCACCGCGTCAGTCCACGACAGCCAAGGGCCGCATGTGCGGCTAGACTGAATTGTTGCACTTTGTCGTAAATTTTCGGTTTCAACTGAGCAGGAAGCACGTGGACGGCGCCGCCATTGCTGTACTTGGCTTCGTAGTTGAAAAAGGTCCGGTCGGTGACGATTTCCGTGACCCCGAGGGCCACGTCGCCCATCACCGCGCAGGTCAGCTCCCGGCCGGGAATGAAGCGCTCGACCATGATTTCTTCGCCGCCATTCCAGTCTTCGCGCAGGATTTCCTGCGGCGGATGGCTGGTATCGCCCTTGACCACAAACACGCCGAAGCTCGAGCCATCGGCAATCGGCTTGATGACATAGGGCGGCTGCATGATGTGCGAGCGGGCGGCCTCGCCACGCGACACGATGACATGGTCGGTCACCGGAATGCCGGCGGCCTTGAAGAGAATCTTGGCCTGGTGCTTGTTCATGGCCAGCGCCGAGGACATGACACCCGAGTGGGTATAGGGAATCTGCAACAGTTCCAGCACGCCCTGGATCATGCCGCTTTCGCCGAACGGGCCATGGAGGGCATTGAAGGCTACGTCCGGCTTCAGCGCCATCAGCACTTCGGCAACGTCGCGGCCGACATCGACCTCGGTGACCTGATAGCCGGCGCGACGAAGCGCGGCGGCACAACCGGCGCCGGTCTTGAGGGACACGGGCCGCTCATTGGACCAGCCCCCCATGAGGACGGCGACGTGCTTGGTCATTTCGTATCCTTGCCCATGAGGACACCCAGTTCACCAGGCAGCGCCGCAGCCCATTGGGTGATGTTGCCGGCGCCGAGGCAGACGACATAGTCGCCTTCTTCGACGCGCGAAGCGACGAGCGCGGCCAGGTCTTCGGGTTTGTCGAGCACACGGGCATCACGATGGCCGCGGGCGCGGATGCGGTTGACCAGTTCTTCGTGGGTTACGCCCGGCAGCGGCTGTTCGCC
>NZ_JAFKHD010000432.1:0-12350 GCF_017307565.1 Devosia sp.
CAACAAAACCATGCGCTCGCCGCTGCGTTACCGCGTGGACGAGGCGAGGGCCTCGGCGGCGGCGCGGGTGATAAAGCCGTCGGCGATCTCGCCGCGGGCGGCCTGGAAACGGGCATAGGCAGCCTGGGTGATAGGGCCAAGCCGGCCGTCGACGGCGCCATCATAGAGGCCGAGTGCCTTGAGGGACTGCTGGATCGACTGGCGCTGGGCGATGTTGGGGAAGGCGGTATTCCGAGGCCATGGCGTTACATAGCTACTGCCGCCCTTGAGGCGGTCGGTCAGGTGGGCGACGGCCATGGCGTAGCTGTCGGAGAAATTATAGCCCTTCAACACCAGATAATTGGCGGTCATCAGGAACTTTGGGCCGGTATGGCCGGTCGGGACGTAGAGAAAGACCGGGGTGTTGGGATTGGCGAAGGGGCGGTCAGAGACGCGGGTTATGCCGCGCTCGGCAAAGAAGCTGATCGGGCGGAGCTGATCGCGGGTGGCGAGCAGGTAGTCGAAGTTTTGCGGGACTTCCACCTCGAAACCCCAGTCGATCCCGGGCTGATAGCCGAGATCGAGAAGGAATTTCGCCGAGGTCGCGAGGGCGTCGGCGAGGGAATTGTGGAGGTCGATGCGGCCGTCGCCGTCACCATCGGCGCCATGGGCGATGACATTGGTGGGGTTGACCTGGAGGTGGCCGATGGCGCCGGCCCACGAGCCGACGGGCGAGATGCCGCCATTGCGTTCGGCGAGGCGCAGGGCGGCGAAGAAATCGGCCTTGTCCTCGGCATACCGGGAGCGGTGCTGGAAGGTGACCGTGGCCAGCGAGCGGACGATGGGACGGATCAGATCCTTGTTGCCGAGGACGGCGCCATAATCGGTGTCGATGCCCCAGATGGCGCCGAGCAGGTAGGGATCGACGCCAAAATGCTGGCCGATAGTGGAGAAGAGTTGGGCATTACGCTCGAGCGCGGCCTGGCCGCGGGAGATGCGGCCGGCATTGACGCGGGTCTCGATATAGTCCCAGACCGGGGTGGTGAATTCGGGCTGGGTTTCGACGAGTTTGGGGACGCGCGGATCGGGCGTGAGGCCCGCTGTCAGCGCGTCATAGGTCGAGGCGCTGACGCCCGCGGCGACGGCCTCGGGCTTGAGCCCCGCAAGGAAACTCGAAAAATCCGACTGCGCCAGTGCCGGGCCGGTCATCAGCAAGACGAGCAGGGCGGCGAAGCGGCGCATGGCAGATCCTAGCGGTTGCGGGTCATCAGGTGGCGTTCCCAGGCATAGGCGGTTTCGACAATCTCGTTGAGATCGTCATGCTGGGGCTTCCAGCCGAGGAGGGCGCGAACCTTCTGGCCGGTGGCGGTGATCGAGGCCGGATCCCCGGCGCGGCGCGGGCCTTCGTCGGCGCGGAAATTGACGCCCGAGACTTTTCGCACTGTCTCGACAACTTCGCGCACGGAATAGCCGCGGCCATAGGCGCAGTTGAGCGTGGTGCTTTCGCCGCCCTTGCGCAGATGGTTGAGGAGGAGAGCGTGGGCGGCGATCAGGTCGGTGACGTGGATATAGTCACGCACGCAGGTGCCGTCCGGGGTTTCGTAGTCGGTGCCAAAGATGTCCATCTTTTCGCGCTGACCGAGGGCTGTCTGGCAGGCGACCTTGATGAGATGGGTGGCAAGCGGGGTCGACTGGCCTGAACGCTTCTGCGGATCGGCGCCGGCGACGTTGAAATAGCGCAGCACGCCATAGGTCATGGGGTGGGCGGCGGCGACGTCAGCCAGCATCCACTCGGTCATGAGTTTTGAGCGGCCATAGGGCGACATCGGATGAAGCGGGGTGTCCTCGACGACCGGGGCGAGGCCGGTCATGCCGTAGACGGCGGCGGTCGATGAGAAGATGAAGTGCTTTACCCCGCCCTTGACGGCAGCCTCGATGAGGTTGCGCGAGGTGGAGGTGTTGTTCGCATAGTATTTTAGCGGATTGGTTACCGATTCAGGAACGACGATAGAACCGGCGAAGTGAATGATCTCGGTAATGCGGTACTTTTCGATGAGGCTGACGACGAAGTCGATATCGCCGGCATTGCCCTGCACAAAGGTGGCGCGGCCGTCGATGGCCCAGTCGAAGCCTGTGACGAGATTGTCGAGAACGACAACATCTTGCCCTGCATCAGCCAGACTGAGAACCATGTGGCTGCCGATGTAACCTGCTCCACCTGTGACCAAAACCGTCATTGGCCGTACTCCTGCCGCAAATGCTCTTTTGTTGTGCAAGGATATGTAACAGATGTCGGTGTAGGTCTACGCCTAAGTTCTGATCGACAAAGCAAGGGAATCCTCCGTGTCAAAACGCGTTCGCACTGCCGTCTTTCCTGTCGCTGGCCTGGGAACCCGCTTCCTGCCGGCCACCAAGGCAATGCCGAAGGAAATGCTGACCGTGGTGGACCGGCCTCTGATCCAGTATGCCGTGGACGAGGCCCGTGAGGCCGGAATCGAGCATTTCGTCTTCGTCACCGGGCGCAACAAGGGCGTCATCGAGGACCATTTCGACCGTCAGTTCGAGCTCGAGACCACACTTGAAGTCCGTGGCAAGACTGCGGCGCTGCATGAACTGCAGAAGGATCTGCCCTCGGCTGGTCGCACGAGCTTCACCCGCCAGCAGGAACCGCTGGGCCTTGGCCACGCTGTCTGGTGCGCGCGCGATATCGTTGGGGACAACCCCTTCGCGCTGCTGCTGCCCGACATGCTCTTCAAGGGCGAGCCGGGTGTGCTCAAGCAGATGATGGATGCCTATGAGGAAACCGGCGGCAACATCATTGCGGTCGAAGAAGTGCCGCATGACGAAGTGTCGTCATATGGCGTCATCGGCCGTGGCGAGGGGCCGGACAACAGCTTCAAGCTGACCGAGATGGTGGAAAAGCCCAAGAAGGAAGACGCGCCTTCGAACCTGATCATTTCGGGCCGCTATATCCTGCAGCCGGAAATCTTCTCGCTGCTGGCCGAGCAGACCAAGGGCGCGGGCGGGGAAATCCAGCTCACCGACGCCATGCAGAACCTGATGCACCAGCAGAATTTTACCGGCGTCAAATATGTCGGCAAGAGCTTTGACTGTGGCAGCAAGATCGGCTTCCTGACCGCCAATGTCGTCTACGCATTGGAGCGCGACGACATTCGCCCCGGCTTCATCCGGGAACTGAGCAAGCTCGATCTTGAAGAGCAGCTCTGAGACCAGGCTGATGATGAAAAAGGGGTCGCCTTGCGCGACCCCTTTTTGTTTGGATGGTTCCGGCGTCAGCGCCGTGCGGTGAGCGGCCAGCTCAGGGCGACGAAGGCCATACCGGCGGCGACGAGGACGAAAGCGATGCTGAGGCTCCAGTGCTGGGCGACGATGCCGATGACGGCCGGGCCGACCAGGATGCCGGCATAGCCGAGGGTCGTGATTGCAGCGATAGCAAGGCTCGGGGGCATGCGCGTCTGGTTGCCTGCGGCGGAAAACAGCACCGGCACGATATTGGAGGCGCCGATGCCGACGAGGAGGAAACCGGCAAGCGCCAGGGGCTGGGATGGCGCATAGACCGCGAGGAGGAAGCCGGCTGCGGCCAGGAAACCGCCGAGGATGACGACCTTCATGCCGCCCATTGCCTTGACGATGATATCCCCGGTGAGGCGGCCGACGGTCATGGCGACGGCGAACATGGTGTAGCCAAGCCCTGCCTGTGCCGGATCGGCGGCGTGGGTGGCGATGAGGAACAGCGCGCTCCAATCGAGAATGGCGCCTTCGCCCAGGAAAACGAGGAAGCACAGAAGGCCGATGAAGATGACAATGCCGCGCGGGACGACAAAGAGCGGGGTGTCGCCGGCTTCGCGGTTGCCATAGGGCAGGAGGCCCCTGAAGGAGAAGGCCAGCAAGGCGACGAGCAGGGCCGAGATGGCCAGGGTGGCGGCGAGCGGGGGAACGCCGACGCCGAGCAACAGGCTGACGCCGCCGGCGCCTACAATGCCGCCGAGGCTGAAGAGGCCGTGAAAGCCCGACATCATGGTGCGGCCGCTATCCTTTTCGACCATCACAGCCTGAATGTTCATGGCCACATCGACCGTGCCGACGCTGGCGCCGAAAAGGGCGAGGGAAATGGCGAGGGCCGGGACGGTATCGACCAGGGCGAGGAGCGGCACGACGAGGGCCAGCACGAGCGTACTGGCAACGATCACGGCGCGGCAGCCGAAGCGGCTGGCGAGGACGCCAGTGATCGGCATGGCAAGGATCGAGCCGAGCCCGAGGCACAGCAGCAGCAGGCCGAGCGCGCCGTCTTCAACGCCGACGCGCGCCTTGGCAAAGGGCACCAGCGGGGCCCAGGCCGCCATGGCGAGGCCAGCAACGAGAAAGACGGCGCGGGTGGCCCATTGTTCGCGGGTGCCGGACCGGTGGTCTTGTGCGGGATTGAGAGCGTTGGTCGTCATGGAAGGAACTCGATATGGTGGGGACCGCTACAGGCGGCGGTAGATCGGTCGGGAGGTGAGGGCGATCAGCGCCATGGCGCCGCAAAGCAGCAGGAAAGCGGTGCGCAGGCTGGTGGCATGGGCGATAAATCCGATGGCGGCGGGACCGGCGATTATGCCCACATAACCCACGGTCAACACCGCGGCGACAGCGAGGTTCGGCGGCATGGCGCGGCTCCGTCCCGCGAGAGTGAAGAGGATGGGGGCGATATTGGACACGCCGGCGCCGACGAGGAGAAAACCGCCCAGCATGGCGGCTGTCCATGGGAGGCAGAGGCTGACTGCAAGGCCAGCCGTGGCGACCAGGGCGCTCGTGATGAGCATGGCAAGATCGCCGATTGCGGTGCGACAGCGATCGCCGCAGAGGCGTCCGAACGTCATGGTGATGGCAAAGGCCGTATAGCCAAATCCGGCAAGGGCGGAATCAGCAGGTTGGGCTTCGACAATGAACAGGGTGCCCCAATCGAGCACCGCGCCTTCGGCGAGCATGGCCAGAAGGCTGAGGCAGCCGATGGCCAGAACCACGCCTTGCGGAATGACAAACGCTGGCGGACGGGAGGCGCCGGGATCGCTGAAAGGCAGGAGGCCTGGACGGGCAGACAGAAGAAGCCCGGCCATGGTCAGGGACGTTGCGAGGGCGGCAAGGGGCGCGTGAAAGCCAAGGGCCAAAAGGAGAGCCATGGCGCCTGATCCGAGAATGCCACCCAGGCTGAACATGGCGTGGAAGCCCGACATTAGCGTCCTGCCTTCCATTTTCTCGACGAGGACAGCCTGAAGATTCATGGCAACCGAGGTGCAGCCCATCGCCATGCCGAAGGCGACGAGGGACAGGGCCATCAACCAAGTCGACGGGGCCAGGGAAAGAACAGGAAAAATCAGGCACAAACCGGCAGCGGAGCCGGTTATGACCTGACGGCACCCGAGGCGGGAGGTGAGAAAGGCCGTGGCGGGCATGGCGAGGATGGAGCCGAGGCCCATGCAGAGCAGCAGGAGTCCCAACATGCCCTCATCAATGCCAAGTCTTTGCTTGGCAAACGGAACGAGAGGGGCCCAGGCGCCGAGCACCATGCCACCCAGCGCAAAGACCAGCCGGGTGGCTGTTCGCTCGGTCATTCCTGTGGTGGTGATCGCTGTCACGTTTGTTCTCTCTTCTGCGACTTGCTATTGCAGAATATCATTAAACGCGCAAGAACGTGCATGAACCGGAGAAATCAAGATTGCTGGCTGAAGAGCGGCTCGACCAAATCCGCGACCTGCTGAACGCCGATGGCCGCGTGCTGGCCAATGCGCTGGCCGTGCGCTTCAACGTGTCGGAGGATACGATCCGGCGCGACCTGCGCGAACTGGCGCGGCTCGGTGTCTGTCGCCGGGTCTATGGCGGGGCGCTTTTGCTGACACCCGATCATGGGAGCCTCGCGGCACGCACCGGTGCGCAATGGGACGAGAAGGCGGCGCTGGCGCGGCTTGCGGTGACACTGATCGGGGAGGGGCAGACCGTTTTTATCGACGCGTCGTCGACGAACCTGGCGATCGCGCAGGCGCTACCGCGCGAGAAAAGGCTGACGGTCGTGACCAATGCGCCGGCCATTGCCATGGCGCTGTCGGAGCACCCCAATCATAGCGTCATCGTACTGGGAGGGGCCTATGAGCAGTCCAAGGGGGCTTGTCTCGGGCCGCAGACGGTACGCGAGATTTCCCACATCTTTGCCGACGTTTTCGTCCTTGGGGCATGCGGCGTCGATGCCGGGATCGGCGTGACGGCGCTCGATGCTGGGGAGGCGGAGGTCAAGCGCGCCATGATCGCGCAAAGCAGCGTGTTGCTGGTTGCCGCGACGCGGGACAAGTTGGGTACCGTTGCCCCCTTCAAGCTCGCCGAGACCGCGCGGATCGATCATCTTGTCGTGGCGGATGCTGAGCGTGATCTGTCGCAGTTCGAACAGGCGGACGTGCGGGTGCATGTCGCGGTATAGCCGCGGGGCTTAGCGGGAGATGGTTACGCCGACGCTGACCTGATGGCTGAGTGTATTGCCATTGGCATTGTCGGTGTTGCCGAAGCCATAATCGGCATTGAGGCTGGTGTGGGCGGATAAGGCGTAATCGGCGCCAGCACCAAGGCCCAGGCGGCGTTCGGTCGTGCCGGTGCCGACGAGTTCGGATTGACTCCAATCGGCCGTGGCGCGCAGGCGCAGCCAGGAATTGACCGTGTACTGAGCATTGGAAAAGGCCGAGTACCGGATGCGGGCAGTGCCGGGATTGTCGGCGCCTGCGGGGGCAAGCGCGGTCTCGATGCCGGCCGTGAAGGCCACGGTGGGATCGGGCGTGTAGCGGATTTCGGCGCCATAGAGTTCGGCGCGGATGGCACCGAGAGTTGCTTCATCGAAGACGCGCTCTCCGACGCCGACCGAGGCGCTGGCTGACCAGATGTCGTTCCACTTGCCCGAGACGCCAGCGCGGAGCGAGCGGTTGGTGGCATTGGGATAGACACCGAGGCTGGCGGTTGGCCGGTCGAAAATGTCGCGTTGCAGCTCGCCCTGGCCGAAGACCTCGAGGATCGGGGTGACCTGATAGCCGAGGCGGAGATTGGCGGTGCCGGACCAGTAGTTCTGGTCGGAATTGTCGGTGAGCCCGGTATCGGTGCGATCGGTCGGGCCATAGACGGTACGGTTGATGCCGCCGCCGAGGCCGACATTGAACTTGCCGAATTGCCGGTCGACGCCGAGCTTGCCGCCGCCGGTAAAGACCTGCGGCGGGGTGATGATGAAGGGCGAGAGGCCGGCCGTGCCGGGAATGTCCTGGGTCAGGCCAATATTGAGCGACCCGGTGACCCTGGTGACGGAATCGATGGGGGCGGTGCCGGAAATGGATAGGCCGCCGGAGGTGAGGATCGGCATGTCCTGGCCATTGGCCTTGGCAAGGTCCGCATCGCCCTCGATGGCGATCGTCGCGATGCCGCCCGCATGGGTATAGGAAAAGCGCGGCGTCAGATGGGTGACGAAGCTGCCTTCTCCATTGGAATTGAGATAGGTGCCGCGCAGGCCCACCGACCAATCGAGCGGTACCGGCTCGCCCGAATCAGGGGCAACCGCGAATTCGGGAGGCACCGGCTGGGCTGGGTAGACACCCGGGCGGAGGCGGGCATTGGTGAGACTCGGATTGGGCAGGTTTTGGCGCACCGGCGTCGCTGCCGTCTTGGTCTCGTCCGCCTGATCGGTCTGCAGCAGCGTCGGGGCAGCATGAGCCGGGCTGGCGGCGCCGGCCAAAAGGCCAGCGACCAGGCCGAAAGCCAGGCTCCGATAGTGCTGCGAAAGGACCACGCCACGCTCCAGATATCGGGACCCAAGACAGAGGTCCCCGCGCGCGATCCTTTCAGCTTATGGTTAACGAAAGCTTGCTTGCTGTCTCAAATCGCCTCGACGCGCAGCACCGCACCATCACTGCCGACGACGCGGATCTTCTGTCCCGCCGGCAGGTCGGGACCGGAAATCCGCCAGATCGTGTCGCCCAGAGCGAGGCGGCCGAAGCCGTCGGTAATGGGCTGTTCTAGAACGGCCTCATGGCCGATGAACGTGTCGGTGCGGCGGTTGAGATAGGGCCGGTCGGACTGACCAGCGCGGTTGCGTGTCCAGCGGGTCCAGATAAAAATCGCGACCAGCGCCAGGACGCCGAACATGAGCCACTGGAAGGGCCAGGCGATCGGCTGGAAGAGCACCACCAGACCGGTGATGAGCCCGGCAATGCCGAGCCAGAGAAGGAAGCCGCCGGGCACGACGAGTTCGAGCGCCAGAAGGATGAGCCCGGCAATGATCCAGGCCCATGGTGCGTTGGCAGCAAGAAAATCGATGAGAACCATGGCGGTTCAGCCTAGAGCTGGCCGGGCTCGCGCGGCGGCTGGCCGGCGGCGGGCGGACGGGATGCGGCACGGGCGGGCGTTGCCGGCGCACCGCCAAAGGTTTCGCGGGCGATTTCGGCAATGCCGCCAATGGCTCCGATGACGCTGGAGGCTTCGACGGGCAGCATCAGCACCTTCTGGTTGGGGGAGGTGGCGAGCTTGCCCAGGGCTTCGATGTAGTTGTTGGCGACGAAGTAGTTGATGGCCTGCACATTGCCCGCGGCAATGGCTTCGGACACCATCTGGGTTGCCTTGGCTTCGGCCTCGGCGGAACGTTCGCGCGCCTCGGCGTCACGGAAGGCAGCTTCGCGGCGGCCTTCGGCCTCCAGCACCTGGGCCTGCTTTTCGCCTTCGGCCTTGAGAATGGCGGCCTGGCGGCGGCCTTCGGCTTCAAGAATGGTGGCGCGCTTTTCGCGCTCGGCCTTCATCTGACGGCCCATGGATTCGACGAGATCCTTGGGTGGATCGATGTCCTTGATCTCGATGCGGGTGATCTTGAGGCCCCAGGGCGAGACGGCGGTATCGACAACGCGCAGCAGGCGCTCGTTGATTTCGTCGCGGTGGCTCAGCAGTTCGTCGAGATCCATCGAGCCCATGACCGTACGGATATTGGTCATGGTGAGGTTGAGAATGGCGTTTTCGAGATTGGCAACTTCATAGGCGGCCGCGGCAGCGTCGAGCACCTGGTAGAAGGTGACGCCATTGGCGGTGATCGAAGCGTTGTCGCGGGTGATGACTTCCTGGTGGGGGACGTCGAGCACCTGCTCCATGACGTTGATCTTCTTGCCGATCGTGTCGATGAACGGGACGATCAGGTTGAGGCCGGGTTTGAGCGTGCGCGTATATTTGCCGAAGCGCTCGACGGTATAGTTGTAACCCTGCGGAATGGTCTTGGCGCCGGCGAAGAGCACCAGGATCAACAGGATGCCCAAACCGATCAGCGTAAGGCTGAGGCCATCCAGGGCAAAACCTTCAAATACCATGACAAGCTCCTCTTGGTTGTTTGTGCATTATTTAGGTGCGGACCATGACATAGGCAATCGAACAAGGCGATGACGCGGCTTTTTTTGCCTCCGCCACAAGGATCGGCCTTGCGGGAAACAGGGCTTGGGCCTAACCCTTCGGCGGACCTTTCCTCAGCCTTCTGGAAGTGATGCTCATGCCGCAGGACGCAAACGCCATTCGTTCCATTCTTTCGCTGGCGCCCGTCGTGCCCGTCATCATTCTCGACGACGTTTCCCAGGCGCGGCCGCTGGCCGAGGCGCTGGTTGCCGGCGGCCTGCCGGTGCTGGAAGTAACGCTGCGCACGCCCAATGCGCTCAAGGTCATGGAAGAGATGGCCAAGGTAACTGGTGCCATTGTCGGCTCTGGCACCGTGCGTAACGCCGCGCACATGAAGGCGTCGGTCGATGCCGGCTGCCGCTTCATGGTGTCGCCGGGCGCTTCGCCGCGCCTGCTTGATGCGGCCGACGATGTCGCCATTCCGCTGCTGCCGGGCATCGGCACGCCGACCGAAGCCATGGCGGCCGCCGAGCGTGGCTATTCGTTCCTCAAATTTTTCCCGGCGGAAGCGTTGGGTGGCGCACCGGTGCTCAAGGCCTTCGCCTCGCCGCTGCCCGATATCACCTTCTGCCCGACCGGTGGGATCGATCCGGCCAAGGCCAAGACCTATCTGAGCCTTCCCAATGTCATCTGCGTGGGCGGCAGCTGGATCATGCCGGCCGACGCGCTGGCGAGCGGCGACTTTGCCCGGATCGAGGCGCTTGCCAAGGAAGCGAGCGCGCTGCGCGGGTAAGGTTTTGGAACGGGGGGCAGTTTCATGAACAAGCCTGCGCCCCCATCCGGCCTTGGACATCTGCGGATCGTGCTCAGCGATAAGGTCTATGTCGGGCCGGGGCGGGCTGATCTGCTCGAGGGGATTGCCCGGACCGGATCCATTTCTGCGGCCGGCAAGGCAATGGGCATGAGCTACAAGCGGGCCTGGAGCCTCGTGCAGGCACTCAATGAGGGGTTTGGAAAGCCCCTCGTCGAGACAGCGCGGGGCGGGGCGGCGCAGGGCGGGGCGCATTTGAGCGTGCTCGGCGAAGAGGTGCTGGCCCGTTATCGCGCCATGCAGCGGGCGACCGAGACTGCAATTGCCGATGATGTGGCAGCGCTCAAGGCACTGATATCCGATATTTCCTGATGAACATATCGCTTGTGCGAGTTGGAGCTTTCGGTCATCGATATGGCCATTCAAACATATCGGAGGCTTCCGTGTCCCGTCGTCTGCTGCTTTCTCTTGCCGTTCTGGCTGCGAGTTCCGCTCCGGCTTTCGCTGAAACCGTCAACGTGGCCGTCGCCGCCAATTTCACCGCCGTGGCGGAACAACTGGCAGAGATTTTCGAAGCCAAGGGCGAGCACCAGGTCGTCCTGAGCTTTGGCGCCACCGGCCAGCTCTATACCCAGATCACCCAGGCCGCGCCCTTCGGCATCTTTCTTGCCGCCGACACGGCGCGCCCGCAAAAGGCCATCGAGGAAGGCTTGGGCGTCGAAGGCAGCTTCTTCGTTTATGCCGAGGGCCGGTTGGTGCTTTACGCGCCGGGGCGTGACGTGAGTGATGGCAAGGCGGCGCTCGAGGGCGACTACAACAAACTCGCCATCGCCGACCCGGCCGCTGCACCCTATGGCAAGGCGGCAGTGGAAACGCTGACGGCGCTCGGCCTTCTCGAAACGCTGACCCCGAAGCTGGTGCAGGGCGAAAACATTTCCCAGACGCTGCAGTTCATCGAGAGCGGTAATGCCGAGCTGGGTTTTGTGGCGGCGAGCCAGGTGCTCGGCAAGGCCGATCAGTGGCTGGTGCCGGCCGATTTGCATGAGCCGATCGCGCAGGGCGCGGTGCTGCTCAAGGAAGGCGAGAACAATCCAGCCGCCACGGCCTTCTACGATTTCCTCAAGTCCGATGAAGCCGTAACAGTGATCGAGGCTGCGGGTTATTCGGTGCCATGATCGGCAGCGATCCGCTCCTCTCGGCAGTGCTGCTGACGCTGGTCCTTGCGGCGAGCGTCACGGCGGTGCTGGTGCTGGTGGGATCGCCGATCGCCTGGTGGCTGGCTCGGAGCAAGTGGGCCGGCAAGGAAGTGGTGGGGGCCGTGGTGTCCCTGCCGCTGGTACTGCCGCCGACTGTGCTGGGTTTTTATCTGTTGCTGGCGCTCGGGCCGAATGGTCCGGGCGGTGCAATTGCCGGGCTCTGGGGCGCCCGGACTTTGGCCTTCTCGTTTGCTGGGCTCGTGATCGGCGCGGCGGTGGCTTCGCTGCCCTTCATGGTGCAACCGCTGCGCAATGCCTTTGCCGCCATCGATGCCGATGTGATGGAGGCGGCCGATACGCTTGGTGCCTCCGGAGCGCAACGGTTCTGGCGCGTGGTGCTGCCTCTGGCGGCGCCCGGCTACATGGTTGGGGCCATCATGGCCTTTGCCCACACCATGGGCGAATTTGGCGTCGTGCTGATGATCGGCGGTAATATTCCGGGCCAGACCAAGGTACTTTCCATCGCCATTTACGACTTCGTCGAGCGGCTCGAATGGGAAAAGGCGCATGTCGTGGCGGGCAGCATGGTTGCGTTCTCGTTCTTCGTGATTTTCGCCACGCTGATGCTTGGGCGGCGGGCGGCGCATCCGTCACCATAGGCGGCCCGACAGTCAGATTGACTACTAACATGTTAGTTGCTAGGGCAGGTCGAACCCGCTTTCGGAGCCTCGGCCATGACCGCCATCGACAAGATTCTCACTGTTGAGGAAATGATGAAGGTGGCGCGTCGGCGCGTCCCCAAAATGTTCTTCGAATATGCCGATAGCGGCTCTTATACCGAGGGCACCTATCGCGAGAACGAGAGCGATTTTAACAAGATCAAGCTCAACCAGAAGGTGGCCGTGAACCTTGAGGGGCGCAACCTCAAGGTGAAGATGCTGGGCAAGGAAATCACCATGCCGGTGGCCATCGCT
>NZ_JAFKHD010000432.1:12397-24034 GCF_017307565.1 Devosia sp.
GCCGATGGTGAGATCAAGGCGGCCAAGGCGGCCGAAAAGTTCGGTATCCCCTTCTCGCTGTCGACCATGAGCGTCTGCTCCATTGAAGACATTGCCGAGAACACCACCGCGCCGTTCTGGTTTCAGCTCTATGTGATGCGCGACCGCGATTTCATCAATCGCCTGATCGACCGCGCCAAGGCGGCCAAGTGCTCGGCGCTGGTTCTGACCATGGACCTGCAGATCCTCGGGCAACGGCACAAGGACATCAAGAACGGCCTCTCGACGCCGCCGAAATTCACGCCCTATTCGATCTGGCAGATGATGCAGCACCCGCTCTGGTGTGCGCGCATGCTGGGCACCAAGCGGCACACGTTCCGCAATATCGTCGGCCATGTCGGTCGCGTCCATGACCTGGCGTCGCTCTCGGCCTGGACGGCCAGCCAGTTCGATCCGACGCTCAACTGGGCCGACGTCAAATGGATCAAGGAGCGCTTTGGCGGTCCGGTGATCGTCAAGGGCGTGCTTGATGCCGATGACGCGCAGGCCGCGATCGACAATGGCGCCGATGCCATCGTCGTTTCCAACCATGGCGGCCGCCAGCTCGATGGCGCGCCTTCGACCATCCGGGTGCTACCCGAGATCGTCGACAAGGTCGGGCACAAGACGGAAGTCTATCTCGATAGCGGCATTCGCATGGGGCAGGACGTGATCAAGGCGCTGGCCTATGGGGCCAAGGCGACCTTTATCGGCCGGCCGATGCTTTATGGTCTGGGGGCTGGCGGCGAGGCGGGCGTGACGCGCGTGCTCGAGATCATCCGCAAGGAACTCGATACGACCATGGCCCTGTGCGGCGAGCGCGACATTCTCAATGTCGGCCTGCACAATATCTATTCCAATGACATGCCGCCGCGGAACGCGCCGAAGGCCCGGATTTAGACCTCGGGCTCCTTGGCGCCGCGCTGATTGTCGATGCCGGCGGTGAGCTTGCGCCGCCGCCGGTCGGGCCCTGAATATTCGGGCGCCTCGATGAATTCGCGTGGCGTGATGTGGAGGCCGGCAATGCGCTTTTGCAGGTCGGTGGCCGAGAACGGCTTTTTCAAAAATTCGCTGACGCCGGCGTCGCGCGCCTCGGCAATCCGCGCGATGTCGGGCGCGGTGGACATCATGATCACGGCCGTCGTGCGGTTGGGATTGTCGAAGTCGGTGCGCATGGTGCGCACCAGGTCCACCGTATCGGGGCTGATGGCATCATCGACGACGATCAGGGAGTAGGAACGGCTGGCAAGGGCCGCTTTGAGATCGCGTACGCTGTTGACTTCGAGCACCATGCGATGGCCGAGCCCGCGCACCATGGCGGCGATCAACGACGCCATATTCCCGACCGGATCGGCGATCACGATCCCATGCTTGACGATCTTGTCCATTCCATGCCCCCTGGAACCGGCCGAAATACTAGACCGCCAAGGCTCACCTGCCGGTTAACGGGAGGACTCCGAAGCGCTCAGGAAAAGGGGGCAAAACTCTTTCTCGGGCGCGTTGACAGACGGGAGCCTTTTCCCTATGAAGGGCGCAGTTTTCGGGCGCTCTGGCGCCCCTTTTATTTGACCAGGGAATAAGACCGATGAAGGTAACCAACTCGCTGAAGGCGTTGATGACGCGCCACCGCGCGAACAAGCTCGTCCGCCGCCGCGGTCGCGTTTACATCATCAACAAGGTAGACAAGCGCTTCAAGGCCCGCCAGGGCTAAGCGTTCACTGCCAAGACTATCGACAAGGCCCGCATGCAAATGCGGGCCTTGTTGTTTTTGGCGGGGGTTGGGTGTGGCAAGCGGACAGGCCGCTTCTGGCGTCGAACCTGGAAGAGCGGACGACAACCTAACTGCACGCCTCAAGTCGTGTCGGCACAGTAAATCTCGTAGAGCGTCGTCAACACTCGCCGAACTTCATCCGAAGCCAAAGTGTAGTTGATCTGCTGGCCGTCGCGTCGTGTCGCCACCAGGCCCCAGGCCCGCAGCTTGGAGAGATGTTGCGATAGCGGGGATTGGCCGAGTTGGACCCGCTCTGCCAGTTGCCCGACATTCATTTCCTGTTCGAGCAGGTTGCACAGGATGAGCAATCGCTTCGGATTGGCCATGGCGGCCAGGAGCTGAGACGCCTGATCGGCGTTCCGCTCCATGGTCGCAAGATTCATCTTGATCATATTAGCACTTGCGTATATACGAATGTTCGTTGATAAATCTTATGCTCCTTATGGGGCCGGTTTTCAAGGAGTTCGTGATGCACCCCAATCTTGGATCTGCCGATCGCATCCTCAGAGCGATCATCGGACTGGCTCTGATCGTCGGCACATTCATCCCCTCCATGCCCCTGGCGGGCGCGACCGTGCTGCAGGCAATTGCCTTCACTGTCGGCCTTATCCTCCTGCTTACCGCCCTCGTGCGGTTCTGTCCGCTCTACCGCCTGATGGGCGTTTCTACCTGTAAGGTACAATTTCATGACTGAGTTTACCCCGGTGCTCTCGCTGCTCGGCGGCGCACTGATCGGCCTTTCGGCTGTCCTGCTCATGGCGTTTCATGGGCGCATCGCCGGCATGACGGGCATCCTGACCGGGCTGCTGCCCCCCGTGGCTTCGGACTGGGTCTGGCGTGCAGCGTTTCTCGCCGGTGCGATCGTTGCGCCTAGCCTGGTGTTGAGCCTTTCCGACCATGCCATCGCCTTTTCCAGCCCCGTGCCTTTGCCCTGGGTGATCATCGGCGGCGTGATCGTTGGCGGCGGCGTCTATTTCGGCTCCGGCTGCACCTCCGGTCACGGCGTCTGTGGCATGGCCCGCCTGTCGCCGCGCTCGATCGCGGCCACCGCCACCTTTATGGCGACGGCCATTGCCACCGTTTTTGTTATTCGACATCTCCTGGGCGGTTTCTGATGCAGCGCACATTTCTTGCTGGCGTCGTCGGTCTCATCTTCGGCACCGGCATTGCCCTCTCCGGCATGGCCAACCCGGCCAAGGTTCTCAATTTCTTCGATGTCGCCGGCACCTGGGACCCATCCCTGGCCTTCGTGATGGGCGGCGCCCTGGTGGTCACTGCGATCGGCTACCGCCTGGTGCTTCGCCGCGCAAAGCCGGTTTGCGAGACAAAGTTCCACATACCGACCAATCGCAAGCTCGACCTGCCCCTGGTTGCCGGCTCTGCCGTCTTCGGCATCGGCTGGGGGATTTCCGGCTTCTGCCCGGGTGGCGCTATTCCGGCCCTTGGCCTGGGCGAAGCCTCGGCCTGGGCCTTTGTCGGCGCCATGCTGATCGGCATTTTCGCAGCCCGCTCCATTCGCCTCGCACACGGCCAGCGCCTCGCGTCGGCCACCTGACCTCACCCTTGAAAGGAGCTCGACATGAGCACCATTCCCTTCACCACCGATCTGACCTTGAAGCCGGACGTCACCGCCTTCTTCGATGCCCCGACCAATACGATTTCCTATGTCGTCAGGGATCCCGGCTCAAATACCTGTGCTGTCATCGACTCGGTGATGGACATCGACTATGCGGCCGGGCGCATCACCTACGACGGCGCCGATCGGATCATCGATTTCATCAAGGCCAATGGCCTTGAGGTCGAGTGGTTGATCGAAACCCATGTCCATGCCGATCACCTCTCGGGCGCGCCCTATATCCAGTCCAAGGTCGGCGGCAAGCTTGGCATTGGTGAGAACATCACCGTGGTCCAGGACACCTTTGGCAAGATCTTCAATGAAGGCACCGAATTCCAGCGCGACGGCTCCCAGTTCGATCGCCTTTTCAGCGACGGCGACAGCTACCAGATCGGGGGTCTCGCCGTGCATGTCATGCATACGCCAGGCCACACCCCGGCCTGCATGACACATGTTGTTGGCGACGCCGCCTTTGTCGGCGACACGCTGTTCATGCCTGACGGCGGCTCGGCCCGCGCCGACTTCCCCGGAGGTGATGCGCGGGTACTCTACCGCTCGATCCAGCGGGTGCTGTCACTGCCTCGCGAAACGCGCCTCTTCATGTGCCACGACTATGGTCCTAACGGCCGCGACATCGCGTGGGAGACCACGGTGGGCGACGAGATCGACCACAATATCCATGTCGGACATGGCACGGACGAAGACGCCTTTGTCGCGATGCGCGAAGCGCGCGATGCGACACTTGCCATGCCCAAGCTGATCATCCCCTCGCTGCAGATCAATATGCGCGCCGGCCAGCTGCCGCCAAAGGACAAGGACGGCAAGACCTATCTCAAGGTGCCGGTCAACGGCCTCTGAGACAACCTGTCCTACGATGTTTCCCTTTTCAAATCCCGGAGCAATCCCGTGAATATCCGCCAGCTCGACGACAATTTCTCCATCACCGCCCAGATCATGCCAGACCAGGTCAAGGCCGTTGCCGCAGCAGGCTACCGGTCGATCGTCTGCGCCCGCCCCGACAATGAAGAATTTGGCCAGCCCAGCTTCGATGAGGTGGCGCGTGCCGCCGAGGCCGAAGGGCTGCAGATCTTCCATATCCCCGTTTCCGGGGGTCTTGGCGAAGGACAGATCATCCGGTTCCATCAGGCTTGGGATCGGATGCCCAAGCCTGTCCTCGGCTATTGCCGCTCCGGCGCTCGCGCCGGCAGCCTCTATGCCACGCTGAGCGAGTGAATGTCGCGTCCGGCCGGTAGCGGCCGGACCAAGGCCAGATAGAGATCCCAATGCGCCTGAAATCCTACTTTCCCATCCTCGACTGGGGGCGGCGGTATAATCGCCAGACCTTGACCAGCGACCTCATCGCTTCGGTCATCGTGACGATCATGCTGATCCCGCAATCGCTTGCCTACGCGCTGCTGGCCGGCCTGCCGCCTGAAGTGGGCCTTTACGCATCGGTTCTGCCGCTCGTTGCCTATGCCATCTTCGGCACATCTTCTGCACTGGCCGTCGGCCCCGTCGCCGTAGTCTCGCTGATGACCGCGACCGCGGTGGGGCGCGTTGCTGCGGAAGGGTCCGTGGACTATGCCAGCGCCGCCATCGTGCTCGCCCTGCTGTCGGGCGTCATGCTGACGATCATGGGGCTATTCCGTCTCGGCTTTGTCGCCAATTTCCTGTCGCATCCGGTTATTTCCGGTTTCATCACCGCTTCTGGCCTGATCATCGCCACCAGCCAGGTCGGCGGCCTTTTGGGGATCAAGACCGAGGGGCACGCCCTGCCCGAGCTGCTGGTCTCGATCTACGAGAATGTCGGGAACATCAACTTCCATACCGTCGCGGTTGGCGCGGTTGCCCTGGCGCTGCTGCTCTGGATCAGGCTCGATCTCAAGAACTGGCTGACCCGTTTCGGTCTGAGCAAAGGCGTCGCCACGATCATCGTTCGCGCCGGTCCCGTGTTCGTCGTCTTGCTGACCATGGCCTGGTCAGCCGGTATGGGCCTCGCATCCCGAGGGGTGTCGCTGGTGGGTGACGTCCCGCAAGGACTACCTATGCTCTCGCTCCCCAGTGTGAGCCTAGATCTGGTCCAGCAACTGGCCCTGCCGGCGCTGATCATCTCCATCGTCGGCTTTGTGGAATCGATCTCCGTGGCCCAGACCCTGGCTGCCAAGCGCCGCGAACGCTTCACGCCCAACCAGGAACTGATCGGCCTTGGCGCCTCCAATATCGCGGCCGCGATTGGCGGGGGCTATCCGGTGACGGGGGGCTTTGCCCGCTCCGTGGTCAATTTCGATGCCGGGGCGGCCACCCCTGCGGCCGGCGCCTTCACCGCCATCGGCATTGCCGGGGCCACGCTGCTGCTGACCCCGTTCCTTGCCATCCTGCCCAAGGCGACGCTGGCGGCGACAATTGTCCTCGCCGTGCTGACCCTGGTCGATTTTTCGATCCTCAGGCGGGCATGGTCATATTCAAAGGCGGACTTTACGGCAGTGGCGATCACCATGCTGGGCACGCTGCTGCTTGGCGTCGAAACCGGCATTGCCCTTGGTGTCGGCACTTCGATCCTGATTTTTCTCTATCGCTCGTCCAAGCCCCACGCCGCCATTGTCGGCCAGGTGCCGGGCACCGAGCACTATCGCAATGTCAAACGGCACAAGGTCGAGACCGTGCCGGGCATGCTTTCCATCCGCATCGACGAAAGCCTCTATTTCGCCAATGCACGCTATCTCGAAGACCTGGTGCTCGAGCAGGTGGCGGCCAATCGCGGGATCTCCGACGTCGTGCTGATGTGCTCGGCCGTCAATGCCATCGACATGTCGGCTCTCGAAAGTCTCGAGGTCATCGAGCATCGCCTCAAGGAGGCCGGCGTACGGCTGCACCTCTCGGAGGTCAAGGGGCCGGTGATGGACAGGCTCGCCCACACTCATTTCCTCAAGAACCTCTCCGGCGGAGTTCACCTCAGCCAGCATCAGGCGACGACCAGCGTTCTGGCAAGCCGGGCCACCAACACCACCCAGACGGCCGCCTGAAAAGGCGGCCTCAGGCCCCACTCGACCGCGTGGACCAAAGCAACCATGCGGCAACCCCGACCAGGATGAGCGCAAAGGCGCGCGACACCACGACCCGCCCCATGCCGCGGGTCAGCACTGGTTCGAGCATGCCCGAAGCGGTGACAATCGCCAGATGGATGAGCGTGGCGACGCTCACATAGACAGCTGCCAGCAGTGTCCAGGAGACAGGGCCGTCGCTACCCGCAGCCAGAAAGTTGGGCATGACAGTCACATAGAACAGGGCAGCCTTGGGATTGAGCAGATTGGTCACGAGACCCTGAACGAAGTAGCGGCCGCTCTGCACGGGCTCAGGCGGCAGGCCGGCTTCGCGCCAGGCGTCCCAGGCCAGATAGAGCAGATAGGCCACCCCACCCCAGCGCAGGATTGCAAAAAGCGCCGGGGACGCGCCGATCAGGGTGGCGAGACCAAGCGCTGCCGCAATTCCCATGATGGCCAGGCCCAGCGCCACGCCTGCCACAGCTATATAGCCGGCCGAGCGACCTTGTCGGGCCGAGAGCACGGCCAGATAGGTCATGTTCGGGCCCGGCGTGAGTTCGATGATCAGCGAGGCCAGGGCAAATCCAAGCAGGTCGGGCATCGTTGGCCTCGGGTAAGCAGGTCTAGACGGTCTGAGAAGACACGATCAGAGTTGCGCTCGATCTCGAGCGCCTCAGTATCTCACCAAATACAGCAACGCAGCTCAGACCTGCCGCCGTCAAGAGCCAGACCGAGGGCTTCGGGCCCATCGAGCCAAGCGCTACAGAGAGTGCGAAGGGCGCGATGGCTGAGACGCCCAGGCGCCCCATGCCGATCCAACCCAGGCGCCTCCCAAAACCCTGCTTGCCAAACAGGGCCAGCGGCAAGGTGCCCGACACAATGCTGAACAGCCCGCTGCCAAGGCCGAATATGATGGCGAAGGCCACGGCTCCGGCAATGGCGGGCGCGGTGAGGGCGAGAACTGCAAGCGCAGCCGGCATCAACACCGCCGAAATCACGGCCAGCATCGGGGGCGGCAGGTCCTTGCCGAACGCCATGTTGATGAGGCGGCTTGCAACTTGCGCAGGACCAAACAGGGTGGCGACGAGCACACCACTGCCGCCAAGGCCCAACAAGCCCAGCATGGGCACGATGTGGAACAGCGTCGCCGCCGAGACAAAGCCGGCGAGCGAGAAGCCGAGCACCACGAGGATGAAGGTGAAATTGCCGCTGCCACTCGCTTGTAGGACGGGCGCTGTCGTTTCCTCGACCGGCCTCTGGGCCGCCATGCGCGCAAAGCGCGTCAGCCAAACGTGCAGCGGCAGGCACACGAGGAGGTGCATGCCGGCGAAAACGAAATAGACTTGGTGCCAGTCCAGTCCCTGCAGCATCCAGGTCGTCAGCGGCCAGAAGATTGTCGAGGCAAACCCGGCAATCAGCGTCAGATAGGTGATGCTGCGCTGCGCCTGCGGTCCCGTCGCCTGCGCCAGGAGCGCGAACGCTGTCGAATAGAGCACAAAGGCCGAAGCGAGCTCGACGAGGATCAGCCCGGCAAGAAAAACCGAAGCGTTGACGGCAAGACCACAAACGATAAGTGAGACCGCCGCGGCAACCGACCCGATCGACAGCACAAGGGCAGCGCCATGCTTGTCGGCGAGGCCCCCCGCATAGGGAGAGATCAACCCACCTGCCAGAAGCGCCAGGGAAATTGACCCATAAACCCACTGGACGGCAATGCCGAATTCCTCGGCAATACCCGGCGCTAGGATAGAGAAGCTGTAGTAGAGCGTCCCGTACCCGATGATCTGAGTAACACCCAGCGCCCCGATCGCGCCGGCGTTGGATTGGGTCGATTTAGGCATGTCGTGTCAGATCGCCTTGAGGCCGACCCGCTCCTCGAGTTTGGCCGCGGCCTCTTTGCGTTCGCTGTAGCGGGAGGTGAGGTAGCCGGAAACGCCACGGTTGATCAGCGTGAACTTGACCAGCTCTTCCATGACGTCCACCACCCTATCGTAGAAGGATGACGGTTTCATGCGACCGTCGGGCTCAAACTCCTGAAAGGCTTTGGCCACAGAGCTTTGGTTGGGGATCGTCACCATGCGCATCCAGCGACCGAGAATACGCATCTGGTTGACCGCATTGAACGATTGCGAACCGCCCGAAACCTGCATGACGGCAAGTGTTCGGCCCTGCGTCGGGCGGATCGCGCCGCCAGGGAGAGGTATCCAGTCGATCTGGGCTTTCAGCACCGAACTCATGGCGCCATGCCGCTCGGGGCTCGTCCACACTTGGCCCTCGGACCAGACCATCGCCTCCCGCAATTCCTGCACCTTCGGGTGATCGTCCGGCGCGTCGCCGGGCAGAGGCAGGCCGTGTGGATGGAAAATCCGAACTTCCGCGCCAAGGCTTTCGAGGAGCCGCTGGGCTTCTAGCGTCAGCAACCGGCTATAGGAGCGTTCTCGCAAGGAGCCGTAAAGCATCAGAATTCGCGGCTTGTGCTGCAGCACCGGGGCGATCAGCCGCGACAGCTCAGGCACTTCGAACGCGGCGGGAACGATATTGGGCAGATCAGACAATGCGCTTGCCCTCGGCGTCGATGATGACTTCGCCATCGTCCTTGGTGAAGGGCCCGATATCGGGGTTTTGGAGAATGTCGAGCACCACTTCGGAAGGCCGGCAAAGGCGCGTGCCGACTGGCGTTTCGACAAACGGCCGGTTGAGCAGGACCGGGTGTTGACCAATAGCGTCGAGCAGCGCGTCGTCGGTCAGGCTGGTGTCGCCAAGGCCAAGCGCTTCATAGGGCGTGTCCTTCTGGCGGAGGGCCTGGCGCAGCGTGATGCCGGCAGCGGAAACCAGTTCAACGATGCGTTCGCGGCTCGGCGGGTTCTTGAGATACTCGATCACGGTGGGCTCGACACCGCTCTGCCGGATCATGGCCAACGTGTTGCGGGAGGTGCCGCATTCGGGGTTATGATAGATCGTAACGGTCATGATGGGTCTTCCGGATTAATGGGGAGATCGCTGCCGGAGGGCACGCGAAGTAGCCAAGTCATCAGCGCGAGGGCGACAAGCGCCCCGGC
This sequence comes from Devosia sp., assembly GCF_017307565.1. Lineage (GTDB taxonomy): Bacteria > Pseudomonadota > Alphaproteobacteria > Rhizobiales > Devosiaceae > Devosia. The sequence continues at coordinate 21,902 of NZ_JAFKHD010000432.1, forward strand.
CACCTGAGCGAGGATAAAGCCCGGCAGATCGAGCGGACGAATGCCGGAAAAAGTGTCGGTGAAGGACCGCGCGATAGCGACGGCCGGGTTGGCGAAGGATGTCGACGCGGTGAACCAGTAGGCAGCGGTGATGTAGAGCCCGACCAGCATGGGTACGGCCTTCCGCTCGAAGCGGATGCCGGCAAAGATAATGGCAACTAGCCCGAAAGCGGCGACGCTCTCCGAGAACCACTGCGCGCCACCAGTCCGGATCGTGCTCGAAGCCTGCACCAGGGGTAGAGCGAACATGGCGTGAGCGGCAATCGCTCCCAGCACGCCGCCGAGTGTCTGCACCAGGGCATAAAGGCCCGCGTCCCGCGCCAGCAATTCACCGCGAATTGCAAAGACCAGCGAGACGGCCGGGTTGAAATGGGCGCCCGAAATCGGCCCGAGCGTGCTGATCAGCACGACGAGAATGGCACCGGTGGCGATAGTATTGGAGAGCAATGCCAGCGCGACATCGGTGGTCAGGGTTTCGGCCATGATGCCGGATCCCACCACTGTCGCAACCAGCAGCCCGGTGCCGAGTGCTTCGGCAGTCAGGCGGCGGGAAAGATCGATCATGCGGCCCCAGCGGACTTCGAGGTACTGCCTTCCATGGCCCCGATGCCACGGAGCTTCGAGGTCAGAGCCATGCGGTCGATACTTTCGAGAGGAAGGCTCATGAAGGCGGCTACACGATTGCGAAGATAAGTTAGCGCGTCTTCGAATGCAGCCTGCTGCTTGAATTCAGGGCCGGCAACGGCAGCAGGGTCTTCAATGCCCCAGTGCGCGGTCATCGGCTGACCGGGCCAGACCGGACAGGCTTCGCCGGCGGCGTTGTCGCAGACGGTGAAGACGAAATCCATTTTCGGGGTGTCGGGTATCGCGAATTCGTCCCAAGGCTTGGACCGCAGACCCTCGACGGAGATGCCGGCGCTCTTCAAAGTGGCGAGGGTCATCGGGTGCACTTCGCCTCGCGGTGTCGAACCGGCGGAGTAGCCGCGGAAGCGGCCATTGCCGACGTGATTGATCAGGGCTTCACCGAGAATAGAGCGAGCCGAATTCCCGGTGCACAGGAACAGGACGTTGTAGACGCGATCAGCAGGCACAGGCGTTCTCCTTGGCGTTGGCGGGGGTACAGCATTCGGCAGCGACGGCGGCAGCTGGCATGCAGACCTCGGGATGGCCGGAGCAGCAGTCGCGCATGAGGAATTCGACGAGTCCGGATAAGCCTTCGAAATTGGCACTGTAGATGATCGAGCGGCTTTCGCGGCGGGATTGGATCAGCCCGGCACGCTCGAGGTGGGCAAGATGGAACGAGGCGCTGGATGACGACGCATCAACGGCTTCGCCGACAGCGCCAGCCGCCATTCCCTGTGGCCCTGCCTGCACCAGGATCCTGACCATGCGGAGGCGGGTTTCCTGGCTCAAGGCGCCGAATGCATTGAGGGCTTGCGGTTCTTCGAGTTTCATCTCAATATCTCAACAATTATTGAAATAATGGATAACCCAACATGACCGAGCGCGCAACTCTCCCTTACGTTGAGGTTGAATCTACGCTTGGCGTAGTGCTCGCCCGATTGGCGGACCGCGACGAGCTTCCCCTCTCTATCCAGTATGGCGACCGTGTCGTTCAGGCCGGCTATCTCATCACGGAAGTGAAGGCCGGCTCCTTTGTCACCTTGGACTGCGGCGGCAATCCCGATACGTGGCAAGAGACGGTACTGCAGGTGGAGGACATCCCGGCTAAGGATGATCGTCTGGAGATGACGGCAGGGAAATTCCGGTCGATCCTCGCACAGGTCGAAAAGAAGGTTCGTCTCGACCATGATGCAAGGCTCACGATTGAGATCGGGCGCCCTGGCGAGGCCATGCAGGTCTTCGACATTGCAAACCTGTCTATAGGGGAAGATGCAGCAGTTCTCACGCTAGGCGTTCGAGCCGCCATCTGTAAACCGCGTCATCGTGCAGAGCAGGATGCAGCGGCAGCTTCATGCTGCGCGCCCTCCAGCAAGACCAGTGGGTGCTGTTAAGGCAGACGTCGGCGCCCTTAACAGCGCCGGGAGTGTCCGCTTCCAGGATGGTTTGGCTAATACCTTAATGACCGAAATG
>NZ_JAFKHD010000432.1:24054-29785 GCF_017307565.1 Devosia sp.
CCCGTCGATCAGCTCGCCTCCCGCCCAAAATAGAAAAGGCCCCGAATTGATCGGGGCCTTTTCTTATATTCAGGTGGCAGCTTGTTTCAGCTCGAGCCGGCGCCGTCCTGGCGGACGAAGGCGATGCGGAGCATGTTGGTGGCGCCTGGCGTGCCCAGCGGAATGCCAGCGGTGATGGCGATGCGGTCGCCGGGGCGGGCAAAGCCTTCCTGATAGGCGATGACGCAGGCGCGATCGACCATGTCTTCGAGCGACACGGCGTCTTCGGTCTGCACACAATGCACGCCCCAGACCACCGACATGCGGCGGATGGTACGCATATTGGGCGAGAGCACGATGATGGGCTTGCTCGGCCGTTCGCGGGCAGCGCGGATGCCGGTCGAGCCGGAAGCCGTGTAGGTGACGATGGCGGCGAGATCGAGCGTTTCAGCAACCTGGCGGGTTGCGGCCGAAATGGCGTCGGCGGCGGTTGCCTCCGGCTCGGTCTGAGCGGCGCGGATAATGCCGCGATAGTTGGCATCGCTTTCGACGGCCACGGCGACCTTGTTCATGGTCGCGACCGCTTCGATCGGGTACTGACCCGAGGCGGATTCGGCCGAGAGCATGACGGCGTCGGCGCCTTCGAAGACGGCGATCGAGACGTCGCTGACTTCGGCGCGGGTCGGCACCGGCGAGGTGATCATGGATTCGAGCATCTGCGTCGCCACGACCACCGGCTTGCCATAGCGGCGGCACATGCGGATCATGCGCTTCTGCAGGCCCGGAACGGTTTCAAGCGGCAGTTCGACGCCGAGATCGCCGCGCGCCACCATGATGGCGTCAGAGAGTTTTACGATTTCTTCGAGGCGATCGATGGCCTGGGGCTTTTCGATCTTGGCCATGACGCCGGCGCGGCCCTGGACGATCTTGCGAACGTCGATGATGTCTTCGGGGCGCTGCACGAAGGAGAGAGCGATCCAGTCGGCCTCGGCCTTGAGGCCTTCGAGCAGGTCCGCGTGGTCCTTTTCGGTCAGCGCGCCGGTCGGCAGCAGCGTGTCGGGCAGGGAAACGCCCTTCTTGTCGGAGAGCTTGCCACCATAGACCACTTCGGTCTCGATGACGCCGCCTCCGACTTTAGTAGCCTTGAGTTGCAGCTTGCCATCGTCCAGAAGGAGGCGGTCTCCGACAGAGACGCTCTCGATGATCTCCGGATGCGGCAGGTAAACGCGCTCGGAATTGCCGTTGTCGTTCTTCTCGCTGTCGAGCGTGAATTTCTGGCCGGCAACCAGGTTGATCGAGCCTTCCGCGAATTTCCAGACGCGGAGCTTGGGCCCCTGCAAGTCGACGAGCACGCCGAGCGGATGCTTGAGGCGAGCCTCGACGCTGCGGATGCGCGCCACGGTCTGGTGCAGAAGCTCGTGGCTGGCATGGCTCATATTGATGCGGAATACGTCCGCACCGGCCTTTGCCAGTTCCTCGATCATCTTTTCCTCGTTGCTTGCGGGCCCGAGGGTGGCGAGGATCTTTGCGCGTCTGATCCGTCTCATTGCGTATCCGTGCTCTGTCTGTCTGGCGGTGGCGGCGGGAGGGGGACCACCTGGTCGGCTTGGTTTTCAGGGTCAACCAGGAAGGCCGGCTCCTCTAGATCTTCACCCTCATCCGGACCCACTATGTTGGGCGCGCCAGCGCTTTCGCTCAGCTGCAGCGTCCAGTCCGTCCGGTTCTGGGTATCGATTTCAAAGAACCCCGTGCGCTCATAGCCCCGTGCGAGGCAATCCTCAACCCCGAATATTGTGAAGGTTTCATCTCGGGTGCACATGAACACCTGGCCATCCCAGGCGCCCCCGCCAATATCGTCCACGGCATAGAGGTAATAGAAACGGCGCGCGAGATCGCCCTGGTAGAGCGTGCGGCAATCTCCGGGCGGGGTCTGCCACCAGCCTTCGCTCATCCAGCCGCGCTCGGCGCGATAGCCCAAAGCCACCGAAACGATGTTGGCCGTCTGGTTGCAGATACGCAAATCGGCGAAAGCGGGTGCGGGAGCGGCGAGGAAAAAACCGCCCGCAAGAAGCGGCAGAAGCGTCGAGCCGAGGCAGAAGCGATGCAAGGGCAGGCCCTGGGTCATGGAATTACCGGGAGTGTTTGAGCCGATGAGAACAATCGGGTCAATGGCTAATGCCTGGATTTGACGGAATTGCGGGTATGCGGAACGGCACATTTGTAGAGAATCGGGCCGTCAAGGGGTTGAACCCGGCGAGCCCATGGGGTTCAAGACGGACCAGAACAAAATGAGGTTTACGATGGCCGTCGAAGACAGCGTCGCCCAGGATCAGCTCCGCGCCTTTATCGAGCGCATCGAGCGGATGGAAGAAGAGAAGGCCGCCATCGCGGCTGACATCAAGGAAATCTATGCCGAAGCCAAGGGCAACGGCTTTGACACCAAAATCCTGCGCAAGATCGTAACGATCCGCAAGCAGGACGCCAATGAGCGTATGGAGCAGGAAGCCATACTCGAGCTCTACATGTCGGCGCTCGGCATGATCGAAGGCGCTTCCGACCACTAATTCCCGTCTACGCTCAGCCTGGCTGTGCCGGGCTGAGCGACGCGGCGGTCAGCTTGACCGATCGCCAATATGTGTTCGACACGCGCTTGCCGGGATTGATGGCATCGGGGAAGTCGAGCCCGATATTGGCAAAGCCGCTCTCGCCCAGGGCCTTGGCCGGGATCGCGAGCGTGAAGCGCTCGGTCTTGTCCGGCGTCACGGCGATGTCACCGATCTTGCTTCCATCGACCGAAATGACGACGCGCTGCTTGGCCGGGCCCGGCAGGGTGACGCCTGTCAATTCCAGCATCAGCGTCAAGGGTTGCGGCGTGCCGATGGCGAAGCGCAGGCGCGAGGTCTCGCCCACTGAATGCATGCCGTCGCCGGCCGGGCCGCTCCAGCCGCAGGGGCGCAGTTCGCGCGTCTCATCGCCGCCTGAGCGGAAGTTCAGTTCGGTGCCGAGAACATAGGCGCCCGTCACTGGCTGGGGCAGGCAGGTCGTCGTGCGGTCGATGTAATAGGCGCGATAATCGGCCGAGACATTGGGGTGCAGGGCCTGCCACAGAATGGCGAGTTCGGCGAGCGCGAGGACGGCCGCGAGCGCATAGATGGCGAGAGGCGAGCGATCAGACAAGCGCAACATTGCCTCCGAGCCAGGCGAGCGTGACGAACCAGGCACTGACGATCAGCCCCAAAAGGCTGATGGCGAAGACCGCGCGATTGCGGCCGAGAAGCGTGGCGAGCGTCACGGTGACCGGCACCATGCCGGCCATGAAGCGCAGCATGGACGCCAGGCCCGCCGCCAGCGGGATCAGGATGCAGAAAAGGCAGAAGACCACGGCCGGCCATTGCCGGCGAATGGCAAGGATCACCGTGCAGACAAGGCCGGTGACGGCGGCCAACGCCAGGATCTGGGAATTGCTGAGGAGCGCGCCATTGTCGGGCCAGTTGATCAGCCCTTCCCACAGATAGATAAAGGGGTTGTCGATCATCCGGCCCCAGGCGCGCTGGGTATGGCTGAAGGCGAGGCCGTCGCCGATCCAGTAGTTGAGGAAGGCCACATAGACGAAGAAGCCGAGCGGCGAGATGAAGATCGCGAGTACCAGCTTTGGCTGGCCCAGAAGGCCGCCGATGACGCCACGCCAGGTTCCTCTGGTCGCGCGGTAATCCATCAACGCCTTGATGCCGATGGCGAGCGATGCAAAGACCCCGACGATGCGGGTGGCCGAGAGCAGGGCCGCGGCGCCCGCGGCGCCGAGATAATCGGATCGGCCGATGAAGCGGAATACCAGCGTCGTCAGCAGCACGAACATCACCTCGGTAAAGAAGGTGGTGAAGTAGAACGACAGCGGGCCCGAGAGGATGAAGGCGGCATAGAGCGCATAGGCGCGGATGTTACGACCGAGCAGCGGCCAGGCGGCGACCACGGCGGCGTAGGCGGTGAGGATCGAGACAAGGCTCGCCAGTACGATGGTGGGCAGGGGTATGACCTTGCCGATCAACCCCACCAGGATGGGATAGAACGGGAAGAATGCCCAGTTCCCGGCGGACACGCGCGAGGGCACCGGGAAGGTGTCGTAGCCGGATTCGGCCATATGGACGTACCAGCCGCAATCCCAGCGGCAGAGCGCATCGAAATATTGCGTCCAGTCCGTATCTGGCTGGGCGTAGCGGAAGGCGAGGAACCGGATCAGCGTGCCGCTGACCACGAAGAGCAGGGGGAGAAGCAGGACCAGCCGGTTCGGCTTGTCATGCCCGGTATCAAGACTGGGCGAGTGCATGGCACCTCCTGCCATGTGGAATGCGTGAATTGGCACAAAGCGAAGACGGTCACATCTGCGTGGCGTGCAAACCTGCCATGAATTCTATGCCACGCAACTTTAAGTGCGCGTTATGCTTTTAAGGAGATGCCCGAAGCCAGAGTGCTCAACAAATGTCGAACGGCCCTATCCAAGAAGCCCTCGTCGAACTCCATACCAATTTCCGTCCTCCCCAGCTCGCCGTCATCGTCCCCTCCTATAATGAGCGGGGCAATATCGAGTTGCTCTATGAAAAAGTCGCCCTCGCGCTCGGCGACACGCCTTGGGAAATGATTGTCGTCGACGACAATAGCCCCGATGGCACGGCCGATGTCGTCAACGAACTGAGCCGGGTCTATGCCAATATCCGCTGCCTCCGCCGCTTTGGCCGCCGTGGCCTTGCTTCGGCCTGTGTGGAAGGCATGGCGGTTACCGCTGCGCCCTATGTGGCCGTGATCGATGCCGACCATCAGCATGACGAGACCATTCTGCCAAAGATGCTGGCCGAAGCGCTTAATGGCGCCGATCTCGTGGTCGGTTCGCGCTTTGCCGAGGGCGGTTCTGCCGGCGATGGCCTCAGCGCCACCCGGCTTTCGGGCAGCAACCTTGCCAACAAGCTCGCGGGCATGATCGCCGGGCAGGCGGTCAGCGATCCGATGAGCGGGTTTTTCCTCGTCCGTCGCGAGGCGGCGCTTGAAGCGGCGCCGAAACTGGCGAGCGATGGTTTCAAGATCCTCATCGACCTGATCGTGACGTCGGCCCGCATGGGCAAGCCGCTCAAGATCGCCGAAGTGCCCTATACGTTCCGCCAGCGCCATGCCGGCGAGAGCAAGATGAACCCGCTGATCGTGATCCAGTATCTCGGTCTCTGGGTGTCGAAGATGACCGGCGGCACGCTGCCGCCGAGTTTCCTGCTGTTTGGCCTCGTCGGAGGTACCGGCGTTGTCGTGCACCTCGCAACGCTCTGGTTCTTCACGGCCGTGCTGATCCAGGGCGAGGTGGTGTCGCAGACCACGGAATTCCTGATCTCCCAGATTGCGGCGACGCTGATCGCCATGACCTGGAACTTCGTGCTCAACAACAACCTGACCTATGCCGATCGCAAGCTGAAGGGCACGCGGTTGATCACGGGCTTCCTGAGTTTTTGTGCGATCTGCGCGCTGGGTGGCATTGCCAATATTTCGGTCGCCAATGCGATCTACCAGTGGGATCACCAGACCTTCGTCGCCGGCCTTTCGGGCGCGATCATGAGCTCGGTGTTCAACTACGCGGTGACCCGGGCCTTTACCTGGAAGTAGGGACCCAAAACGTCTCAAGCACAAAGGGCATTCCTGCTGTCGCGGGAATGCCCTTTGTTTATTTGGAGTGGAGATTTACGCCTGAGCAAGGGCCGCCTTCATGGCGGCTTCG
>NZ_JAFKHD010000252.1 GCF_017307565.1 Devosia sp.
CTCACACGCGGCTGGCAGCCGCTCTTACTCGCAGTTCGGCGCGGCGAACCGCCGCCGCGCCACCCGGCCAACTAGGCCGCGTTCTGATGAATCTGGTGGGTTCGAAGCCCCTGAACGTCGACGATCAGCGCGACATTGCCGTCGCCGAGGATCGTGCCGCCGGCAATGCCTTCGACCTGCTCGAAGTTCTCTTCCAGACTCTTGATGACAACCTGCTGCTGGCCAATGATGTCATCGACGACAAGTGCCACCTTCTGGCTGCCCTCGCTTTCGCACAGCACCACGAACCGCTCGTCGGAAGCCTTGTTCGAATACATGCCGAAGCGCTGGGCGACATCAATAACCTGGACATATTCGCCGCGCACCTGCAGCACCTGGCCGCCGGAGGGGACGCGCTCGAAAACGGCGCCCGAGCACTGCATGGTTTCAACGATCGAGGACAGCGGCACCACATAAGGGCTTTCGCCGACCTTGACGAGCATGACATCGAGCACGGCCAGCGTCAGCGGCAGGCGCAGGGTGACGCGCGAGCCCTTGCCGGTCCAGGAGCGGACATGCACGGAGCCGCCGATCTTTTTGATGTTGGAGAGCACCACGTCCATGCCAACGCCGCGGCCGGAAATATCGCTTACCGCATCCGCCGTGGAGAAACCCGGAGCAAAGATGAGCTGATCGATCTGCTCGTCCGTGGGCGTGATATCAGGCGCAACGAGGCCCTTGTCGCGAGCCAGCTGCAACACGCGTTCGCGGTTGATACCGTTGCCATCGTCTTCGACGACGATGAGAATATTGCCGCCAGCCTGTTCGGCCGAAAGGCGAATGGTCCCGATCTCGGACTTGCCGCGCGCCTTGCGCTTTTCCGGGTCTTCGATTCCGTGGTCGGCCGAATTGCGGATCATATGGGTCAGCGGATCGGAAAGCTGCTCAATGACGGTCTTGTCGATTTCGGTGTTTTCACCGATCGTTTCGAGCTTGATCTTCTTGCCGGTCTTGGTGGCAAGTTCGCGCACGAGGCGCGGCATGCGCGAGAAGACCGATTTGACCGGCTGCGCGCGAATGGCCATGACCGAATCCTGCAGGCCGCGAGTGGTCTGGGCCAGCACTTCGAGGCCGCGCACCAGTTCGGTATAACGGGCGCGCAGATTTTCATCCATCTGCTGGGTCAGCATGGACTGGGTGATCACCAGTTCCGAGACCATGTTGACCACGCGGTCGACCTTGTCGAGATCGACGCGGATCGACTGGACCCCGGTGCTGCGGTTGCTTCCTTCTTCGCCACCTTCTGTACTGGCAGCAGGCTTGGGGGCCACTACCGGCTTGGG
>NZ_JAFKHD010000253.1 GCF_017307565.1 Devosia sp.
GGCTTAGGGCGCTCCCTAAATACAAAGGTTATATCTCGCTCGCTCATTATGACTAACCACTTGTGGGGGGTGTAAAATCGAGCGGGCATTCGATCAGCCACGTTCCGATTTGTCCCATTGCGATCGCGCGGACGGCATTCGTCTCCAGAGTTGGCAGTGCAGCGGACAGTGTCTGGTATAGTCGATCCTGCTCAATCGTAAGGAGATCCGCGGCTGGTCCCGACACAGTGCCTGATGTCTCAAGTCGGTCTTCTTCGAGGGCGATGGCGGTGGTCGCCCTTTCCCAAAGTTCAGGTGCGTCACGCTTCAACTGATCAAGAGCGTTCTCCGCTCGGATGTGTGTCCTGATAAATCCAAACTTTCTTTTGGCTACTTGCTCAGGATTCAACTGCGGGAAAGCGCGTACAATTTTCTGCGCCAAGGCCTCGCTAATAGTGTTGCCGGCAACCGAGACCTCGTCATCGTCCGGTGTTTTCAGGATCAGAGTAGCGCCGCACGCCTGCAACCTGATTCTGTCAATTTCTTTGGAGAAATCCTCTTGGCAGTGAACAAGGCCTCGGAAATCAGGGGCAAGAAAAGGCAAGCCTGCGTCCATCACTTGTTGCGATTTTTTTGCTACCGTTTTGACTACATCTTTATCATCCAAGAAAGGGCATAAAAGTATCCAACGGCGTACCTTCAGCCCACCAAGAAGTTCGAGTATTTTGCCTTTGTTTGTTACAAGCTTATTCAGGTCGCGATTGGCTTTCGCGCGCATGGCGCTTGCAGCCTTGCTCGTATCTCCGGTCTCCTCAGGGGAATAGCTCTGGTAGACGCATCCATCTGTCGTGATGCATTCGATGCCAAGATCGCCATTAACGCGAGCCGGTATTGGCTGGACATTTTCGGCACCATGACGCTCGCGAACAAGCCGTAGGCTGAATTGTTCCCACTCGTTCCCGTCCCAGTCACGGGGATATTTTTCAATCATGCCAAACCCGCGTCCCCCAACGAGTAGGTACCATCTTTGATGCTTCCAAACACGTCAAGATGAAACTGGATTTGCTAGCTGTCACAGAAATTTGTCGACGTAGTAATGAGAAGCCAAAGGTCAGCTCGTCTGCTTTGAAAGATTTGAGCCGAACTACAGCAATGAGGCCGCCTATCAATTCGCTCTTGAGCGCACTCCGCCGACCCGATTACCCATCATCCTGATCAGCGGCAAAGAGGGCACCCCACCGCTCTTGAATTTGTCCGATGCTTGCGTTGACGAGCGGGCCTAAAAAATCAGCAGAGTTGTCTACAATCCCCTCGGCAACCTGATCTGCGGCCTCGCCAATGAC
>NZ_JAFKHD010000254.1 GCF_017307565.1 Devosia sp.
GCAAAGGGGCCATCGACGACCGAACGGCCGACGCCGTTGAACACGATGCGCTTTCCGTATTTGCTGGGTTTCAGCCCATCGCCGCCGAGCATGATTCCGGCATCGACCAGTTGCTCATTGTAGCGGCCCATTTCCTCGAGCAACTGCGACCCGGGCATGATTTCGGCTTCGCTATCGACCGTGGCTTTGACAAAAACAACGACACGCATGGCATTCTCCTCTGTTGGCGGCAATCGTTGCCGGCTCACAGTCACAACGATCCCAGTGCGACCGGTTCGACATTTTTGCCCGCGATGGCGGAAAAAAGAAACGGGGCCCTGCGGCCCCGTCGTCTGGCGTGGTGCTGTTGCTGGCTTCAGAAGCCGAACACCGTGGTGATGCCGCTCTGGCCGTTGCCGTTCTGCATGCACTGGGCATTGGTTGCCTGGCCGAACTGGAAGAGGCCGCAGGTATTGTTGTTGCCGTTCTGGCTGATGGTGCCGTTGTGGCCATTGCCGTCCTGGAAGATCAGGCCGGAATTGTTCGAGCCGTTCTGATTGAAGCCGGCGGAGTTGCCATTGCCATTCTGGTAGGCATTGGCGCCGTGGGCCGACATGCCCTGGACGACGGAGAACATCCGGAGGCCAAGGCCAAGCGCCTGGGCCTGGCTGGGGTCGGAGGGGGCGAAGCCGATCGAGATCTGGCCGCCTGCCATGGCGGGCGAAATGCCGATGAGAAGAGCGGTGACGGCGGCGGCGACGGTCTTGGTGAAGGTGATGGTCATTTGATGGTTCTCCAAAGCGTTTGTGCGTTCCCGGTGCTGGTGTTCCAGCTCATGAATCGAGATTAGCCATCGCCGACTGAACCCATCCGGAGCGGTGCATTCAGATTTCGTTCACTGTTTTCGCCGGCACAAAAAAAGCCCCGGTCGAAGCCGGGGCAGGTAGGCGGATCGGGGAAGGTCAGGCCGACCCGCCTCGCCGCAGGGCGCGACGAACCTGATCAGGTATGGGTAGCGTTCTGCGAGCAGTCGTAGGTCTTGCCATTGGCGGTGACGGTGAAATCCACGTTCACGTGAGCATTGGCGTTGACCATGACCTGGCCGAGCGCGACTTCGGCATTGGGCTCGGCCGAAAACTGGCCGCCCTGGTTGATATTGGTGGAGCCGCCACCGCCGGAACTCTTGAGCGCGAAGTGATATTCGCCGTTAAGGGCGGTCGGGCTCATCAGTTTGCCCTGCACGGCGAGCATGCCGCCCTGGGTTTGGGTGGTGACGCCGCAGGCAAAATCGCCGCCGGCTGCGTTGGCATTGGCGGCAAAACCGATGGCGGTAAGGGCAGCG
>NZ_JAFKHD010000255.1 GCF_017307565.1 Devosia sp.
CCTCCCGCCCGCTCGAAGTGGTCCAGATCGACCACACAAAGGTCGATGTGGTCGTCGCCGAGGCCGCGTCGCGCATGGGCGCCGTTCGGCCGTGGCTGACGCTCGCGATCGACGTCCATACGCGAATGGTCGTCGGCTTCTATCTCGCGCTGCATGAACCGTCCGCCGTCTCTGTCGGCGTGTGCCTGCTGAACGCGATCTTCCCGAAGTCGGAGTTCCTCGAAGCGCGCGGCCTCGACTTTCCCTGGCCCGCGATGGGTCTCCCTGCGTCCATCCTCGTTGACAACGGTTCCGACTTTCGGAGCCGCGCTTTTGCTCGCGGCTGCCGCGAATATGGCATCCGGCTGTCGTGGCGACCGCCTGGCGCGCCCCATTACGGCGGCCATATCGAGCGGCTGATCGGAACGCAGATGAACGCCGTGCACGTGCTTCCCGGCAGCACCGGAAGCAGCGTCGCCGACCGGCCGGCGTCCGATCCCCGGGCCCGCGCCGCGATGACCATGCGCGAGCTCGAGCGATGGCTGCTGCTGGAGATCCTCGGCAAATACCATCAAAGGGTGCATGCAGCGCTTCACCGGCCGCCGATTGCCGTTTGGCGGGAGATGATGGGCTCTGTCCCGGCGCGACTGCCGGGCGACCGCCTGCATTTCTGGGTATCCTTCCTGCCGGAGATGGCGCGTTTGCTCCGGCGCGACGGCATCCACCTGTTCGGCATCCGCTATTGGACACCCGTGCTCGCCCAGGATGTCGGGCGCGTTCGCGGGAAGCTTGCCGTGCGATATGACCCGCGTGACCTTTCTCGCGTCTTCGTCCGCCGTCCAAACGGTCACTTCGTGGAGGCGCGATATCGCGAGCTATCGAACCCCGCAATCACCCTATGGGAACGGAACGCGGCCATCGCGACCCTGAACGAGAAAGGCCGTCGCGAAGTCAATGAGCGCATGATCTTCTCGACCGTGCTCGAGCAGCGTGCGATCGAGGACCAAGCGCTCCGTGTATCCGCGCGGGCACGCAGGAACACAGATCGGCGACCGAGCTCATCGGAGCGAGCGGCGGCAGGCGTCCGCCTGCGCGGGATCGATACCAGCAGACCCGCGCGCGACGACGCGGGGAAGGGTAGCGTGTGGGATGAGCCTTGAGCACGGCCACCTCGTCTCCAGCGCCGCAAGCCTCCTCGACCGATCCGACAGCGAGCGGATCACCGCCATCCGCGAGGAGCGCTGGATCACCTATCCGAGGGCTCGCCGATCACTTGAGGTGCTCGACGAGCTGCTCGACCGGCCGCGAACCACCCGGATGCCGAGCATCGCGATCTA
>NZ_JAFKHD010000256.1 GCF_017307565.1 Devosia sp.
GTCGGATATAGAGGCTACGGTGTCGCGAATAAATGAAGTTGTCGCGCATGAATTGACTGCCGAAGGGCGTCGATGCGCCGATAAAGAAAAGGATCTTGCATGCTTTACGTCGACATTCCGACTCGTTCCGAATTTGCCACCCTTGTCGGTGCGCGTGCCGATGCTTGCGTGTCGCTCTATTTGAAGACCACCCCTGTGACACAGGAGACATCGGCCTCGCGCATCGAGTTCGGCAATCTGATCCGTGAGGCGCAGTCGCAGCTTGAGGATGCAGGCTTCGACAAGAGGCGGCTGGCTGCGCTTCTGGAGCAGTTGAACGATCTGGTTGACGATGACGAATTCTGGCGCTTCCAGGCCAACAGCCTTGCCGTTTTCGTCACGCCCGATGCGCTGCGGACCTATCGGCTCGCCAACGATCTGGTCTCCATGGTGCAGGTCGCCGACCGCTTCCACCTGAAGCCGCTGTTCCGGGCGGTGACCTTCCCGCATTCAGCCCTCATCCTCGCCCTGTCGGAGAATGCCGTGCGCCTGGTCGAGATGCATGCCGATCTGCCGCCGGTAACGGTCAAGGTTCCGGGCCTGCCCAAGGACGCGGCCTCCTCGGTCGGCAAGTCGACGCTCAACGATCGTACTTTCAGCGGCCGCATCCAAGGCTCCGAGGGGCAGAATGTACGCTTCCAGCAATATGTACGGCGGGTAGATACGGCGCTACGTCCCATTCTGGCCGGGCGCGAGACCCCGCTCATCCTGGCCGCCACCGACCGCCTGGCTTCGGTGTTTCCGCAGATCAATTCCTATCCGCACCTTCTGGGCGAAACCATTGCCGACAGCCCGGACCGCCTGACCGACGCCGACCTGGCGCAGCGTGCGCGTCCGATCCTCGACAATGCCTACGAACAGGACCTGGGCGCCATCCGTGCCTTGTTCGACAAGCGCGCTAACGACCGCCGCACCACGACCGATATCTCGGATGCGGCCCGTGCAGCAACCTTCGGCGCAATCGACACGCTTCTGATCGACATCGATTCAGTCGTGCCGGGCTTTGTCGACGACGAAAGTGGCGCGGTGGAATTCGTCGAGAAGGACGACGCGAACGCCTATGGTGTGGTCGACGAGATTGCCAGCCGGGCGTTCGCCAGCGGTGCCAAGGTACTAGGCGTGCGGCGCGCCGACATCCCCGGCAAAAAGGAACTTGCGGCGGTCCTGCGCTATCCGCTTTGATACGGCCAAAAGCCAGCGGGATTCCTGCCTCCCCTAATACCGGAGGCAGGTCATTGGCACGACGGGATATCGTCATCCGTTTCGCACCCAGGGG
>NZ_JAFKHD010000257.1 GCF_017307565.1 Devosia sp.
TTGCCGGATTGTGTCGGAAAGGTCGGCCTGCTCCGGTGCCGCCTCAGGCATACGCGCAAAAGCCGAAAATTCGTCGACCATCCGGCCGATATCACCCACTTGGCGCACGATGGTGTTGATGCATTTGTCGAACACTTCCCGGTCGTCCTCGAGCTTCGAGCCGTAGCGGCGGCGCAGGCGTTCGGCCGACAGTTGGATCGGGGTAAGTGGGTTCTTGATTTCGTGGGCGATGCGGCGCGCCACGTCGGCCCAGGCGCTGGTGCGCTGCGCCGACTCGAGTTCGGTAATATCGTCGAACGTCAGGACATAACCCTTGGACTCTGTGATAGAGCCCTCGCGGGTCAGCTGGATTTGGTAGATTCGGCGGTCTGTCTCATTGCCGAGCTGAATCTGGTCGCGAACCTGACCGCGACGTGCGGACCGAGCTTTCTCGATGGTCGGAGCGATCTCGGGAAGGATCTCCTCCATCCGTTCGCCCATCATATCGATTTCGGTTTTGCCGAGCATCTCGCAGGCGCGCGCATTGACTAGCGTCACAGCACCGAAGGGATCGAGACCGATGATCCCGGCGGACACACCTTCCACCACGGCCTCGGTAAACTGCCGGCGCTTCTCGTTGACCTCGTTGGCCATGAGCAGCTCTTCGCGCTGCGACTTGAGCTGCTGCGTCATGCGATTGAAGCCATTGGACAGGTCGCGAAGGTCCCCCCGCCCCTCCTGCACTGGCACGCGCACGTCGAGGTCGCCGCCGCTTACCCGGCGCGACGCAACCATGAGGTTGCGAATTGGATCAACGAACCGGTTGGCGAGTGCAATGCCGATCCAGAGCGCGGCAAGCAATAGGACGACCACCAGACCGACATACATGATCGTAAAGGTGATCTGGAAGACCAATCGGTTCGATGCATACTGACGATATTCCGTTATATTATCGTCAGTTAGCCGCATATATTGAAGTACCTCAGCATCTACGGGACGAGCCACGAAGAGGTACATGTCGTCGTAACCGCGCAGCTTGATGACGGAACCGACAAGGTTCGTGCTGCCCGGCGCGATAGCGGTAGGAATGCCTTCGACCACACCCTGGGTAATGCCCTCGGGCAGCCTCGGATAACCGCCGGCGACGTTGATCTGAGCGCGCTGCAGCATGTTGCCGTGGCTGTCGATCAAGGCAGTGAAGGGCAGCGAGGGCGTCACTGCCAGGGCGGTGAGGATGCGTTCGAACCGAGCACGATCGTCAACATAGGTCGCATGGCTCTGCTCAAGCTCGGTTGCCACCCAGATGATGTCGTCACGCAGAACCTGAGCGT
>NZ_JAFKHD010000433.1 GCF_017307565.1 Devosia sp.
CTTGCCGGCAAAGGCGGCGATTTCGTCGTGGCTCAGTTGAGGCCAGGCTTGCGGAACATAGAGGCCGCCATCGGAGGCCAGGCCCGCCAGGACCGCATCGGAGAAGCCGAGCACTGGTGCCTGGCCGCGCGTCGAAACAAACTGCATTGGAAGGGAAAGCCCTTTTAGAATTGTTGCAACCTAGTGAATGCGGCGCTTTACCGCAAGGTTTTGCCGCAGGGCCGCCTCAGGGGCCAGTGGCAGGCCGCCGCGCCTGGCGCGCCAGCCAGAAACCGAGCATGACCACGGCAACCACGGCGAAGCCATACCAGGTCAGCGCATAGCCGAAATGATTGTTGGGGAAACTGACAACAGTCTCCCCACCCTGAGGCAGGTCGCCGGGCGCGCCGGCGGGCAGATCGACGTAGAAAGGAGCGATCGGCGCCAAAGCCGGATCGACCATCTTGGCGAGCCGCTGCGGGTCGCGCACCCATTCGATGCGATTGGACATGTCGGCTTCGGGCGTCATCATGCCGGCCAGTTCGGGCGCGCGCAGGATGCCCGAAACGGTCACCGTGCCGGGATCGTCGCCATGGAGATCACCGACCGCCGCCGTTTCCTGATATTGCTGGGGCACGAAGCCGCGATTGACGAAAACCGTGCCACCCCCGACCAGTTCGAAGGGGGTGACGACCCAATAGCCGGGGCCCGAATACTGGCCCTTGGGATCCGAAAGGCTCGTGAACACCGTGACAGTCTGTGTGTAACGATAGGCCCCGGTCAGCTGCACCGGCTGATAGAGCAGCGTTTCGGCATCAAGCCCGGCCCATTCTTGCTTGGGCGGAACGGGGATAGGCGCCGCCGTCAGGCGCGCGTCGACAGCCGCGACCAGCGCCTCTTTTTCGGCGAGGCGATGCATCTGCCAGGTTCCGAGCCAGAGGCACACGGCGGCCAGCGCCAGCATCAATGCGGTAAAGAGCCAGTCGCTCCAGGTCAGGCGGCGGAGACCCGTCATTGGTGGCCCTCGTGAGCGTCGTGGCGATATTGCAGGTTGACGAGCACGCCCTTGAAGGGCGGCAGCAGCGCCATGCAAAGCACAATTGTCGTGGGAATCCAGAGCACCAGATGCATCCATGGCGCAATGGAGAAGATCGAGCCGACGACCAGCGCCAGGAGAATGACCAGCGGGGCGACAAGGAAGATCACGAAGACAGCCGGACCGTCGCCGCTATCGGCAAATTTCAGGTCGAGACCACATCTGTCGCAATGGGCGGCAAGCTTGAGATAGCCGGAAAACAGTTTTCCCTCGCCGCAACGCGGGCAGCGACAGAGAAGACCTGTGAGAACGGGATTGGGCTGGCTCATGGAATTCCGCCGGAAACGAAAGGGGGCGCAGCCAAGCCGCGCCCCCGTATTCACCGTAGCTGAATCTAGTGGTGGAGCGCTACGCCCCAGGCGCCCCAGACGTAGACCGAGGCAAAGAGGAACAGCCACACCACGTCCACGAAGTGCCAGTACCAGGCGGCAAATTCAAAGCCCAGGTGACGCTGCGGGGTGAAATCGCCGCGCTGGGCACGGATCAGACAGACAGCCAGGAAGATGGTGCCAATGATCACGTGGAAGCCGTGGAAGCCGGTCGCCATGAAGAAGGTGGCGCCATAGAGGTTGCCGGAGAAGGAGAAGCCGGCATGGGTGTATTCGAGGTACTGCACGAAGGAGAACAGCACGCCGAGCGCCACGGTCAGGGCGAGGCCCCAGCGCAGGCCCTGGCGGTCGTTTTCAAGCAGCGCATGGTGCGCCCAGGTCACAGTGGTGCCCGAGGTCAGCAGGATCAGCGTATTGAACAGCGGCAGGTGGAACGGGTCGAACAGCTCGATGCCGGCCGGGGGCCAGTGACCGCCGGTGAAGGCGACACGGGCATACTGCTCGACGTCGTCGACGCGGAAGAAGCCGTCGAAATAGGCCCAGAACCAGGCAACGAAGAACATCACTTCCGAGGTGATGAACAGGATCATGCCATAGCGATGGTGCATCTGGACGACCGGGGTGTGGTCGACGCCGTTATTGGCTTCCTTCACCACATCCGCCCACCAGGCGTAGAAGGTGTAGATCACGCCGGCGAGGCCGATGAAAAACAGCCACGGGGTCCAATGCTTCATGAAGAAGACCGCACCCACCATCATGACGAGCACCGCGACCGACATTACGAACGGCCAGGGTGACGGTTCTACCATGTGGTAGTCATGGTTCTTTTCAATGGCGGCCATGTTCAGCTTCCCTCATTGTCTGAAGCGTAGAAGGTATAAGAGAGTGTGATCTCTTTGATTGTTTTGAGTTCGTGATTTTCGTCGATATCGGGATCGACGAAGAAGACGATCGGCATTTCCACCGTTTCGCCCGGCTGCAGGGTCTGCTCGGTAAAGCAGAAGCATTCGATCTTGTTGAAATAGACGCCGGCCCGTTCGGGAACGACATTGAAGATCGCCTGGCCGGTGACCGGCTTGTCCGAATTGTTGGTCGCGATGTAGTTGACCGTATCGACGCGCCCGATCTGGTCGGTGATCGAGGCAGCGGGCTTTACCGTCCAGTTGAGGCTGCGCTCGACATTGACGTCGAAACGCACCTTCATTTCGCGGGCGATAACGCCCTTGGGATTGGCCTCGGCCACCTGGGCAGTGCCGCCATAGCCGGTCACCTGGCAGAAGAGCTGGTAGAGCGGCACGGACGCGAAGGCGAGGCCCACCATGCCAGCGGCAACGCCCAGCAGGGTCACACCAAGACGGCGATTGCGCTTTTCCGAGCCACCGGCATCGTTATGGGCGGTCAGCGTCATTAGAGGCCCCTGTCAAACAGGGCTGGCCCCATCTTGACGATGGTCAGCACGTAAAAAGTGATGGCGAAGAGCGCCAGCGCCCCGGCCAGTGCCAGCGACCGGCGGCGGCGAACGCGCTTCAGCGCCTCGGCGGCCTTGTCTTCAGCGGGCACGGTTTCAACAACCTGATTGGTGTCGCTCATGCCCAGAACCCTCCCAGGCGTGCGATGAAGTTATCGGCAAGAAGTCCAAGGAAAAGCACGAAGAGATAACTCAGCGAGAAGGTGAACAGGCGACGCGCTGCCTTGCGCATGTCGATATTGGTCGGCGCGCGCAGCAGGCGAATGGCGAGATAGACGAAGCCGAAACCGGTGAGCGCGGCGACCGCGGCATAGATCCAGCCGCCGGTACCCAGGTAGACGGGCAGGAAGGCGGAGACGGCCAGAATGACGGTATAGACGAAAATCTGGCGCCGGGTCGAAGCCTCGCCCTTGACGTTGGGCATCATGGGAACGCCGGCAGCGGCGTAGTCGCCCTGCTTGTAAAGCGCCAGCGCCCAGAAATGCGGCGGAGTCCAGAGAAAGACGATGAGGAAGAGCGCCACGCTTTCCCAGCTCACGGTGCCGGTCACGGCGGCCCAGCCGACCATGGTGGGCAGTGCGCCGGCCGCGCCACCGATAACGATGTTCTGCGGCGTCGAGCGCTTGAGCCAGATCGTGTAGATCACGGCGTAGAAGAAGATGGTGAAGGCCAGAAGCCCGCCGGCGACCCAGTTGGTCGCAAGGCCCAAAAGGGCCACGGAAAAGACAGAAAGGAAAAGCCCGTAGACCAGAGCCTCGCCCGACGAGATACGCCCGGCGGGGATGGGCCGGTTCTGGGTGCGGCTCATGATGGCGTCGATATCGGCATCGTACCACATGTTGAGCGCGCCCGAGGCGCCGCCGCCCAGAGCAATGCTGACGATGGCGATGAGGCCGATCACCGGATTGATGCCGCCGGGCGCCACCAGCATGCCGACAAGCGCAGTGAACACCACCAGCGACATGACGCGGGGTTTCAGGAGCTCGAGGTAGTCTTCTACCCGCGCCTCCCCCGCCAAAGCGGGCATCCCCTTGCTGTCGTCGATATAGGCCACTGAACTTGTCCTTATGCTGTGGACCGCGCTTTGGGCGCGATCCACTTTGTTCGGTCTGCGCTTAGTGCGCGTTGGTCGAGTCGATCTTGGGCAGCGTCGAGAACTGGTGGAACGGCGGAGGCGAGCTCAGCGTCCATTCCAGCGTCGTTGCGCCATCGCCCCACGGATTGTCACCGGCCGGGCGCTTCTTACGGCTGGCTTCCCAGGTCGCGTAGAAGAAGATCAGCATGGCGATGAAGGTTACGTAGTAGCCGATCGAGGAGACGCGGTTCCACAGCGTGAAGGCGTCCGGATAGTCGATATAGCGACGCGGCATGCCTGCGAGGCCAAGGAAGTGCTGCGGGAAGAAGATCAGGTTCACGCCGACGAACATGGTCCAGAAGTGCAGCTTGCCGAGGAACTCGGAGTACATGTAGCCGAACATCTTGGGGTACCAGTAGTACCAGCCGGCGAAGATCGAGAACACGGCACCGAGCGACAGCACGTAGTGGAAGTGCGCCACGACGTAATAGGTGTCGTGCAGGGCACGGTCGGCACCGGCATTGGCCAGCACCACACCCGTCACACCACCAACGGTGAACAGGAAGATGAAGCCGATGGCCCAGAGCATGGGCGTGCGGAAGGTGATGGAGCCGCCCCACATGGTGGCGATCCAGGAGAAGATCTTCACACCCGTTGGCACCGCGATCACCATGGTGGCGGCAACGAAGTAGCGCTGCACGTCGAGGCTGAGACCGGTCGTGTACATGTGGTGAGCCCACACGACGAAACCGACGAAGCCAATGGCGACCATTGCATAGGCCATGGCCATGTAACCGAAGATCGGCTTGCGGCTGAAGGTCGACACGATGTGACTGATGATGCCGAAGCCCGGCAGGATCATGATGTACACTTCGGGGTGGCCGAAGAACCAGAACAGGTGCTGGAACAGGACCGGATCGCCGCCGCCTTCAGGGGCGAAGAACGACGTGCCGAAGTTGCGATCGGTGAGCAGCATGGTGATGGCGCCAGCCAGAACCGGCAGGGCCAGCAGCAGCAGGAAACCGGTCACAAGCACCGACCAGGCGAAGAGCGGCATCTTGTGGATGGTCATGCCCGGAGCGCGCATGTTCAGGATCGTGGTGATCAGGTTGATCGCGCCCAGGATCGAGCTCACACCGGCAACGTGCAGCGAGAGAATGGCGAAGTCCATTGCAGGACCAGGGTGACCCGAGGTCGAGAGCGGCGGATAGACGGTCCAGCCGCCACCAAAGCCGGTCGTGCCTGCAGCGCCTTCAAAGAAGAGGCTCATCAGCAGCAGGATAAACGCCACCGGCAGCAGCCAGAAGGCGATGTTGTTGATGCGCGGGAAGGCCGTATCTGGCGCGCCGATCATCAAGGGGGCGAAGTAGTTGGCAAAGCCACCCATGGTCGCCGGCATGACCATGAAGAACACCATGATCAGGGCGTGGGCCGTCGTGAAGACGTTGAACATCTGCTTGCCGGCGTCGATGGCGGAGTCACCGTCAACACCATAGACCATGGCAGCAAGGCCGTGGAAAATCTGGATGCCCGGCTCCTGCAGCTCCATGCGCATGAAGCCCGAGAGCAGACCGCCGACGATGCCGGCAATGATCGCGAACACCAGGTACATGATCCCGATGTCTTTGTGGTTGGTCGACAGAACCCAGCGCCGCCAGCCGGTCGGCGTGTGGTCGTCGTGGGCGGCATGGCCATGCCCGGTGGCCTGGGCCTCGAGGTGTGCTGCTTGTGACATTATGGTCTCCCCTGACCCGGATTACTGAATAGCCGGCAGCACGGCGACGGCGCTGGCATAGTCACGGCTCTCCTTGAGGGCCGTGATGAAGGCTTGGAATTCTTCGGCGGTCACGACGCGCACGGCGATCGGCATATAGGCGTGATCCTTACCGCAAAGCTCGGAGCACTGGCCGTAGAAGAGGCCGGTTTCGCGCGAGTTGAACCAGGTTTCGTTAAGGCGGCCCGGAACGGCGTCGATCTTGATACCGAAGGACGGGACGGCGAAGGCGTGGATCACGCCGCCGGGGCTGGCGGTGACCTGAAGGCTAACAGTGGTGTTGACGGGAACCACGAGTTCATTGTCGACCGCAAGCAGGCGCGGCTGACCCGGTTTGACGGTCTGCACATAGTTGTCAGACGCCTTGCCCAGGATGTTGGAGTCGAAATAGACGCCATCGTCCACATATTCATAGGTCCAGTACCACTGTTCGCCAGTGGCCTTGATCGTCAGCGAAGCTGCCGGAACATCAACTTCACCGAAGGAGAAGATGTTGCTACCCAGATACTTGCGTTCGCCATCGGGCGTCGTCAGCTGATCGGAGAGCACGCCGAAAGACGGCACGGCAATGATGATCAACACAATGATCGGCACAACCGTCCAGATCACTTCGATCAACGTGTTGTGGGTGAAACGCGCAGGGACCGGATTGGCCTTGGCATTGAAGCGCACCACGATGACGATAAGCAGCGCGAGTACAAAAAGCACGATAAACGTGATCGTCCACATCAGCGGACCATCGTGGAAAGCCACGATCGAATCCATGATCGGCGTCACCGACTGCTGCAGGTGGAACTGGCCCGGCTCTGGATGGCCCTTACCGACTTCCTGGGCGGAAGCATAAGCGGGCATCAGCGCCAGCATGGCCGTCGCTGCGGCACTCAACTTCCTCACGAACTGACCGGTCACCATAAACCCCCTGTTAACCAATTCTGGTGGCGCACACCAAGAAAGAGAGTGGAAAACAGCGGCATAGCTCACGCCGCCCCGACTCAACCTCGGAGCGCAAAACTCGGATTTGACCTAAATCACATTGCTGGGACCGAGTCTATCGTGGCTTCGTACACTTCCGACTGTTTAAAACTGGACAAAATTGGAAGCCTTTGCCTCACGCACGCCGCAGTTCCGCTGCCACATCGCCACAAGGTGCGCGTTTGGTTGACAGGTGCTGCGGGATAACACAAACAAGTCCCCAACTAGCCCCGCGCCCGCAATTCGGCAGGAGACGAATAAGAGTGATGGCATTTTCCAAGCGTCTGATGGGCCTCGCCCTCGCGCTCACCGCACTTGCTGGCGTAGCGCCGGCCATGGCCCAGGGCACGGTCCGCGGCGAATATGGTGACTGGCAGATGAGCTGCGACACCCCACCGGGTGCCAGCACCGAGCAATGCGCCATCATCCAGAACGTCATGGCCGAAGATCAGCCCAATGTCGGCCTCTCCGTCATCGTGCTGCGCACCGCCGATCGCGAAGCCCGCCTTTTGCGCGTCTTGGCCCCGCTCGGCGTCCTGCTCCCCAATGGTCTTGGCCTCAATGTCGATGGCACCGATATGGGTCGCGTCGCGTTCGTACGCTGCCTGCCCAACGGCTGCGTTGCCGAAGTCGAGCTTGATGACGGGCTGATCGACGTTCTTTCCAAGGGCAAGAACGCCATTTTCGTCGTCTTCAAGACGCCCGAAGAAGGTGTGGGTATCCCGGTTTCGCTCGA
Organism: Devosia sp.; assembly: GCF_017307565.1. GTDB lineage: Bacteria > Pseudomonadota > Alphaproteobacteria > Rhizobiales > Devosiaceae > Devosia. The sequence continues at coordinate 7,430 of NZ_JAFKHD010000433.1, forward strand.
AGGCTTTTCCGAAGGCTTTGCCGCCCTGCCCTAAGGTCAGGACAAAATGCAGGAAGAACGCCGCAGACTTTATCGCAGCCGCACCCTCAAGGGCGGACGCATCGTGACCAACGATGGGCACTCGACCTTCGATTGCACGGTGCGCAACCTGTCCGACGAGGGTGCCAAGCTTATCGTCGCCAGTATTGTCGGCCTGCCGCAACGCTTCCGCCTGTCGATGATCGATGGGCGGAATTTTGACTGCGAGACGATCTGGCACACGGAAACCGAACTCGGCGTTCGTTTCCTCTAGGCGCTCGCGCCCCTCAATATGCTTCCCCCAGAATGAAAAAGGCCGGGCGAGTGCACGCACTGGCCCGGCAAGTCTTCAGGAAACGGAACCAGCGGCAAAACTGGCCCGGGGGATGGAGCGCGCACGTCGTGTTCACTCCAAGAGGTACGCCCTCGCCGCTTTGGCGAGGACGAAAGCGTCAGCGCAGCGCCTGGCGGGCGCGGGCCGTGTTGAGCACCATGATCGAGGCGCGGCCGGAGCGCGCCTGCATGGCGTCATGAATATCCGAGCGGGAAATGCCGAGATCGTTCAGACGATCGGCTTCCATCGAGAGCAAGCTCTTGAGCATGGCGCGGCGTTGACGATCAGCATTCACCTTCGCGACAAAGGCTATAAAAGCGCGCAAGGGCGTAGTCGGCATGGCGGCCGCAACTGACCGCTCGCCGGGCAGCGAGAGAGCCATCTCATATCTCCAAAATGTGTTTTCGCGCCGAAGGGAGGTCGGCAGGAGGACGCCTTGGTGGCGATGTTCATGCTTTATCGCGCTGGACTTCCATTCGTCCAACAAATAGATTTCATCCAATCAATCAAAATGAGTGATGGGGAACGCCGATGGCAGCTCCGCTCGACCTCGACCAGTTGCAGAGTTTCTGCGCGATCGCCGATTGCGGCAGCTTCACCGAGGCCGCCCGCCGCGTGAACAAGACCCAATCTGCCGTTTCCATGCAGATCAAGCGCCTCGAAGAGCGGCTGGGCCATGCCCTGCTCTCGCGCGACGGCCGCACCGTCACGCTCACCCACCACGGCGAAGTGCTCTATGAGCGCGCACGCAAAATGCTGCGCACCAATGCCGAGATCCTCGATCGTTTTTCCGACGGCGACCTTGCCGGCTCGATCCGTTTCGGCGTGCCCGACGACTATGCTGTGCGCCTCTTGCCCGTAATCCTCTCGAGCTTCCAGCGCACCCATCCCAAGATCGTCGTCGATGTGTCCTGCATGGCTTCAGAGCATCTGCTGGAAGGCATGCGCGCCGGGCGTTACGATCTCATCGTCTTCACCCAGGGGACCGAGCAGAACTTTGGTGAGCTGTTCCGCACCGAAAAGATGTTCTGGGTCGCGAGCCATGGCGGACGCGCCCTTGCCAGCGAGCCGGTCGCCATTGCCTGCGGCCCGCAATATTGCATCTGGCGCAAGGATGCGATGGATGCGCTCGACCGCACCGGCACCGACTATCGCATTGCCTATACCTCGTCGAACGCCACTGCCATTTCCTCGGCCGTGCTCTCCGATCTCGCCATCGGCTTCCTGCCCGAAAGCGCTCTGCAGCCGGGTATGCGCGTCGTTTCCGACGAACACGGCCTGCCGCACCTTCCCGATGCCCAGATGGCACTGATGCGCGCCAGCCACGCCTATGGCGGCATTTACGATGCGCTCGCCAATCACATCGTCCAGTCCATGGGCAATCTCGACCATCCGCATCTGGCAGAGGCTGCCGAATAGACGTGCTGTCGCTAAGACCGATGACCGCTGCGGACCTGACGATCGTTGCGCCGTGGTTTGACGACACGGAAACGCAACGCTGGCTCGGCGGACGGGACTGGCCCAAGCAGGGCCTTAGCCTTGTGGGGCCCGATCGTCAGCTTTTCCTCGCGCTCGATGACGCTCTGCCCGTTGGTCTTCTCGATTGCGAAACCTACCCCGATGGCAGCGCCAGTTTTGCTCTGGTCACTGCACCTGAGCAGCGCAATCGTGGCGTCGGCGGCGCCATGCTGGGCCTGCTGATCGGCGAACCGCGCTATGCCGGGACCACCTGCTTCTTTGCCGGCATCGAGCGGGGCAATCTGGCCAGCGCCGCTCTGATGACGCGTTTTGGCTTCAGAGAAGGTGAAGAAGACGAGGACGGCTTCACACACTTCGAATACCGGCGCCCTTGACCCGAAGCGGCATTTCCCGCACCAAGTCGTCATGCCAGAAGTCCTGACCAACGCAGCCGAATTTACCGTTTCCGAAATCGCCCAGGCGGTGAAGCGAACGGTCGAAGATGAATTCGGCCATGTCCGCGTGCGCGGTGAAATCTCCGGTTTCCGCGGCCAGCATTCGTCGGGCCATGCCTATTTCACCCTCAAGGACGATGCCGCCTCGATCGATGCGGTGATCTGGAAGGGCAATTTCGCGCGCCTCGCCTTCCGGCCCGAAGAAGGGCTCGAGGTCATCGCCACAGGGCGCCTGACCACATTTCCGCGCTCGTCCAAATATCAGATCGTCATCGAGCAGATCGAGCCGGCTGGCGCAGGCGCGCTCATGGCGCTGCTCGAAGAGCGCCGCAAGAAACTCCTCGCCGAAGGCCTCTTTGCCCGCGAGCGCAAGCGCCCCCTGCCCTATCTGCCGCGCGTCATCGGCGTCATCACCTCGCCCACCGGCGCCGTCATCCGCGATATTCTCCATCGCCTCGATGACCGCTTCCCGAGCCACGTCCTTGTCTGGCCAGTGCGCGTCCAGGGCGATACCTGCGCCCCCGAAGTCGTCAACGCCATCGAGGGCTTTAATGCCTTCCTGCCCAACGGCCCCATTCCGCGCCCCGATATTCTGATCGTCGCCCGCGGCGGCGGCTCCATCGAAGATCTCTGGGGTTTTAATGAGGAGGCCGTGGTGCGCGCTGTCGCCGCCTCCGGCATCCCCGTCATTTCCGCGGTCGGCCACGAAACCGATACGACGCTGATCGACTACGCTTCGGACATGCGGGCGCCAACCCCGACCGCTGCCGCCGAGGCGGCCGTGCCGGTGCGCGCCGAACTCATTGCCTATGTCGACGATCAGGGCAGCCGCCAGCGCCAGGCCGCACGGCGCAGCCTGTTGTCCCTAAAAGATCGACTGCGCGCCGCAAGCGCGGGCCTGCCGCGCCCAGCCGATCTCGTCGCCACGCAGCGCCAGAGCCTTGATCTCGCCGGCACGCGCCTTTCCGGCGGCCTTCGCCATTTCGTTCAAGATCGCCGCCTTGCCTTTTCGCGTCTGGCAGGCGCCATCCAGCCCCGGCTCGTGCGCCAGCGCCATGCTGAACTGATGAGCCGCCTCGACAATCTCGATCACCGCGCTTTGTCAGGCCTTCACAAGACCACCGAACGCGCCCGCCTCACCTTCGACCCGCGCGCTGCGCGGCTGGCGGGATCGGTCGAGCAGGCGATCGAGCGCAAACGCACCCATTTCGTCCGGCTCGCACCGCGCCTGTCGCCACAGCCCCTGCGCGCCGAACTGCGCCAGTTGCAGGGCCAGCTCGCTCCTCTCGCCCAGCGCCTCTTACAGCTGCCCGACCGCATCACCGCCGACCGCCGGCAGTCGCTGTCCCAGCTCGCAAAGCTGCTCGAAACCCTCAGCTACCGCAGTGTGTTGGCGCGCGGCTATGCGCTGGTGCAGGATGATGCGGGCAATGTCGTCAGCAGCGCCGGCAGCCTCAAGCCGGGCGATGCGCTCAAGCTGACCTTCGCCGATGGCGAAGTCGGCGCCAGTGTTTCCGGAGCCCCGCCCCAGAAGCGGAAATCACCGCGTTCACCATCTGACGACGGGTCGCAGGAAAGTCTCTTTTGATTGTCCGCTTTCCGCTCTATATCGGAAACATTCGGAAGGAACCGGACGATGAACATCTTCGATAAGGGCTTTTCCCCCTCCGAGGCGACAGTGCGATACCTCGATGGTGACTATGTCGTTCTCAAGCAGGGGACGTTTGTGCGCTGCGCCATTACGGGCAAGCCCATTCCCCTCGATGAACTCTCCTATTGGAGCGTCGACCGGCAGGAGCCCTATGTCGATGCGACAACCGCCCACGAGGCTTTTGTCCGCTACGGCCGAGGCAACTGACCGTGATTGAGGCAGCGACGCGTCAGCGCTACCTCGTCATTTCCAATGGTCATGGAGAAGATGCAATCGGCGCCGCCCTCGTCCGGCGCCTGACCACCCAGGCCTCCGTCGAAGCCTATCCCATGATCGGCAGCGGCAAGGCCTATGAAGGGGCGTGCCGCATCGTCGGCCCCCGCGCGAGCCTTGCCTCCGAAGGCTGGCGCAATGTGAAGGGCTCCCTGCGCCGCGACGTCGTCAGCGGCGGCCTGCTCACGGTGCCGCCGGCGCTCAAATTCCTGCGCTCGGTGCGCGGGCACTATGACAAAATCATTGTCATCGGCGACATGGTCGGCGTGCTCGCAGCTGTCCCCACCGGCCTGCGCGATCTCATTTATCTCGATGTCTACAAGACCGGCTCCGCCCGGCTCTATTCGCCAGCAGAAGTCTGGGCCATCACCAAAACGTGCAGCACGGTCTTCTGCCGGGCCGACAGCCTTGCCGAAAAGCTTCGGGCCGCCGGAGTGGATGCCCGTTGCGCCGGCAATATCATGATGGATGCCATTCCCCATGGCGATTATGACGCCATGGCCCGCCGCCGCGCGCCTCTCGCC
>NZ_JAFKHD010000434.1 GCF_017307565.1 Devosia sp.
GATCGTGCGAAAAGTCGGCCATATCCGCGCCTATTCGGTCATGGCCGCCATCGGCACCATCACGATCCTGCTCAATCTGCTCTGGATCAACGATGTCGGCTGGATCGTGCTCCGTGCCCTTTCCGGCTTCTGCTTTGCTGGCGCCGCCATGATCGTTGAAAGCTGGCTCAACGAAGTCGCAGACAACAAGAGCCGCGGCACGATCTTTTCGATCTATGTGACCATCAACCTTGCCGCTTCGACCGTCGGCCAGATGGCGATGTCGATGACCGGCACCGCGGGCTACCTGCCCTTCGTCATCGGCGCCATCAGCTTCATCTGCGCCCTGCTCCCGACCGCCCTCACCTCGAGCCCGCAACCGCGCCCCCTGGCGTCGGCCAAGCTCGATATTCCGCTCCTCATCAAGACATCGCCCGTCGCCGCCGTCGCTGCCTTCTGCTGCGGCATGGCCAATGGCGCCTTCGGCACGCTCGCGCCGGTCTATGGCTACGAGCAAGGGCTCGACGCCTCCGGCATTGCTCTCCTCTTCGCCATCGCCGCCATTGCCGGCGCGGTCGCGCAAATTCCCTTTGGCCGCCTTTCCGACCGCATCGATCGCCGCCAGGTGATGATCGGCCTTGCTGCGGGTTCAGCGGTTGTCGGCCTCCTTATCGTCCTCATCAATCCCAGCGCCGGCTGGCTGATGTATGTGCTGTTCGGCCTCTATGGCCTTGCCGCCAACCCGCTTTATCCAATCGCTGTGGCCCATGCGAACGACTTCGCGCGGGATGGCGATTTCGCCAAGATCGCCGGCGGCATGCTGCTGATCCTCGGCTGCGGCCTCGCCATCGGCCCGGCCATCGCCTCGGTGCTGATGAGCAATATCGCCCCCATGGCGCTCTTCATCATCACCGCGATTTTCCACGCTGCCGTTGCCGGTTTCGCTTTCATGCGCATGCGTGTCCGCAAGAGCCGCGACGCCGCCGAGCGCGCGCCATTCCAGCCCATGGACCGGCAGGTGACACCGGAATCCATTGTGCTCGACCCGCGGGCTGATAGTGATGCCGAGGACGAGGAGGTCGTGCGGCACGAACCCGCCGTCCCCGAAGAGCTGATCGAAACGGTGGAGCCCAAGCGTGTTTAAGACGGATCGATTCGAAGACCGGACGTTCAAGCCCCTCTCCATTGCAGTCATCGCCGTTTCCGACACGCGGACGCTGGAAACCGATACCGGCGGCGCGCTGCTGAAGTCGCTGCTCGAAGCCGATGGCCACACCTGCGTCGATCGCCAGGTCGTGCGCGACGATATCCAGCTCATCCGCGCTGCGGTACAAGCCTACGTCGCCAATCCCAAGGTTGACGTTATCCTGACCACCGGCGGCACCGGCTTTTCCGGCCGCGACGTGACGCCCGAGGCGGTGGAACCCCTTTTCGACAAACGCATGGAAGGCTTTTCCGTGCTCTTCCACCAATATTCCGCCACCACGGTCGGTACGAGTTCGATCCAGTCGCGCGCCACGGCGGGCCTCATCGGCACCACCTTCGTCTTCTGCCTCCCCGGCTCGCGCGGCGCCTGCCGCGATGCCTGGGAAGGCATTCTGACGCAGCAACTCGACTACCGACACAAGCCATGCAATTTCGTCGAGCTGATGCCGCGCCTCGACGAGCGCTGACTTTGTCGTTTTCCCGAACAACACGTTCGGCATCGTTCGCTTTACGGAACCGATCATAAGGCGCATTTGAATGGGCAGAGAGCGCGGGTAGTCCGCGCCAAGGATTTTTGCCCCATGCTTGCGCTGAACAAGGCCGCTACGGCCCCCATGCAGATCGGCCTGGTGACGCTCAATGTGCGCCAGCTCGACACGGTCTCCGACTATTATCGCCACCTGCTCGGTCTCGACGTCATCGATCGCGACGGTTCTACGCTGCGCCTCGGCGTCGGCCGGACGCCGCTGCTCGAACTGCGCGGCAGCACCGACTTTACCCAGCGTAATCCGCGCGCTGCCGGTCTCTTCCACACCGCCTTCCTGATGCCCAGCCGCACCGATCTTGCGGCCTGGCTGCGCTATGTCGCCAAGGAGCGTATCCCTGTCGGCGGCGCATCCGACCACCTCGTCAGCGAGGCCTTCTATCTCAACGACCCCGAAGGCAATGGCATCGAGGTCTACGGCGATCGTCCACGCTCCGATTGGCCGAACGACAATGGCCTCATCCAGATGGCTTCGGACCCGCTCGACATCGACGGCCTCCTCAATTTCGACGCGACCACCGCTTGGTCGGGCGCCCCCTCCGGCGTGATCGTCGGCCACATGCACCTGCAGGTTGGCGATCTCCCGACCACCGAGCCCTTCTATGCTGGCGTCCTCGGCACCGACATCACCTGTCACTATCCAGGCGCCACTTTCTATGGTGCCGGCGGCTATCACCATCAGCTCGCGACCAATGTCTGGTCGAGCCGCGGCGCTGGCCCGATCGACCCGAAAACCACCGGCCTTGTCGGCTTCGAACTCATCCTCGACACCAATGCGCAGCGCGACGCCATCACCGCGCGCGCTGCCGCCAAAACCAACACGCTCACCGATCCGTGGGGCCTCGCCCTCACGCTCAGCACCAAGGAGGCCTAAGCAAATGCTCGTCAACGGAAAGTGGACCGCCAATTGGCAACCGGTGCAGGGCGTCGACGCCAAGGGCGGCTTCGTGCGCCAGACCTCGTCCTTCCGCAACTGGGTCACCCCAGACGGTAGTGCCGGTCCGACCGGCGAAGCAGGCTTCAAGGCCGAAGCCGGCCGCTATCACCTTTATGTCGCGCTGATCTGCCCCTGGGCCTCCCGCACCATCATCGGCCGTAGTCTGAAGGGTCTCAACGACGTCATCTCCATGTCCGTCGTCGAACCCGAACTGACCGACGAAGGCTGGCGTTTTTTGACGCCCGACCCGATCAATGGCGCAACCTATATGCACGAGATCTATACTAAGGCCGATCCGACCATCAGCGGTCGCGCCACCGTGCCGGTGCTATGGGACAAAAAACAAAACACCATCGTCAACAATGAGAGCGCCGATATCCTGCGCATGCTCAATTCCGGCTTTGGCGACCTCGCTTCATCCGAGTACGACCTCTACCCGGAAGCCCTCCGCGCGGAAATCGACGCGCTCAACGACTACATCTATCCACGCCTCAACAACGGCGTCTATCGCGCCGGCTTTGCCACCACCCAGATTGCTTATGACGAAGCCAATGCCGATGTCTTTGCCGCTCTCGACGACCTCGAGGCCCGCCTCGAAGGCAAGAGCTTTCTCTTGGGCGACACGCTGACCGAAACCGATATCCGCGCTTTCGTCACTCTGGTTCGGTTCGACGCTGCCTATCACGGTCTCTTCAAGACCAATTTGAAGCGCATCGCCGACTACCCGAACCTGCAGGCCTATATGCTGCGCGTGCTTGCCATTCCGGGCATTCGCGAAACGGTCGATATCGACCACATCAAGCGCGGCTACTATTCGATCAAGACCCTGAACCCCGGCGGCATCGTCCCCCGTGGCCCTCATATCCCGGGCCTTTATGAGGTGGCAGCATGAGCGACAGCCTCGTCATTCTCCTTCACGGCGTCGGCAGTTCCGGCGCCAATATCGGGGGCCTCGCACCAGCCCTTGCCCCGGCGCTGCCAAACACCAGGTTCGTCAGCCCCGATGGTCCGGGCCGCTTCAATGCCGGACACCAGTGGTTCTGCATCGATGGTGTCACCACCGAAAACCGCCCCGCCCGCGTCGCCGCGGCGCGCCCGGCTTTCGACGCCATCCTTGCCGATATCATCGGCCGCGAAGGCTTTGCCACGCGCCTCGATCGGGTTGCCCTGGTCGGGTTTTCGCAGGGCTCAATCATGGCTCTCGACGTCATCGCCTCCGGCCGCTGGCCGATCGCCGGCGTCGTCGCCTTTTCCGGCCGCCTTGCCTCGCCCGAGCCACTGGAGCCGCTGAAGGGCTCAAAACTGCTGCTGGTTCACGGCACCGAAGACCGCATGATGCCCGTCGCGGAAGTGGCCGATGCCGAGACCAGACTCTCGTCCCGCGGCGTGGCTGTCAGCAGTTTCGTTCAGCCGGGTCTCGGCCATTCCGTATCCGCCGAAGGCGTCGCGGAAGCCGCGAAATTTTTGGGCGCGCTGTTCGCCTGACGCCCCACTGCAACCCAAACAAAAAGGCCGGGCATTGCCCGGCCTTTTCTCATTTCATCAGTGACCCATTGCCGGGCCGCCGTGACCGCCTTCCGGGCGCTTCACGAAGAAGGCCGCAACGATCATCAGCAGCGACACCACGGCGCCGCAGAGGAAGCCGCCGCGAATACCAGCCGCCAGCGCATCGACCTCACTAAGGCCTGCTGCGGCACCCGCCACCGTCTGCAGGCTCATCACCGCCACAAAGAGCGCGATACCAGCCGCACCGGCCACCTGCTGCACAGATCCGAGAATGGCGCTGGCATGCGAGTAGAACTTTGGCGGCACCGAGCTCATCGACGCGGTAAAGAGCGGGGTGAAGGTGAAGGCCAGACCGATGCTGAGCACGATGTGACCGGCCACCACGGCCCAGACCGGAGTATGCTGGCTGACCAGCGTCAGCGCCCACATCACCGCCGAAACCGCCGTCACGCCCGGCACGAGCAGGGGTTTCGGACCAACGCGGTCATAAAGACGACCCACGATCGGACCAAGCACACCCATGAGCAGGCCACCGGGCAGCAGCAGCATGCCGGTCTGCAACGTGTCGAGCCCCAAAACCTTCTGCGTATAGATCGGCAAGAGGATCGAGCTACCCAGCAGCGCCACCATGGCAACCGCCATGGTGATCAGGGCAAAGGTATAGTTCTTGTGCTGCAGGGTCCGCAGGTCGAGCAGCGCCTTATCTTCGTTCTGGAGACCAAACTGGCGCCAGACGAAAGCCCCCATGGAAACGAGACCCACGGCAATCGGCGCCCATGCCGGAATGGCCGAGCCATGTTCCGCACCTTCACCCAGGCTCGAGAGGCCATAGACCAGACCGCCGAAGGCAAAGGCCGAGAGAATGACCGAGAGCACATCGAGCGGCGCATAGCGCGGCGTCGACACATTGCGGATACGGCTTGCACCGATGACCAGCGCCAGAATGGCGATGGGCAGGGTGAAATAGAACATGAAGCGCCAGTCGAAATGGGCAAGGATAAAACCGCCGATCGTCGGGCCGATGGCCGGAGCCACGGACATGACGATGGAAATATTGCCCATGATCTTGCCGCGCCCTTCGGGCGGCACCAGCGTCATGACCGTGGTCATGAGCAGCGGCATCATGATGGCCGTACCCACGGCTTGCACCACGCGACCGGCGATCAGCAGTTCAATGCCCGGCGAGACGGCGCAGATCAGCGTGCCGGCGGCAAAGACCGACATGGCGACCATGAAGATCGGCCTTGTATTGAGGCGCTGCAGCAGGAAACCGGTGATCGGGATCACCACGGCCATGGTCAAGAGGAACGCCGTGGTCAGCCACTGCGCGAGACTTGCCGTCACGCCCAGATCGGTCATCAGGTGCGGGATGGCCACGCTCATGATGGTTTCGTTGAGGAACACCACGAAGGTCGAGACGAGCAGGAGCCCGATGACCAGTCGGTTACGCGCGGCATTGTCCGGATGATGGGGAGCGCTCTGTTCAAGCGTCTCGAATGTTGCTGTATCTGTCGTCATGTCCATTACCCTCACTGAAGCGCGTGACACCCCTGCGACGCATGGCATCGCTGGAGTTCGACAGCGCTTTCCAATTTTCCTGCGACAGGGCCTGTCAGCAGCCATCAGTTTAGACCGCGCTTAACTAACCTCCGGTGAGGCAGGCGGTCAATGCTAAATTCTAGACTTAACTAATGTGCCCCGATTTTCGGGGGATGCTTCTCTAGTCCCACCATTTTAAGCCGTCCAGCCCCATTCGGCGCAGGGCTGCCCTGCGAGCGAATTTGTGAGAACAAAATTCGAACATTGTTCTTGTTACGTTCTTGCTGGATTGTTAAATTTATGGGGCGTCACCGGGGTCGATTCCACGGCGCCGCGGCATCAGGGAGATAAGTCATGGCCCTCTATCAGGCCCCCAGCTTCGAAGCGCTTGAACGTCTCAGCCAGAGCCGCGACGCCGACCTGGCGCGGCGCGAGCTGATCGATTCCGATCGCATCCGCGGCCGCGGCGCCCAGTCGAACCATACCGGCCGTTTCGAGGCCCATTCGCGCGAAAATTTCGATGACGGCTGGGGCGTCGTTGAAGCCCTGCCGATGACTGAAACGGTCGAGCACGCCGAGCGCGCCAAGACCATCATAACCACCAATGACAGCCCCGATATCGGCTTTGATCGCTCGATCAATGCCTATCGCGGCTGCGAGCACGGCTGTTCCTATTGCTTTGCCCGCCCCACCCACGCCTATCTCGGCCATTCGGCCGGCGTCGATTTCGAGCGCGAAATCTACATCAAGACCAATGCCGTCGAGGCCCTGCGCAACGAACTCGGCGCCAAGTCCTATCGCCCCAAGGCCATCGCCATGGGCACCAATACCGATCCCTACCAGCCGGCCGAGCGCAAGCACCAGCTGACCCGCGGCATTCTGGAAGTCATGCTCGAAACCCGCCACCCGGTGATGATCACCACCAAGTCGGCGCTCATCCTGCGCGATCTCGACCTGCTCTCAGAGCTGGCAAGTCTCGGCCTCGCCAAGGTCGCCATTTCGGTGACCTCGATGGATCACAAACTGAGCCGCAAGATGGAGCCGCGCGCTTCTTCGCCCGCCCGGCGCTTGGAAGCCATCCGCGCCCTCAGCGAAGCCGGCGTGCCTACCGCCATCTTTGCTTCGCCGATGATCCCGGCCATCAACGACATGGAACTCGAGCGCATCCTCGACGCAGGCAAGGCGCAGGGCGCGCTTGCGGCCTCGATGATCCTCCTCCGCCTCCCCGGCGAAGTTCGCGACGTTTTCCGCGAGTGGCTGCTACGCCATTTTCCGGACCGGGTGCGTCACGTGCTTTCCCTCGTCCGCGACACGCGCGGCGGCAAAGACTACGACTCGCGCTGGGGCGTACGCATGACCGGCGAAGGCCCCTATGCCACCCTCCTCCGCCAGCGTTTTGAAAAAGCCCGCGACCGCTACGGCCTCGACGCCAAGCTGCCGGGCCTTCGCACCGACCTCTTCGTACCGCCGACGCTCGAGAGCAAGCAGATGAGTTTGTTTTAGGCTCTTCCCATTTGCTCTGACGCCCATTCACTCTCGATTGTCACCCCGGCGAAGGCCGGGATGACAGCCAGTGGCTGAGAAGCGGTTGGGACCAAGCCCCTCCCATCCATCGTCACCACCGGGCTTGTCCCGGCGGTCTACGTCCCGCGAGCCTGGATTGCCGGCAGAGGCCAGACAATGACGCCAACTAGGCGCTCAGCGCCTCGCTGGCCCCCACGCGCTCGGCAATAAACCGCAGCATCGCCGCATCCCTATAATCCCTTGCTGCCAGCGTCGCCCCGGCCTCCAGCAATTGCGCCAGTTCCAGCCCCGTCGCCATGCCGATCGTCGCAATCCCGGCCGATGTCGCCGACTTCAACCCGGTCCGCGAATCCTCGAACGCCACGCAATTCCCGGCATCTGCCCCAAGAATTTTCAGCCCCTCGAGATAGGGCAGCGGATGGGGCTTGCCGAACTCCAGCTCATCCCCGATCACCAGCCCCTTGAACCGGTGCCGCGCCCCGATGCCGTCGAGCAATTGCTCGGCATTGTCCCGCGGCGCATTGGTCACGGCCACCGCCGGCAGGCCAATCGCATCGGCCCAATCAAGCAATGCGAAAAGCCCATGCACCGGCTCGACGCCCTCAGCGGCGAGCGAGCGGAACAGGGCTTCCTTTTCCATCATGATTTCCCACTGCCGGTCCGGCGTTTCGTGCGGCAGGAACTGCGCGCCGATCGCCTCATTGGCGAGGCCCTGCAGCTCGCGCCCGAACCTTTCGCGGTCAAAATGGTGCCCATAGGGCGCAAAAGCGCGGTTGAACGCCTCGAGATGCAGCGGGTCGCTTTCCACCAGCGTTCCATCGATATCAAAGAGCAGGCCGGCGCCGGGCTTGAGAGTCATGAATATTCCTTCGATAAACCGGGGCAAACCACACCAAGAGCGCTCCGCCGTCAACGAGGCAAATCGTGCCGGAAATTGCAGACCATATGAGCCTCGAGCGGCTGCGGGCCGCCGCCATCGCCGCACATCCCGAATTTGAGCACAGCCACTTCTCCCTCCTCGCCGATGGTTGGGATAGCGTCGCCCTCGACGTCGATGACCGCTTCATTCTGAAATTTCCGCGTCATGACCTCGGCGAATCCGGCCTCCGCAATGAAGGCAAGCTGCTCTCGCTCGTCACCCGCTTCTGCGACCTGCCGGTCCCCCAGCCGGCAAGCTTCGAGCGCCCGCGCTTTCACACCATGCATCGCAAGCTTGCCGGCACGGCGCTCGACCCGGCCGCCTATGCCAAACTCGACGAGGCTGAACGCCACGAGATCGGCGGCCAGCTCGGCCGCTTCTACGCGCAGCTCCACGCCATCGAGCCCGCGCTCTGGCGCGAGGCGGGCGCCGGCCCCGTGCAAACCTGGCTCGACGCATCCGCCATTCGCCGGCTGATCACCTCGATTCTGCCGTCAGACCTGCGCACCTGGGCCGAACCCGCGCTCGAAAGATGGGCGCAGTTGCCACCCGATCCGCTCGGCAGTGTTCACGGCTACTTCGACGGCCACGGCTGGAACATGGCCTATGACGCCACCAACCATCAACTCACCGGCGTCTTCGATTTCGGCGATGCCGGCTTTGGCCCTCTGCATCAGGAATTCATCTATTCCAACCTGATCTCACCCGACCTGACCTGCCGCATCATGGACAGTTACGAGCGCCATGGCGGCCGAAAACTCGATCGTGATCGCATCACGCTCCTCACCGATATCCATCGTCTCTGGGAACTGGCCGAAGAGCACCAGCATCCGGAAAACATCGAGACCATGATCGAAGCCGCACGAGCCTGGCTCGCCGTTCGCCCCTAATATTGCGCGACCTTGCGCGCATAGGTGGCCATGAAGTCGAGCGAACTCATCACCCCCTGCAGCGAGAGCCAGACATCGGCCGGCTTCTCCTGGCCCGTCATCGGCACGACGAGTTTCAGCGACGCGCGCTCCTGCATGCGCTCGATCAATCGCGCCTCGATCTCGGCATCGGCGATGAAATACTGGTTCGCCACATTGAAGCGCGTTTCGAGCTCCTCGCCCATGTCGAGAATGACGGGTGGATCGCCGGCAAACAGCAGCCGCATCGGCCGGGTCTCGTCATATTCCCCCTGATCGACGGCCACGGTAATGGCGATGTCGAGATCGCCGTCGAGCCGGTTGCGGATCAGGGTCAGCTTGTAGGCGGGCAATCTGGCGCTGTTCTGCGCCGCGCTACCGGTGCTGGCAAAGCAGGAATAGCCATAATAATGGCTCGCGTCCTCGTCTATGCTATCGGGGCAGGCCGCCAGCCAGTCGCGAAAATACTCGCGCCATTCGCCTTGCGGATGCTGAAAGGGGGCCGCCGCTGCATGCGTGGTAAACAGCAGCAGCAGGGCAACAAGGTGGGCGACATGGCGCATCAAAACACTCTCGTCTTTGCCCCCCGGCCAGACTCTTATATCAGTGGCCAAAGAAAAATGACCAGAGGACGGCAATCGTGGCCATCGAGAAAATAAACGGTCTCAATGTGATGCCCCTCGAATCGGCCGGCCCGTCGCTGAGCTCGGAACAGGATGCTCTGGATGTGCTCGGCCTCACCTATGGTCTCCATGTCGACGCTGTCGCCATTCCCGTGTCGCGCTTTGCGCCGGATTTTTTCACGCTGAGCAACAAGCTTGCCGGTCATTTCATCCAGAAGCTGCAGAACTATTCGATGCGCCTCGTCATCCTCGGCGATATCTCCGCTCATCTCGCGCGCAGCACGGCGCTGTCCGATTTCGTCCGCGAAACCAACCGCACCGGGCACCATTTCTTTGCCGCCGACCAGGCCGCCATGGAGGCCGACTTCGGCCGGGCCCGCTGATGGCCAGGAAGAGCAAACCTCTCGCCGACAAGAACTCCGACCTCTTCGCGCCTGAAGCCGGCTTTCCCGATTTCAGCCACGAGCAGATGGCCTATGACCGCGGCGCGCGCTGCGTCGTCGGTGTCGATGAAGCCGGTCGTGGTCCGCTCGCCGGCCCTGTCGTCGTCTCCGCCGTCCGCCTCAATCCCAATCGCATTCCCGATGGCCTCAACGATTCCAAGAAGCTGACGGCCGAACGCCGCGCCGCGCTTTTCGAGGAGATCCTCGCCGTCGCCGATGTCGCCATCGTCAGCGCCCCGCCCTCCGACATTCTCGATCTCAATATTCGCGGCGCCACCCTGGCCGCCATGGCCCGCGCCGTGCGCGCCCTGCCCTGCGCTGCCGATCGCGTGCTCATCGATGGGCGCGATGTGCCGCCGGGCCTGCCCTGCCCCGGCATTGCGCTGATCGGTGGCGATGGCCGCAGCGTTTCCATCGCCGCCGCTTCGATCGTTGCCAAAGTCATGCGCGACCGCATGTGCGAGATCATGGATTGCGATGCGCCCCATTTCGGCTTTGCCGGCCATAAGGGCTATGGCACCGCGGCCCATTTGCAGGCCCTGAACCTGCATGGCCCCAGCCGCCACCACCGCTCGGCCTTCGCCCCGGTCGCTGCCCTTCTGGTTCAAAAAACGACGGTCGCAATCGAGGTTTAACCCCTCGCTAACCCCTTACAAACGCTCCATTAACCCTGACGAAGTACAAAGGCATGGTTAGTACTGCGTTAGGGATAGTTGCATGTTGCGTACCGCGCGTACGGCCCAGTCGGCCGATGCGGAGGAGGCTACCCGCCTTCCGATCGACACCATTCTCGTGGGCGATTGCATCGACCACATGAATGCCTTGCCGGCCGGCTCCGTCGATCTCATCTTCGCCGATCCGCCTTACAACCTGCAGCTGGAACAGGGCCTTACCCGCCCCGACCAGTCCAAGGTCGATGCCGTCGACGACGATTGGGACAAGTTTGACTCGTTTGCCCATTACGACGCCTTTACCCGTGGCTGGCTCAAGGCTGCGCGGCGCCTGCTGAAGCCCGATGGGGCCCTGTGGGTCATCGGCTCCTATCACAATATTTTCCGCGTCGGCACGGCGCTCCAGGATCTCGATTTCTGGATGCTCAACGACGTCATCTGGCGCAAGGCCAACCCGATGCCGAATTTCCGCGGCACAAGGTTCACCAATGCGCATGAAACCCTCATCTGGGCCGCCAAAAGCCAGAAGAGCCGCGTGACCTTCAACTACGAAGCCATGAAGCTCGCCAATGACGACACGCAGATGCGGTCCGATTGGCTCTTCCCCATCTGCACCGGCTCCGAGCGCCTCAAGGATGAGGACGATGGCAAGGTGCACCCGACCCAGAGGCCCGAGGCCCTGCTGTTCCGCATTCTCAATGCGACGACCAAGCCGGGCGATATCGTGCTCGATCCCTTCTTCGGCACCGGCACTACCGGCGCCGTCGCTCGGAAGCTCGGCCGCCATTTCATCGGCATCGAGCGCGAGGAAGCCTATATCGCGGCGGCCCGCAATCGCATCGCCTCGATACGCCCGGCGGTCTTCGATGCGCTGCAGTCGGTCACGCCCAAGCGCAAGGAACCACGCATTCCCTTCGGCTCGCTCGTCGAACAGGGTTTGATTCAGCCGGGCGCGCAACTTTTCGACTTAACGAAACGTTACTCCGCCATGGTTCGTGCAGACGGCTCGCTCGTCTCGGGTCCGCACCAGGGGTCGATCCACAAGGTCGGCGCCTTGGTACAGGGATCTGAGGCATGCAACGGGTGGACCTTCTGGCACCACGACTACCTTGGCGTTGCCGAGCCCATCGATGTCCTCCGGGCCAGTGTTCGCCAAAAACTTGATTTGCTTTCTGCCTGATCCTGACCTCCAATCATTATTCAGGCTCTATAACTGGCCGCCGGTTTGCCCCGGCGGCCTTTTTGTTTTC
>NZ_JAFKHD010000435.1 GCF_017307565.1 Devosia sp.
AACCGCGTCATCCTCGGCACCGACGGGCCGGCGGGCTCCGGCGTCCAGCCGCTGTCCCGTCGCTCGAGCCAGAGCGACACAGCGAACAGCACAACCCCGATCACCGCCATTACCGCGCCTACGGGGCCAGTCGAAGCCCAGCCCCAACCAGCCGCGATAGCCATGCCGCCAAATAGCGCGCCGAGCGCATTGGCAATGTTGAACGCGGCATGATTGAGCGTCGCCGCCAGCGTCTGCCCGTCCGCAGCCACGTCCATAAGCCGCGTCTGCAGCGCCGTGCCGATGGCCACCGTAAAGCCCACGCCCAGCACGCTCAGCGCCGCCGTTGGCCAAGCCTGTGCCATCCACGGCACGGCCGCAAGGCTGATGATGTTGAAAGCCAGCATCCCGCCAATCGTCTTCATCAGTGCCCGGTCAGCCATGTAAGCGCCCAGCACATTGCCCAGCGTCATGCCAACCCCGAACAGCGCCAGCACCAACGGCACCCAGATTGCCGGAATTCCGGTCACTTCTGTCAACAGCGGCACGATATAGGTGAATACGGAGAACATGCCGCCGCAGCCGGTCGCGGCGATCCCCAGCGTCAGCCAGACCTGCGGACGCTTCAGCGCACCGAGTTCGCGCAACGGGCTCGCCCCCTCCGCCACCTGAATGGCCGGAACAAAGCGCATAACCATCAGCACCGTCAGCGCACCGATGCCACCAACGGCAAAGAATGTCGGTCGCCAGCCAAGCCCCTGCCCGAGCCAGGTCGCGAGCGGCAAACCGATCAGCGTCGCCAGCGTCAGCCCCAGCATGACGCGCCCCACGGCACGTGCCCGATACCCGACTTCCACCATCGACGCCGCGATCAGCGCCGCAATGCCGAAATAAGCGCCATGCGGCAGGCCCGAAACAAAACGCAGCGCCACGAGCGACCAATAGTCGGGCGCCACGGCACTACCGAAGTTGCCAATGGCAAACAACGCCATGAGCGCCAGCAGCAGCGGCTTGCGCGGCACCCGCGCAAACAGCACGGCGATAACGGGCGCGCCCACCACGACACCAAAGGCATAGGCGGAAATAACGTGCCCGGCCTCGGGCTCGGTGACCCCGAGGTCACGGGCGAGGTTGGGCAAGAGCCCCATAATGGCAAATTCGCCCGTGCCGATAGCGAACGATCCGATCGCCATGGCGAAAATCGCCAGCTTGGTCGCGAGGCCGGTCAGGCCCTGCAGGGGGGCAACACCGTTGGTCAAGGCTAGGCTCCAACAATAACAGGGCCCGGAGCCAAAGCCGCAGACCGTAGAAAATCACTTATTTTTCAAGGGTCGGGAGGGAGGCCCAACTGAACTGAAGCTAGCCGTACCGCCGGGTTCGCGACAACCTGCAATTCTTGCAACCCTGCCCCGACGAGAAATCTTGAGGATTCCGATTCACTCCCCGGCAAGGCGCGCGTCCTAGACTGCCCTTAACCTTCCGGGAGCCTCCATGTCCGCCCCTGCCCTTGCCATCGAGAATCTCGACAAGAGTTTCGATCGACCCGTTGTTCACGGGCTCAACCTGACCGTCGCGTCGGGCGAATTCTACGCCCTGCTCGGCCCGAACGGCGCCGGCAAGACCACTATCCTGCGCATGGTCGCGGGCCTGCTTGCCCCCGATGCCGGCAAGATCGAGATCTTCGGCACGGATGTGCTGAAGGACCCGGTCGGCGCCAAGCGCCTCCTCGCCTGGGTATCGGACGAGCCGATGGTCTATGATCGCCTGACCCCGCTCGAATATCTCGATTTCGTCGCCGGCCTCTGGCAGGTCGATCCCGACCATGCCCGCGACACCGCCAACGATCTTCTCGCTCTGCTTGGTCTGGCGCCGCACGCCAACGAGCTGTGCGGCGGCTTCTCCAAGGGCATGCTGCAAAAGGTAGCGCTGGCTGGCGCCCTCATTCACGATCCGCGCCTCATCATCCTCGATGAGCCACTGACCGGCCTTGATGCCGGCTCGGCGCGCCAGGTGAAAGACGTGCTGCTCGAAAAGGTGCGTCAGGGCGTTACCATCATCATGACCACCCATATTCTCGAGGTGGCCGAGCGCATGGCCCAGCGTATCGGCGTCATCGCTGGCGGTCGCCTGATCGCCGAAGGGACACTGGCCGAACTGCGCGCCCGCGTCGGCCGCGAATCTACGCTTGAGGAAATCTTCCTCGAACTGGTCGAAACCGGTCAGGCAGACGCCTGATGGCCGCGCCCGGCTCGCTTCTCTGGTTCGCCCGGCACGAATTGCGCCTGTCCTGGCGCGATTGGCTCGCCATGATGACCGGTGGGCGGCGCGTCCGGCTCATCGGCTTCACCGTGGGCGGCTTCGCCATCTACGCCCTCCTCCACCTGATCGCGGCAGCAATCATCGCCCCGCCGGCGGCCAAGGACATCACCGCCGACAAGTCCACCCTCGTCATGGTGACCGGCACCGGCCTGCTCTTCTTCTCGGTCATGCTCTCGCAAGCCCTCGAATCCATCACGCGCGTCTATTACGCCCGCTCGGACCTCGACCTGATCCTATCCTCGCCCGCCTCGACGCGCCGCCTCTTCGCCGTCCGCACCGGCGCTGTAGCCCTGTCCACGGCCGTGCTCAGCGCGCTTCTCGCCAGCCCCATTATCAATGTCCTGATCGCCTTCGCCGGGCCCCATTGGCTCTGGGCCTATCTTGTCCTTCCCGCTTTCGCCGCCCTCGCCGTAGCCTTGGCCATGGCGATGACCATGGGCCTTTTCCAGCTCGTTGGCCCTAAGCGCACCCGCCTCATCGCCCAAATCCTCGCCGCCATCGTCGGCGCCGGTTTCGTCATCGGCATCCAGGCCGTCGCCATTCTCTCCTTCGACTCCTATTCGCGTTTCTCCCTTTTCAGCTCACCGGAGCTGATTGCCGATCTGCCAGATGCCGAGAGCCCCCTCTGGCTCCCCGCCCGCGCCGTCATGGGCGACGCAACCGCGGCAATCCCTGTCATTGCCACCTGCCTCGCCATCCTCACGATCGCCATGCTGTTCTTCTCCCCCAGCTATGGCCGCCTCGCCATTGCGGCCGCCAGCGTCGGCCAGACCGGGCGCGGACGCGCCAGGGCGGGCAAGCATTTCACCCGCCGCAGCCCAGCCCAGGTGCTGCGCCAAAAGGAGTGGCGCCTCCTCCAGCGCGATCCCTGGCTGCTGTCCCAAACGCTGATGCAGATGCTCTATCTTGTCCCGCCGGCGCTGCTGCTCTGGGTCAATTACGGCGAGGGCGCCGGCGCCTTCGTCGTCATCGTCCCGGTTCTGGTCATGGCGGCAGGGCAATTGGCCGGCGGCCTCGCCTGGCTGGCCCTTTCGGGCGAAGACGCCTTCGACCTCGTGGCAACCGCCCCCATCCCCTCTCGCGATATCCTCCGGGCAAAAATCGAAGCCGTCCTCGTCGTGGTCGCGGTCGTTCTCGCCCCACTCCTGGCGCTCCTCGCCCTCAACGACTGGACCATGGCCCTCGCGACCGGCCTCTGCGCGGCACTCTCGGCCGCTTCCGCCACAGCCATTCAGGTCTGGTTCCGCGTGCCCATGCGCCGCGCCATGTTCCGCCGCCGTCAGGTAGCCTCCCGCGCTGCCACGATCTCCGAAGCCTTCGCTTCCATCACCTGGGCCGGCACGGGCGCATTGCTTTCCATGGGCTCCTGGGTCGCCGGCCTCACTGCCATCATCGCCATTGGCGTGTTAGGAATCGCGCGTTCCCTTTCCCCGCACCGAAGCTGACATGTCCGACCTCGTATTCCGGGACGCTCGTCCCGACGACATTCCCACCATTCTAGTTCTGTGCCACGGCGGCGACGCCCGCGGCGCCGATACGCCCCCGCTCGATCCGGCCACGCTGGCCGATCCCGCCTATCGCGCCGCCTTCGATCAAATCAGCGCCGATCCGGCCCACCGGCTCATCGTCGTCGAGTCCGCAGGCGAAATCGTCGGCACCCTGCAGATCAGCGTCCTGCCCGGCCTGCCCCGCTTCGGCATGAAGCGTGCTATACTTGAAAATGTACACATCCGCGGCGACCAGCGCGGCAACGGCCTCGGCACGACCATGGTACAGTGGGCCATCGAGCGCTGCCGCGAAGACGGCTGCGGCATCGTCCAACTCACCTCGAACAAGGTGCGGCTCGATGCCCACCGTTTCTATCGCAAGCTCGGCTTCGAACAGAGCCACGAGGGCTTCAAGCTGATGCTCTAGAAGAGGATCGCGATCCCGCTGAACACCAACAGCAGGACGATGATGATGCCGATCAGCATCAGCACGAAGATGATTTTGGCAAGGCCCGCTGCGCCAGAGGCTATGCCGGTAAAGCCCATTGCGCCGGCTGCCAGAGCCACAACGATAAGAATAAACAGGAGCTGCAGCATAGCGTTCTTCTCGCGTGATAGATGCGAGAAGAACGCCGTTGGCCGACCAGCGTTCCTCTAGGTCTTAGGGCTTGAGCGCAAGCGGCACCCGCGGCGCGGTGCGGAGCACGGTGATCTTCACGCGCTCATTGGCAGCCATATAGGGGTCGTTGGGGAAGAAGGGTTCGTCTGACGCGCGACCGGCCACCGACTTGATGCGATCATCGGTCAGGCCGAATTCGCCCAGCGTCGAGCGCACCACATTGGCCCGGTCTGCCGAAAGCTCCCAGGCGCCGTAGCGCGGGTTTTCGTAACGGCCGCCCGCGGCCGTGTGGCCGGAAATGACCATCTGCGAATTGAGCTGCTGCAGGTAAGGCGCAATCGCCGCAATCGCCACCCGGGTCGGCTCCAGCGGATACTTCGAGCCTTCAGGGAACATGCGTTTGCCCTGCTGGTCGACGATCTGGATGTTGAGGCCTTCCTCGGTCTCTTCGACGATCAGGTTGTCCATGAACGGGGTCAATTCCGGCATCGACTGCCAGGCCTGACGAATACTGGCGGCAGCCGAGTGGAATTCCTGCGCATCCACCGACTTCAGATTGAATTCGGAATCGCTCGACGCCTGCAGTTCGCTGCCGTTCTCGCGCGCCTGCCCGCCGACATCGAGATCAGCTTCGCCATTGACGGCTTCCGAAGAAGCGGCCGGCTCGCGGGCGGTAATGTCGGACGCCGAGCCCGACAGGCTCGCACCGGTATTGTCCATCGCCTTGCCGGCCATGACGCCACCGGCGCCGCTATCCGACAGGCTGACCGAAGGGGGTGAGAAGTAATCGGCGAGGCCCTGCTTCTGCTCGGCCGTCGTCATGTTGATCAGCCACATCAGGAGGAAGAACGCCATCATGGCCGTCACGAAGTCGGCATACGCGATCTTCCACGCGCCGCCATGGTGGGCGTGCCCACCCTTCTTGACCTTCTTGATGATGATCGGCTGTTCGAAATTGGCCATGATCTGCCCCCCGGCAGCGTTCGGGCCGCCCGATCAGTCTTTGATCGTGCGGCCCGCTGGAAACTAAAGACTTAGGTGGCGGACGGCAGGGCTGCCATGGCTTCTTCGACTTCGTTGAAGGTCGGACGCACGTCGCTCATCAGCGCCTTGCGGGCGAACTCGACTGCCATCACCGGCGGCTGGCCGCTGATGTGAGCCAGAAGGCCAACCTTCATCGAGAGGAAATACTTGGATTCAGCTTCGAAGATGCCGCGCAGCGACTGAGCCATCGGGCCAAAGAAACCGTAGGCGACGAACACGCCGAAGAAGGTACCCACAAGTGCGCCACCGATGAGGTGACCGAGAACTTCCGGCGGCTCGGTAATGGCGCCCATGGTCTTGATAACGCCGAGCACGGCGGCCACGATGCCCAGAGCCGGCGTACCGTCGGCCAGCGCCTGCACGGCGCCGACGAGCTGTTCCTGCTCCTGGTGGTGGGTTTCGAGTTCCTCGTCCATCAGCGCTTCCATTTCATGGGCATTGTTGGTGCCCATGGTGACCATGCGGAGATAGTCGCAGAGGAATTCCACCGCGTGGTGGTTCTTGGCGAAGGTCGGGAAGCGGTTGAAGAGTTCGGAGTCGTGCGGGTTTTCGATATGGGCTTCGATGGCGAGAACGCCCTTGGCCTGGATCAGCTTGTAGAGGCTGAACTGCAGACCGAGCAGTTCGACATAGGCCGCCTTGTTGTAGCGCGGGCCCTTGAACAGCGTGCCGAAGATACCGATCGTCGACTTCAGCACACGGCCGCTATTGCCGATGATGTAGGCGCCGATTGCAGCGCCCAGAATGATGACGAATTCGAATGGCTGCCAGAGAACCTCGACGTGCCCGCCCATCGCGGCATAGCCGCCGAGCACGCAGGCAAACACGAAGATAACACCGATAATGAGACGCATCGAACCCGACCTGACGCAATACTAAAACAAAAGCAGGGGGAGCAGACCGAGCCTGTCTTCTCCGGCAGAGGCATAATGCCGGTTCCACGCTTAACGGCAGGTATATTTTGCCGCGTGACTTGTACTTGCGCCGATTTGGCTCACAATCGGTAAGAGCCCACCCGTGAGCGGCTTTCGAGGACCATTTTCATGCTGCGTATCGCCGCGATTGCCCTTCTTGCCGCTTCAGTGGCGATGCCAGTTCTGGCCAGCGAAGAAGAAGTCTACGCATCCATCGAATCCATTCACGGCGATGCCGATGGATTCTTCGAAGTCTTTGCTGCCATTCAGGAAGCAGCAGTATCGAGCCCCCTCGATATTGCCGGCTACGGCTTCTATCCGCTCACCGTCAACGCCAATGGCGAGACCTATGACGTGCTCGACGAGCAGGATTTCGTCGATAATTTCGATAGCCTCGTCATGCCCGAAACGCTCGACGCCATCGGCGCGCAGGACGTCAACGATCTCATCGTCACCAGCGAAGGCGTGGGCCTCGCCAACGGCGCTATGTGGATCACCAATGTCTGCCTCGACGACTCATGCAACGAGACGCAGTGGGGCATTCTGTCGATCAACAACTGACAGGGCGGCCATTGCCCCGGCCTCGCGACCCGGATAGTGCTGGCGCATGAGTGCCAGCTTTCCGATTTTCCTCGTCTCGACCCCAGGCCTTGAAGCCCCGCTTTGCGCCGAAGCCCTTGAAAAGGGATTTGCCGGCGCCGCCGTCGTCGATGGCGGCGTTGCCTTCACCGGCACCTGGGCCGACGTTTGGCGCGCCAACCTGGTTATGCGCGGCGCCACCCGCATTCTCGCCCGCATCGGCGAGTTCCGTGCCATGCATCTGGCCCAGCTCGACAAGCGCTCCCGCAAGATTGTCTGGTCCGATTTCCTGAACAAGAACGTCCCGGTCCGCGTGGAAGCGAGCTGCAAGCGCTCGCGCATCTACCATGCCGGCGCCGCTGCCCAGCGTGTCGCCACCGCGATCAAGGAGGAATTCGGCGCCCCCATCACAGAAGATGCCGACCTGCGCATCATGGTCCGCATTGAGGACGACCTCGTCACCCTCAGCATCGACACCACCGGAGAGTCGCTCCACAAGCGCGGCTTCAAGGAAGCCGTCAACAAGGCTCCCATGCGCGAAACCATGGCGGCCATGTTCCTCCGCCAATGCGGTTACGATGGCACCCAGACCGTCCTCGATCCCATGTGCGGCTCCGGCACCTTCGTCATCGAAGCCGCCGAGATCGCCCTCGGCCTGCCGCCCGGCCGCGAGCGCAATTTCAGCTTCGAGTTGCTGCCGTCCTTCGATACCCGCGCCTGGCAGACACTGCGCTCGGGCGTCGTCACGACCACGACCGAACTCATCTTCCACGGCTCCGACAAGGACCCGGGCGCCATCCGCATGGCCGGCGAAAACGCCACCCGCGCCGGGGTATCCGAACACACCAGTTTCGAGCAGAGATCCATCGAAGACCTCGAGCCCCCACCCGGAGCGCCGGGCCTCGTCATCCTCAACCCGCCTTACGGCACCCGTATCGGCGACAAGGCTCCTCTCGTCACACTCCACCGCACCCTCGGCACCGTGCTCAAGACCCGCTTCAAGGGCTGGCGCGTCGGCATCATCACCGCTGACAAGAATCTCGCTGGCGCCACGGGCCTCAAATTCGAGCCCGCGCTCCCGCCCGTTCTCCATGGCGGCATCCGCGTTGGCCTCTACCGCGCAAAGCTCTAAAGCCCGCCGCGCCTGCGGCTCCGTACAATTTTAGGCAAATGCTAACCATGCGAGCAGCCATGCGCTGGCCGCATGCAACGTTTGGCCGCTCAAACGCTTCCCACTGTGCCTGCACAATGATGCGCAGATGGGAAAGCCGCCAATGTCACACATTTCAAAGATCCTGGTCGTAGAAGACAACCCGCTGCTGCTGCTCGATCTTTGCGACCAGTTGACCGAGCGCGGCTATTCGCCCGTTCCGGCCACCAATGCCAGCGCCGCCGCGCACATGCTCGATCAAACCATCGACGCTCTCATCACCGACATCGAGCTCGGTGCCGGTCCTGATGGCCTGGCCCTGGCGCGTCTGGCTGCCGGCACCCTGCCCCACCTGCCGATCATTGTCGTTTCCGGCGGCGTTCGTCCCACCACTGCCGACCTGCCGACGGGCGCACTTTTCTTCCCGAAGCCCACTTCGGCAGCGACCATCGACCGCGCCCTGCAGCACTTCTCTGATGTCCGCGCAGCCTGAGCTCTAGGCAGTCGCGACCAGGCTGCTCGCGAGGCGCGGCAGCACGAAACTCTTCCAGCCATTGCCCATATTCTCGAACGCAAAGCGGTCCTGATCCTTCGAAAGATCAAAGCCCTTGTGCTCAAGCCGCAGCACGCAGCCGCCCTCGTCCTGAGTAATGGTCCAGTGCAGCTCCCAATTGCCGAACGTATAGGCCAGCCTCCTCAGCGGCACGACCTCGATCACCTTGCAGGGCTGCTGGCCCCACTTGTTCATGTCGAGCGTGAATTCGTGCCCCAAAACCGGCTGGATATCGCCCGGCGCCCACCACTTGGCGATCCCCTCGGGCGTCGAAATACGCTCCCAGACCCGATCGGCCGTCGTCGCGATGCGTTGATCCACCGTTACGGTTTCGAGCGCCATTTCTCTTCCTCTTCGAGCTGTGCAGCCAGCGTTCCCAGCCGCGACCGCCAGTAATCTTCATAGGGTTCCAGCCAGTTCCGCAGCTCGGCCAGCGGCTGCGCATTGAGCGAATAGATCCGCTCCCGCCCCGACTTGGTCTCGTGGACAAGCCCGGCCTGCCGCAACACCGCAAGATGCTCCGACACCGCCGATCGCCCCATCGAAGAGAACTCCTGGGCAATCGCACCGGCTGTACGCTCTCCCCTGAGAAGAAGCGTAACGACCTGGCGACGCACCGGATGCGACAGGGCTGCAAAGACTGGTTCCGTGTTCATGCCTCCATTATGTCGGAGATTCCCGACATGTCAACAATTCCCGACATATCTCGACAAACAAAAGCCTCGGCCGAAGCCGAGGCAAATTTGGCGCGTCCTCAGGAGGAAGGCGGCGGTGCTGCCGGCGTGGTCGTATTTGTATCCGCCGGAGTTTGAGCCGGCGGAGGGGCGTCGCCGCCACAGGCCGCAAGAGACAGGGCCGTAAAGGCCGCGAGGGCGGCAAGGCGCAAATTCTTCATTTCAACCTCTTTGCTTTAAGCTGATCGCTTCAGCGATCACGCCGATGTGAGGCAAGTAACAAGGCACACGTTTGGCCCTGATGGGGCCATTTGGCGGCGAAAGCACATTTCCGCCCGTCACACGGCCGTGCCCAAGCCGCAGTAGAAGAGCCACATGGACTTCCTGCACGACATCATCCTGCCGCTCGCCGGATCTCCCTGGCTCTATGTGATCGCGCTTGTCCTCGTGATCCTCGACGGCTTCTTTCCGCTCTTTCCGAGCGAAGCCGTCATCGTCGCTTTGGCAGCCCTCGCTGCATCAAGCGAAACCCCGCACCTCCTACCGCTCCTGCTGGCCGCCACGATCGGCGCCATAGTCGCCGACAATGCAACCTATCTGATCGGCCGCGCACTCGGCCGCCAACGCCTGGAAAACCTGCGCCTGCGCCCCGTCACCCGCCTGCTCGGCTGGGCCGATGCCAGTCTTCAAACCCGCCCGGCCATGCTTGTACTGGTGGCCCGGTTCATTCCCTGGGCGCGTCTCGCGGTCAATCTGACGGCGGGAACAGTCTCCTATCCCTATCGTCGCTTCGTTCCGCTCTGCGTTCTGGCCAGCACCCTCTGGGCCGCCTACAACGTCGCGATGGGCTATCTCGCCGGCCGCTGGTTCGCCGCCAATCCGCTGCTGGGCATGGCCCTGGCGATCCTCCTCGCCATTGTCATGGGCATAGCCCTCGACAGGGTGATCAGCCTCGCCCGCCGACGCAATCGCCTGGGCGTCTAGCCCTTCATCTGCACGATCTGGATGAGATTGCCGCAGGTATCGTCAAACACGGCCATCCAGACCGCACCCGCATCCATCGGCTCGACGGTAAACTGCACGCCCAGCCCCTTGAGCCGCGCGACCTCCGCCTGGATGTCATCGACCGCAAAGGAGGTATAGGGAATCCCATCGGCCACCAGCGCCTCCTTGAACGGCTTGGCCGCCGGATGTCCGCTTGGCTCCAGCAGCAGTTCCGTCCCTCCGGGGTTCTCCGGAGAAGTCAATGTCAGCCACCGGGCACCGCCGCCCAGGTCGATATCGTGCTTCACCTGAAAACCAAGCTTGTCGCGATAAAAGTCCAGCGCCTTGGCCTGGTCGTCCACCATCACGCTCGTCACATAGATCTTCATCCGTCGCGTCCTTCCTCAAGATATTGCCCAAGCCACTGAGCCGCCGCAGTGCGCAGCGGTTCGAGTTCCAGGGCATGGAGCTTCGTCCGTCCCGCCCATTCAACCCGCACAAGCCCCGCCCTCTCCAAGATGTCGAGATGCTGCGTCACCGCCTGACGCGACAAAACGGGCATACCTTCGGCGACCGAACCGGCACAAAGTTCGAACAGCGATTGCCCCGGTCTTTCCCGCAGTCGATCGATGATCCGGCGCCGCGTCGGGTCGGCCAGCGCCTTGAAGATATGATTGAGCTGCTCAGGATCCATCGTCGCGACAATATGCAAGTATTTCATTGCATATATAGGCAATGAAATACTTGCATGTCAACAAAAAGGCCGGGCGAACCCGGCCTTTCCAAAACACACCGATCAGGCCTTGGCCCTAGAGCCAGCCCTTGCGCTTGAAATAGAGGAAGGGCAACGCCGCCGAGAGCACCATCAGCCCCAACGCCCATGGATAGCCGAGCGACCACTCGAGTTCGGGCATGGCATTGAAGTTCATGCCATAGACCGAAGCGACGAGCGTCGGCGGCAGGAACACGACCGCGGCCACCGAGAATATCTTGATGATCTGGTTCTGCTCGAGGTTGATCGCGCCCAGCGTTGCATCGAGCAGGAAACCAAGCCTCGAAGACAGCGCTCGCGCATGCTCGCCCAGCGAAGTCGCGTCACGCTGGATCAGCCGCACCAGGTGCCGGCTTTCCTTGTCGTCGCTGGTTTCCTCGGTCACCGAGTAATAGGCCACGAGCCGCGAAATGCTGACGAGGCTCTCTTGAATCATTGTCAGCAGTTCTGCCTTCAACCCGATCAACGAAATGACGTTTTCGAGGTTGTGAGTCTTGGTGCTGGCCTTGGTTTTCGCTTGCGCCGTCTTGAACACTTCGCGCGAGAGTGTGTCGGTTTCATTCCCGAGGCGCTCAAGCGCGTCAGCCGTGCGATCGATCATCGCCTCGATCAGCCCAAGCATGATTTCGTCGCCCGACCGGTGCGGCGAGCCATTGGGCCGCTGTGCCCGGTTGGTATAGGCGAGGA
The DNA here is from genome assembly GCF_017307565.1 of Devosia sp. Classification (GTDB taxonomy): domain Bacteria; phylum Pseudomonadota; class Alphaproteobacteria; order Rhizobiales; family Devosiaceae; genus Devosia. Next base: position 11,762 of record NZ_JAFKHD010000435.1, read on the forward strand.
ACGGCTTGGGCTCGGCGTAACGCACGCTCACCAGCGTATTGTTCTTCAGGATGAAGGTGATCGGCGTCTTGATCGGCGTCTCGGTATCGAGATTGGCCAGCGCCGTCAGCGTCATGAAGGTCGCGCCGTTCTCGGAATATAGCCGCGCGGACAGCTCGATTTCTTCCATTTCGGCACGGCTCGGCACATCGACGCCGAGCAGCCCTTCGACCCGCGCGACGTCCTCACCATTGGGCGAG
>NZ_JAFKHD010000133.1 GCF_017307565.1 Devosia sp.
GTTCTGTCCCTCCATGGCCAGAAACCCGCTTACACTCGTCCCGAACATCATCACCATCGCCCGCATCGCCGCGATCATTCCGATCGTCTGGCTGGTGATGGATGGCGACCTGACCATGCGCATCACCGCGCTGGTCATCTATGTCTTGGCTGCGGCCAGCGATTGGGTCGATGGTTTTCTCGCCCGCGCCTGGAATCAATATTCCGACCTCGGCCGTATGCTGGACCCCATTGCCGACAAGCTCCTCGTCGGCATCCTCATCGCTGCCCTCGCCTGGGACGGCAGCTTTTCAGGCTGGGACATGATTCCCGTCTGCGCCATTCTCTTCCGCGAATTCTTCATCTCGGGCCTGCGCGAATTCCTCGGCAACACGGCCGTCGTCCTACCGGTCAGCAAGCTCGCCAAGTGGAAGACCACCATCCAGCTCGTCGCCCTCGCCGTAGTTCTGGTCGAGCCGCTGATCCCCGGTCTGCGCCTCATCTCCGATGTGGTGCTCTGGGCCGCCGGCGCCATCACTCTGTGGACCGGCTGGAACTATCTCCGCGCCTCCTGGCCGCACCTTTCCGGCATCGGTAAGTGATAAAGGTCCTCTATTTCGCCTGGCTGCGCGAGCGTCTCAACCGCGCCGGCGACGACGTGTCTCCGCCCGCCGAAGTGAAAACCCTGGCCGACCTCGTCACCTGGCTCCGCGCCAATGACGAAGCGCTCGATCTTGCCATGGAAAACCCGAAACAGTTCAAACTCTCGAAAAACGCCCGCATCGTTCCCTGGGAAACCCCCATCACCGATGCCGACACGGTGGCCATCCTGCCGCCAATGACGGGCGGCTGATTTTTAGAAGCGACGATGTCCAGAACCGGCCTCTCCAGTCAGTCGTCGCCACCGGGCTTGTCCCGGTGATCCATGGCTCGGCGCTTGCCGTGGATTGCCGGGACAAGCCCGGCAATGACGAACACAAAGAGTTTGGTATTTTGGGCAGCGGGCCGGAGACGGAGCACAACCAAATGATCATCATCTCCGAATCTCCCTTCGACCCCGGCGCTCTCCTCAAGGCCTTCCAGGCCGACCACCCCGAGGCCGGTGCCGCCGTCACCTTCACCGGCATAGTCCGCTCCACGCCCGACCGCCCGATCACCGCCCTCATCCTCGAATGCTACCCCGAACTGGCCCAAAACGAGATCGCCACTATTCGCGCCGCCGCCATCGCCCGCTTCAATCTCATCGACGCAGCGATCCTTCACCGCTACGGGCGCCTCATCCCCGGCGAGCCGATCATGCAGGTCATGACCC
>NZ_JAFKHD010000436.1 GCF_017307565.1 Devosia sp.
CGCGAAAACTTCCCCGCCGCGCAGTCCGCCTTCACCCACCGCGCTCACATGAATTCGCTCGCGGCCCTGGGCGAATGGACCACCGAAACCGACCGCGCCGCTTGATCCCTCCCCTGACGTATTAACCCGCAAATGGCGCGTCCCTTTCATAGGGGCGCGCCATTTGCTTGCTTTTTTACCAATCTGCTTGCCCCGAAGAGGAATGGGCGGGCAGTCGCCCGCATTGCCACCCTTCCCGCCTTGCCCTATTGGAGGCCCGTCCCTTTCTTGCCAAAATGGCGGATTAGGCAGACGCAGCGTCACCCCGGGAAATCCATGGCTCCTCAGCTCTATCTCATCACCCCAGCCGATCCGGATCGCGCGCAGTTTCCGCGCCAGCTGATGAGCGTGCTGACTGGCCCGGAAGTGGCAGCCCTGCTGGTGCGCCGCGGCGAACTCGATGACGCGGCCTATGCCGACCTTGCCGAACGGCTGGTGCAGATCGGCCAGGCGGCCGGGGCAGCGGTGCTGGTGGAAAATGACGCGGCCCTCGCCCGCTCAATCGGTGCCGATGGCGTCCACATTTCAACCGGCGGCGCCAAGGCCATTCGCGAAGCCGCGGCTCTCCTCAAGCCCGATGGCATTGTCGGGGCCGGCAATGTGCGCTCGCGCCATGATGCCATGAGCTTTGGCGAACTCGACGTCGACTATGTCATGTTCGGCCCCCTTGGCGGCACTCCCGATCCGCAGGCCGCCGAGCTGGCACAGTGGTGGGCCGAGACCTTTGAAGTGCCTGCCGTCCATTCCAACCCCGCGGCGGTCGCCGGCGTAAACGACGAAACCGGGGCAGAATTCCTCGCGCTCTCCGACTGCGTCTGGGCAACCACTGACGCCGCTGCCTCCCTCGCGGCATTCGCCGCCGCAGCCAAGGCCGAGGCATGAGCTGGCGCGCGCGCCTCCTGGCGCTGACCCTTATCGCCCTGCCCGTCTCCGCGCTCGCCCAGAGCCCGGCGGAGCCTGCGCCAACCCAGCCTGCTGCGGAAACCCCGCAGGACGCCCAGGGTCCCGAAACTCCGGCAATCACGCCGGAAACCCCGGCCCCTGACGCCGCAGCGCCTGCCGCCTCGGCCTCCACCGATGCAGACAGCTCGCACCAGGCCGAAGACATTTCCAACGCCATCTTTGGCGCACAGGTGCCGCCGGACTATGCCTTTGGTGCCTTCCAGCGCGGCTATTTCCTCACTGCGCTCGAACTGGCCCTGCCACGCGCCGAAAAAGGCGACGCCGCTGCGCAGACCCTGATCGCCGAAATCTATTCAAAGGGCCTGGGCGTCGCCCAGAACGCCGAGCGCGCCGCCGGCTGGTATCAGCTTGCCGCCAAGAACGGCGACACGCTCGCTACCTTCGAACTCGGCTCGCTCTATCAGGATGGCGTCGGCGTCCCGCAGGACCGCAAGCGCGCCGCCGAACTCTTCCGCGAAGCCGCCGACAAGGGCTATGCACCGGCCAAGTACAATCTGGCGCTGCTGCATGTCGAAGGCATCTACGCCGATCCGAGCCTTGCAACCGCCGCAACGCTGATGAAGGAAGCCGCCGGTGCCGAGCTTCCCGAGGCGCAGTATGACTATGGCTCGATGCTGATCGAAGGCGCAGGCGTTGCCCCCGACGCCGCCGAAGGCGCGCGCTATATCGGCCTTGCCGCCGAACAGAACCTCACCGCTGCCCAGATCGATTATGCGACCCTGCTCTATCTCGGCCAGGGCCTACCCAAGAATATAGAGGCCGCCGCCAGCTGGTATCAGCGCGCTGCCGAGGGCGGCAATCCGGTGGCCCAGAACCGCCTCGCCAAGCTCATGGCCGTGGGCGAAGGCACCGCGCTCGATCTCGAAACCGCCGCCATGTGGCGCGCCCTTGCCCGCCGGCAGGGCCTCAGCGACCCGACGCTCGATCGTTTGCTCGTCTCCATTCCATCGAGCGCCCTGGCCCGCGCCGAAGAGCGCGCCCGCTTCTGGCCCTCGGTGCCCCTGAGCATGGATGCCGTGGCGAGCGCCCCGGCGACGCCAAAAGTCTATGGCCCGCCCCTGCCTGCGCCCACCGACATGCAGAATGCCCCGAGCCGTGTGGTTCTCCCGAGCGGCGTGACCAATGCCGCGCCCGCCGCCACGCCGGCTGAACCGGCGGCCACCGAGGCTCAACCGACCGAACCCGCAGCCACCGAACCGGCGCAAGACCCTTGAACGGAGCCCCGTTCTGAGGCAATAAGCCCGCCAAACTTTCAATTGAAGCGGCAGGGCCTTGCCCTCACCAGCGCCGCGCCGGGATCGAACCTTCCCGGCGGCGTTCGATCAACCGCTTGAGCCAAGCGAGTACACAATGGCGCGTTCCGCCCTTCTCACCGTCATGGTCAACGCCGCCATCAAGGCCGGTAAGTCCCTGTCGCGCGATTTCAACGAAGTCGAAAACCTGCAGGTTTCCCGCAAGGGCCCGGCCGATTTCGTCTCCAAGGCCGACCTGCGCGCCGAACAGATCGTCTATGACGAGCTGCGCAAGGCGCGCCCGACCTATGCTTTCCTGATGGAAGAAGGCGGCGAAGTCGCCGGCACCGACGGCCAGCACACCTGGATCATCGACCCGCTCGACGGCACCACCAATTTCCTGCACTCGATCCCGCTCTTTGCCGTAGCCATCGCGCTGCAGCGCGGCGACGATATCGTCGCCTCCGTCATCTACAACCCGGTGATGGACGAACTCTACACCGCCGAAAAGGGTGGCGGCGCCTGGCTGGCCGACCGCAAGCGCCTGCGCGTTGCCGAACGCCGGCACCTGTCCGATGCCGTTGTTGCCACCGGCATCAAGACCCAGGGCACGTCCAATGACGGCCTGCAGCTGCGCCAGCTCGCCCATATCAATCCCGCGGTTGCCGGCATCCGCCGCTCCGGCTCGATCGCCGTCGATATGGCCTGGCTCGCCGCCGGCCGCTTCGACGCCCTCTGGGAAGCCGGCCTCAAGCCCTGGGACGTGGCTCCGGGCCTGCTCATGGTCAAGGAAGCGGGTGGTCTCGTTACCGACTATGCCGGCCAGCCCGGTTCGGTCTGGAACGGCCAGATCATCGCCGGCAACGAAACCCTCCACGGCACCCTGTTCAAGCAGCTTCGCTCGGTTCAGTAGTCGTCTTCTCGAGCACCAGCAGCTCGTCGAAGAAGTTCATATCCTCAAAGGCACAGAAGGCCGGCGCGCGCAATTCGAGCACGGGCGCGCGGGCCTTGATGTCCTCGGTGACCTCGTCGAGCATCATCGCCCAGGCCGCCAGCCGCTCATCCGCGATCCAGTTTATCGGATAGGCGAAGGTGATGTGGAACTGGTAGCGCTCGTGGTCCGGGTGCCGATAACCGAAAAGATCGGCAAAGCGGTTCCGCCACTCGGCCAGCGCCTTGCGATCCGCATCCGAAGCCCCCTCGACGATAAGCCCGGTGGGCACCGCCTGCACCAGCTCAACCGCAAAGTCCGGCCCAATTGCAAACCCCTCGAGGCGCTGCAGCAGCACTTCGGTGACATCGGCAACTGGCGTGTCGAGTGGCAAGCCTTCCGGCCAATAGGTCGGTGCCCGGCGACGCCCAAGCACACCCTGGAACACCGTCATATGAAGGCTTTCCGGTGCAGTGAAGGCCAGACTCTGCGCATCGGACATGCCGAGATAGCGCCGCCGCGCATCGAGAAGCACCGCTTCGGTCGCCGAACCGGTCACGAGATGTGACACCACCGTATTGCCCGGATCGGACAGAAACGTGCCGTTCGCATCGTAGCGCGTACCCAGATGCACCGGTGCATCGGCATTCCGGCCTAGGCCAAAGTGAAGGGCGAGCTTTTCAGGGTCAATGGCCAAGGCAGGTCTCCGGAGCAAGAATTGCACCGGCTTAGCGAGCCAAGACGAACCCGGCATGACAGCGCGCTAACTGAAACGTTAACCTTTTCCATTGTCACGCCAAACTACCGCCTCTACTCTTTGACGAGTTGATTTGGTGCGCGAGGGTAAAGGTCAGACACGATGTCGCAAGGTTATGATCCCTATCATCTCGCCAGTCCCACTGTTTACCTCGTCAAGATCGTCATTTTCCTCGTGCTGGTGGCGCTGGTCGCGGCGATCCTGTTCACCAATATCGTGACCTTTTTCTGGGCCAACCCGTTCATCAACTCGATGATCTTCCTGGCCCTCTTCGTCGGCATTTTCCTCAGCTTCCGGCAGATTTTCCGCCTGTTCCCGGAAGTAAAGTGGGTCAATTCCCTCCAGGATGGCAGCTCGACCCAGGTGCGCCCGCCGGTACTCCTGGCTCCCGTCGCCGGCCTCCTCCGCGAGCGGATCGGGGAAGCGATCATCACGCCGTCCTCCATGCGCTCCATTCTCGATTCGGTGGGCAACCGTCTCGATGAAGCCAAGGACACCTCGCGCTACCTCACCGGCCTTCTCGTCTTCCTCGGCCTCATGGGTACTTTCTACGGCCTTCTTGAAACCGTAGGTTCGGTGGCCGGCGTCATCAATGCACTCGATGTCACCTCCGCTGACTCCGCCGCGCTCTTCACCAATCTCAAGGAAGGCCTCGCCGCGCCCCTTTCGGGCATGGGCACCGCCTTTTCGTCCTCGCTCTTTGGTCTCGCCGGCTCGCTGATCCTCGGGTTCCTCGACCTGCAGACGAGCCAGGCCCAAAACGCCTTCTATACTGATCTCGAAGACTGGATGACCTCCATGACCGAGCTCGACCACCCGGTCAGCGCCATGCAGGCCAATGCCGGCGGCCCCGACATGCAGGCCATGATCGACAGCATCGGCGCCACCATGCAGAGCCAGAATTCCTCGCAAAACGCCATCCGCGCCATGGCCGAACTCGCCCGCGGCATCGATGGCCTCGTCAAGCACATCCGCACCGAACAGGAAGACCTGCGCGCCTATATCACCGAGCAGAGCGAGACCAATAAGCGGCTGCGCGACCTCATCGAGGCCATGCTCAACGAAGCCGACAATTCCGGGCGCCGGGACTAGGCCATGCCATCGAGCCGCTCTCGCCGCAGAGTTGAGGCCAATTACTGGCCGGGTTTCGTGGACGCCCTGTCGAGCCTCCTGCTCGTCATCATCTTCCTCCTCAGCCTCTTCATGCTGACCCAGTTTTTCCTCGGCCAGGAAATCCAGGGCCGCGACACCGCCCTCTCCCGCCTCAACAGCCAGATCGCCGAACTGACCGAGCTGCTGCAGCTCGAACGCGCCAATTCCGACGACCTGACCTCGCAACTGGCAACACTGACCGCAACGCTCGCCACCTCCGAAGCGCAGAACCAGAGCCTAAACAGCCAGCTCAGCGGCATCGGTGCGGGGATCGGGGATCGCGACAGCACCATTGCCGGCTTGCAGGAAGACCTGCTCAGCGCCGAAAGGCTCTCGGACGAAGCCAATGCCCAGGTGGCCCTGCTCAACCAGCAGCTCGCCGCCCTCCGCACCCAGATCGCGGCGCTGGAATCGGCCCTGGAAGCCTCGGAAACCCGCGACTCTGAATCGCGCACCCAGATTGCCGATCTCGGCCGGCGCCTGAACCTGGCGCTCGCCCAGCGCGTGCAGGACCTGTCGCGCTATCGCTCCGACTTCTTCGGCCGCCTGCGCCAGATTCTCGAAGGCCGCGCCGATGTGCGCGTCGTCGGCGACCGCTTCGTCTTCCAGTCCGAAGTGCTGTTCGCGCCCGGCCAGGCCGACCTGACCCAGGCTGCATCACCGCAACTCGACGCGCTCGCTGACGCCATCCTGCAGCTCGAACAGGAAATTCCGCCCGATATCAATTGGGTGCTGCGCATCGACGGCCACACCGACAGCCGCCCGATTTCCAATGCCCGCTTCCCCTCCAACTGGGAACTGTCAGCGGCCCGCGCCATCTCGGTCGCGCAATATCTCGTCAGCAAGGGCGTGCCCCCGGCCCGCCTGGTCGCCGCTGGCTTTGGCGAATACGCCCCGCTCGACCCGGGCAATACCGAAGAAGCGTTCCGGCGCAATCGCCGCATCGAGTTCAAGCTGACCGAAGGGTGAGAAGCCCCTCACCCGCCGCCTACGCCGTCCACCTCGGCCTTTGGGGGAAGGTCGGCCAAAGGCCGGGTGAGGAGGCCTTCCGGCCCTACTGCCAGCCGTCCCCACGGAACTGCAACTTCGCCAGTTCCGCATAGCGCCCGCCCTTGGCGACGAGTTCCTGGTGTGTGCCGTGATCGATAATCCGACCGGCCTCCATCACGAGGATCTTGTTGGCGTCGCGAATGGTAGCGAGACGATGGGCAATAACCAGCGTCGTCCGTCCCTGCATCAGATGTTCGAGCGCCATCTGCACCAGCCGCTCGCTCTGCGCGTCGAGCGCCGAGGTTGCCTCGTCGAGCAGCAGGATCGGCGCATTCTTCAAAATGGCGCGCGCAATGGCGAGGCGCTGCTTCTGCCCGCCGGATAGCATCACGCCGCGTTCGCCCACGATCGTCTCATAGCCGCTGGGCAGGTCGACGACGAAATCATGCACCAGTGCCGCCTTGGCCGCCGCTTCCACTTCCGCATCACTCGCGTCGGGCTTGCCGAAGCGCACGTTCTCCGCGATCGTGCCGGCAAAGATCGTCGGCTCCTGCTCGACATAGGCAAAGCGCTGCCGCAGATCGAAAAGCTTCACATCGCGAATATCGACGCCATCCACGCGGATGGTGCCATCGGCAACGTCATAAAAGCGCTGCAGCAGCGAGAGGGTCGTCGGCTTGCCCGAGCCCGAAGGCCCGACAAGCGCCACCGTCTCACCCTTGGCGACGGCAAAACTCACGTCATCGAGCACACGGCGGGGCTGGGTCGAATCATAGCGGAACGCGACATTTTCAAAGCTTACCGTCCCGAGCGAGGGTACCGGCAAGGCCACGGGATTCTGGGGATCCTCGATCGTCGCCTTGGTGGCCAAAATTTCCATAAGGCGTTCGGTGCAGCCGGCAACGGTCTGCAACATGCCCATGACTTCGGAGACATTGGTCAGAGCACCCGAGGCCATCAGCGCATAGATCATGAACTGCGCCAACTGCCCGGCTGTGACCGAACCTTCGAACACGGCGCTCGCACCCCACCAGACGAGACCAACAAGCGCCGCCGTACCGAGGAAGATCACCAGAGCGACGAGGATCGCGCGGGCGCCGAGCCGGCGCACTTCGGCGCGATAGCTCTCTTCGCTCCGGCTATCGTAAATCCCGGTCTGCACGGTTTCCTGCGTGAACGCCTTTACGGTCCGCGTCGCGCCGAGCATTTCGGTCGCCATGGCCGAGAGTTCGGCCAGGGCGTCCTGAGTTTTGCTCGACATGCCGCGCAGGCGCCGCGAATAGGCAACGACAGGGATCAGGATCAGCGGCGCGGCGATCACCACGGCCAGCGTCAGGATCGGGCTCGTCAGGATCATCATTATCAGCGCGCCGATAATGGTGACCACCGAGCGAAGGGCCAGCGAGAGGCTAGAGCCCACGGCGCTGCGAATGATGGCGACGTCATTATTGAGCCGGCTCGTCAGCTCGCCGACGCGCGTCGTATCGAAATAGCGCGCATCGAGCCGCAGGAGATGGCTGAATGCCGCCTGACGCAGATCGGCGAGAACGCGCTCGCCAATAACGGAGATGAAATAGAAGCGCGCGCCGCTCGCCACCGCCATCACCGCCGCAATGGCGATGATCAGCAGGCCATATTGGCTCACCTTGTCGAGGTTCTGGGCCACAAACCCCTGGTCGACCACACCGCCGAGCATGGCGGGAATGGCGAGCGAGGTAATAGTTGAAATGAGCAGGAATAGGACAGTAAGGGTCAACCGCACCGGATAGGCGAGCACGAACGGCAGCAGCTGTCGCAGGGGCGAGAAGCGCCGCTGCAGCTTGGCCACTGAGTTCAGATTGTCGGTGGCGTGTTCCGCCGGGGCGGCTTGATCAGTCATATTGGGGGCCGCATTCCGGTTGCGCGAAGCCGCCTGTCGACGGCTGGGTTGGATATAGGCTCCCCACTTGCAGTGGGCAACAGGCCGAAAACGGGTAAAATTGCCGCTCCCCTGCCCTTGCCTATTGAGGCTTCCTTATGTAAGAAGCCCGCCAACAACAAGTTTCCTGCTCTCCGGGCGCCGCGGCGCCCGTTTGATTTGAGGCGAATGCGATGAAGGCCGATATCCATCCCGACTACCACACCATCAACGTCGTTATGACCGACGGCACGACCTACCAGACCCGTTCAACCTACGGCAAGGAAGGCGACACGCTGCAGCTGGACATCGACCCCAAGACCCATCCCGCCTGGACCGGCGGCACGGGCCAGCTGATGGACCGCGGCGGTCGCGTCAGCCGCTTCAAGGAACGTTTCAAGGGCCTCGGCCTCTAAGAAACGGTTCTGGCAACAGAATTCGAAAAAGCCCGGCTTCGTGCCGGGTTTTTTTTGTTTTCAGCGCCCGTGTCAGCGCGACGTACAAGGCGAGCGCAGCGACAGCGACAAGCCGCCTGCGCTCTGGAGCGAAGACGCGCCCGTGCAAAAATGACGTTGATGCCTATTCCGTCTTGCGGAAAGCCGCGTGCAGCCGTGAAAACTGGTCGGCAATACCGTTGACCTGCCCTGAGGCAGCTTCAGGCATCTTGCCGCGCTCGAGCAGGTCAAGCTGGGTAACCCGGTCGAAAAGCCGATCGCCCTGATCGATGAAATCGCGCAGCTTGACCGGCAGGTGATCATAGCCCGGCCCGCCCCGCTCGGAGGGCGTTGCCGAAAACTGCACCTTTTCCTTTTCAGTGCGCGCATTCTCGCGCGAAATCTCGCCTTCGTTGACGGCTCGCTGCAAGAGCAGCCAGGAGGCGATCTGCATCAGTCGGGTCGTCAGGCGCATGGATTCGGTAGCGTAGAGGAAGGAGGCCTCCCGCGGCAGCAGGCGGCTATCCTCGCGACCTTCCTGATCGAGATAGGCGGCAACGGCCTCGATCAGGCCCATGCCCTCGCGATAAAGCTGGTCAAAGCCACCCGATGCCGCAATACGCGGCCCAAGCGCCACAGCCGAACTGCCGGTTTCGCCACTATCCGCCACAGATCCAATCCAGTTTTCAACGCATCGCGAGGATGCGGACCAAAGGGTCACGGCGAGCAATAGAATCCCGCCTCTCGTTTCCCAGCCATGCTAGGCGGAAATCACGCCAGCGTCATCCCGCGAGCCAAACTAGCCTCAACAAGTCGTATAATCGGTGGAAAGTGGGGAACAAAACCGCCGCGCGCACGCCAACGATACCCCCATAAAAGAAAAGAGCCGTGAACCACGGCTCTCGAAGTTAACAGGGAGGCGTCAAACAGAGGGAGAACCGCTCTGAAAAATCCAGAAAAATCTGAATAACCACACCTTAACCCCAAGGTCTTAATTGTGCGTTAACAGGAGTCGATTTCTTAACCCTCAGACAAATCACCCCGCGCTCAGCGCTGGCAGAACGGGGGCTGCCAATAGCGCGCCACCTGCACCTGCCACATGAACGTCTGCACCGGCTCGGTCTGCCAGGCCTCGTCCATCGGATCGGCCGGAGACGGCGCGTTGAGCGGACTGCCGTCCTCGACGCCGGCTAGGCGCAGCGCAAAAACCAGCGACAGGATGCCCGATGCCGCAAGAACCAGGAGCAGCGCCAGAATATTCCACGACATGGCCGAACCTCTTTCGTCTTATGAAAGTGTTAACCCAGTCGCCGCGCCGCCCGTAGCTTTAGTCTTCCTTAACCTTAATCCGCCGCAGTTTATGCAGTTTTGTTTCGACCATCGCCTGCCGCCACACCGGCCGGGGGCCGATGCGCGGCAGTCGAAAGATCAGAACTTGAACGCAGCATCCGCGGCCTTGCGCGTATCGCCGCGCGCCCCGATTGCCGCCTTGAGACGCTCGATTTCGCCTTCGAGGAGGGCGATTCTCTGTTCGAGTTCGGACACCGAAAGCGTGTCCAGAACCATGCCCACTTCATGCGCCACCGGTCTTTTGCGGCGCTGTTCTTCGTCGTCCATCATGTCAGCCTCCGAAAAGTTTGCCCCGTAAGATTATCGCGCCGGTCTTGCCGGGCAAGCCCGCTTTGCGTCAGCATGGCGCCATGATCGAACCTATGCCTTTCCCCCCCACCATGTCCGCCGTCCATATCGCGGCGCCGGGCGGCCCCGATGCGCTCCGCCTTACCCAGCTCCCCCTGCCCGAGGTCGGGCCCGGCGAGGTGCTGATCCGCGTCGCAGCGGCGGGCGTCAATGGCCCGGACCTGGCGCAGCGGCGCGGCCAATACGATCCGCCTCCCGGCGCCTCGCCCCTTCCCGGCCTTGAAGTGTCCGGCACGGTCGTCGCCCGCGCCGCCGGCGCGCTGCGCCATTCCATCGGCGCAAGGGTAATGGCTCTCACCAATGGCGGCGGCTACTCTGAATATGTCGCCGTGCCCGAAGGCCAGGTCCTGCCCATGCCCTATGGCTGGACTTTCGCCGAGGCCGCGAGCCTGCCCGAAACCTGGTTCACGATCACCCAGACGCTCGTGATGCGCGCCGGGCTGGCCGTCGGCATGACGGTTCTCGTCCACGGCGCCTCCGGCGGCATCGGCGGCGCAGCCATCCAGATCGCCACGCTCCTCGGTGCCAAGGCCATAGCCGTTACCTCGAGCCCCGAAAAAGCTGCCTACGCCAGGACGCTCGGCGCCATCGCCACCATCGATCGCACCGAAGACATCGCTGCACGCGTCATGGCCCTGACCGATGGCCACGGCGCCGATCGCATCGTCGACGTCATCGGCGGCGATATGGCCGCGGTCAACGTCGCCGCCGCTGCGCCGGGCGGCCACATTGTCCTCATCTCGACCCTCGCCGGCGGCACGGCGCCGGTGCCCCTGCGCCTGATCATGGCCAAGGGCCTGACCCTTTCCGGCTCGACCCTGCGGCCACAACCGCGCGAGACCAAGGCCGCCATCGCCGAGCGCATCGCCTTCTCGCTCCTGCTCCATCTGTCCCTGCCAGGCCGGACCAAGCCGAGGATCACGACCTTCGCGCTTCAAGATGCCAGCAAAGCCCATGAGCAAATGGAAGCCCGAAACCATATCGGCAAGCTGGTTCTTTTGACCGACTTCGGCCAGACCCAAGAAAAATTGCTGCAATAGATGGTTATGGCCTGACTTCAGCGTTGCGGAAATCTCGGTAAAACTCTATATTGTTGGCAGTTCCCCCTCAGCATTGGCTTTTGAGGCGGAGCGGTCCGGAGGAAATCCGGCCGCGCCAGCAGGAGAAGTTTAACATGTCCCAGCCCCTACTTATGCCCAAGGCAACCGCTGTTTGGCTCGTGGACAATACAGCCTTGTCCTTCGACCAGATCGCTGCCTTTTGCACGCTGCATCCGCTTGAAGTGCAGGGCATTGCCGATGGCGATGTCGCATCGGGCATCATGGGCGTGAACCCGATCCAGAACGGTCAGCTGACCAAGGAAGAGATCGAGCGGGGCGAGGCTGATCCCAACTATCGCCTGAAGCTCTCCGATCCCAAGGTCCGCGTTGCCGCCGTCAAGAGCAAGGGTCCGCGCTACACCCCGATCTCGCGCCGCAACGAGCGCCCCAATGCCATCAAGTGGCTGGTGCGCAACCATCCCGAGCTCAAGGACGCGCAGATCATGCGCCTCGTGGGCACCACCAAGTCGACCATCGAATCCGTGCGTGAAAACACTCACTGGAACGCGGCCAACCTGACCGCCATGGACCCGGTGACCCTGGGCCTGTGCAGCCAGATCGAGCTCGACCTCGAAGACAAGCGCGCCTCCAAGGACGCCGGCATTCCCAACGAACTGGCCGAACGCACGACCC
>NZ_JAFKHD010000437.1 GCF_017307565.1 Devosia sp.
CGCCCCAGGATCGCCGATCGCGAGGAAGGGTAGCCGAAAACTCTCATTCTGCCCCGAAGCGCCGCGTCGACGGCGCCGGGCGTTCATGGCCACGGCCGAGGCGGCGGTCAACCGCGCCGCCCGACGGCCCACGCAGGGCCGCCTTGCGCGGCGGGCGGTCAGGCCGCCATCAGCGCCTTCTGCACTGCCTCGATCACGGCGCCGCGCTGCCCGTCGATCCAACCGCGTCGCGTCTCAATTCGTGTCGACGGCATATGCTGCTCCCTCAACTAAAACTCTATTGAACACATCGAGTTGGTCCGCGCCAACACCCTCTTCGACCAACAGCCAGCCGCGCCCACCATAATAGGCGCGCAAGGGCCGGCGCGCGGCGAGATAGGCATGTCCATATCCGGCGGCATGCAGCCGCTTCAGCGCCGTATCGACCAGCCGGTCAGCGACACCCCGCCCCCGCCAATCCGGCTCGACCCAAAGCGCGGCGACGCACGGCCCAAATTCCGGCCGCGCTTCTATATCCGTCGCTATGCAGGTGACAGTCCCGACAAAAACCTCGCTCTCAACGCCAACCAGCGTGAAGGGAAAAACGTCGGATACAACGACATCCGCAAGCGCCGCCTCCACTTGGGCAAGCTCGGCCCCCGAAGGCTTCCACCACGCGTTCCAGATGCGATCCGCGATGACGTCGAAATATTGAGGCGCAGTCTTGAGATCGGAGATCTCCATCAGGCCCGCTTCTGCAGCGCCAACCAGACGCCGCCGAGCATCAGGAGGACACCCGACATGCGCGACACCAGCCGCACCCGCGTAGCGCTCAACAGCCCACGCGCCCTGCCCGCCACGACGGCATAGATCGCATCGGTCGAACCGGCGACGAGCATGAAGAACAGCCCTAGCACCATGACCTGCGGAAAAGTCGGTTTCGATACGTCGACGAACTGCGGCAGGAAGGCGCCAAGGAAGATAAGAGCTTTTGGATTAGAAAGGATTACGAGAAATCCCTCACCTGCGGTGCGAAGATTGGACTTACCCCGCTCGGCTTCTACCGAGCCAAGGTCGCCATTGCTGCGCAGCATCTTGAAGCCCAGCCAGATAAGATAGGCGGCACCGATCAGCTTGATCCAGTCAAAGGCCGTGCCCATGAACGCGACCAGCGCCTGCATGCCCAGTGCCACGACCATCGTCATCACCAGAAACCCGGCTTGCGTCCCCGCGACGATGGCGAGCCCTGCCCCGGTTCCACGCGCCAGCGAATTGGCGACGATGACGGTCACGGTCGGTCCCGGCACGATGGCCAGGAGAAAGCAGGCGCCGAGATAGGGAATGATCGTTGCAAGATCGAACACGGTGAGTCTCCTCTCATCGAGGAGCAAGCCACCGGCCACCAGAAAAGACAAGGGGCGCCGAAGCGCCCCAAATCCTTATTCGGTTTCGCCGCCTTCGGCGGCCGGCGGGGCGACGTCATCGCCCTCTTCGCCTTCCGGTTCGCTGATGCGTTCCACCGAAACGACCTTTTCGCCCTCGGCCGTGTCGAAGACAATGACACCCTGCGAGCCGCGGCTGACGATGCGGATCGGCTTGTCGCCGCCCACAGGCAGACGGATGGTTTGACCGCCATTGCTGATGAGCATGATCTGGTCTTCGTCTTCCACCGGGAAGCTCGCCACCAGGTTGCCATTGCGCTTGTTGACCGCCATGGCGACGATACCCTTACCGCCGCGGCCGGTGATCCGGTATTCGTGGCTGGAAGTCCGCTTGCCATAGCCATTCTCGGAAATGGCGAGAATGAACTGCTCGGTGGCGCTCATCTGCGCATAGAGCTCGGGGCTCAGCGCGCCAGCGACCACATCGGCCTCGTCAGAGGTCGTCTCTTCGCTCTCGGCCTCGCCGCGCACCGCACGGCTCATCTTGAGATAAGCAGCGCGCTGTTCGGCATCGGCATCCGAGTGGTTGATGACGGCCATGGAAATGACCTTGTCGCCATCGGCCAGCTGAATGCCGCGCACACCCATGGAATCGCGGCCCTTGAAGAGGCGCACGTCATCGACGCGGAAGCGGATGGCCTGGCCCAGGGCCGTGGTCAGCAGCAAGTCGTCATTCACCGTGCAGGTGTCGACGCCGACGATCTCGTCGCCCTCGTCGAGCTTCATGGCGATCTTGCCGTTCTGGCGTACTTCGACAAAGTCAGCGAGCGAGTTGCGGCGAACCGTGCCGCGCGTCGTCGAGAACATGATGTCGAGGTTGCCCCACGAGGTTTCATCCTCAGGCAGCGGCATGATTGAGGTGATGCGTTCACCCTGCTCGAGCGGCAGGATGTTGATCAGCGCCTTGCCCTTGGCATTGGCGGCCGAAAGCGGCAGGCGCCAGACCTTGAGCTTGTAGGCAATGCCGCGGCTGGTGAAGAACAGCACCGGAGTGTGGGTATTGGCTACGAACAGCCGCGCCACAAAGTCCTCTTCGCGCGTCGACATGCCCGAACGGCCCTTGCCGCCGCGGTTCTGCGCCCGATAGGTCGAGAGCGGAACGCGCTTGATGTAGCCGGCATGGCTCACGGTCACGACCATGTCTTCGCGGGCGATGAGATCTTCATCGTCGAAGTCGGCGGCGTGATCGGAGATTTCCGTACGGCGCGGCGAACCGAACTCGTCGCGGATGGACTCGAGTTCCTCGCGGATGATGGCGCGGACGCGATCGATCGAGCGCAGGATATCGAGATAGTCCTCGATTTCGGCGCCGAGGCCGTTGAGTTCTTCCCCGATTTCGTCGCGGCCCAGTGCCGTAAGGCGAGCCAGACGCAGTTCGAGAATGGCGCGGGCCTGTTCTTCGGAAAGATTGAACGTGCCGTCTTCGTTGATGCGGTGACGCGGGTCGTCGATCAGCCGGATCAGCGGAGCGACGTCCGCAGCTGGCCAGCGGCGGGTCATCAACTGCTCGCGCGCGGTCGCCGGATCGGGCGCGGTGCGGATCAGCGCAATGACTTCGTCGATATTGGCGACAGCAACAGCGAGACCGACCAGGATATGGGCGCGGTCACGGGCCTTGTTGAGCAGGAACCGGGCGCGACGCGTCACCACTTCCTTACGGAAGGCGATGAAGGCATCGAGAATCTGCTTGAGATTCATCAGCTCCGGCTTGCCGCCGTTCAGCGCCACGAAGTTACAGCCGAACGACGACTGCAGCGCGGTGAAGCGGTAAAGCTGGTTGAGCACAACGTCGGGCAGCGCATCGCGCTTCACTTCGACGACGACGCGCATGCCTTCGCGGCTGGATTCGTCGCGCAGGTCGGCCACGCCTTCGATGCGCTTCTCGCGCACCAGCTCGGCAATGCGCTCGACCATGGCCGCCTTGTTCACCTGATACGGAATCTCGGTGATGACGATGGCTTCGCGTTCCTTGCGCACTTCCTCGACGGTCGAGCGGCCACGCACGATGATCGAGCCGCGGCCCGTCTCATAGGCCTGGCGGATGCCTGCACGGCCGAGAATGATGCCGCCAGTCGGGAAATCCGGACCCGGCAGGTGTTCGAGCAGTTCCTCGGTGGTGATGCTGGGATTATCAAGCACGGCCACAGCCGCGTTGATCGTCTCGGCGAGGTTGTGCGTCGGAATATTGGTGGCCATGCCCACCGCGATACCGCCGCCGCCGTTGACCAACATGTTGGGAAAACGCGCTGGCAACACGGTCGGCTCGCGTTCGGAGCCGTCATAGTTGTCGCGGAAATCGACCGTGTCCTTGTCGAGATCGTCGAGCATGAAGCCCGTGATCTTCTGCATGCGGACTTCGGTATAACGCATGGCAGCCGGCATATCGCCGTCGACCGAACCGAAATTGCCCTGGCCCTCGGCCAGCATCTCGCCCATGGCGAAATCCTGCGCCATACGCACCAAGGCCATATAGACCGACTGGTCGCCGTGGGGGTGATACTTACCGATCACGTCGCCGACGACACGCGCCGACTTGCGGAAGGGCTTGTTGTACTCGTAGCCGTTCTCGCTCATGGAGAACAGGATACGGCGGTGCACAGGCTTCAGACCGTCGCGGACATCGGGAAGCGCGCGACTGACGATCACGCTCATGGCGTAATCGAGATAGCTCTTGCGCATTTCGTCGGTGATGTAGATCGGAGCGATGTCGGAGCCGGGCATGCTGCCGGCCGCACCTTCGGGCGTATCTGTCACGTTGTGATTCTACGTTGGTTTTTCTTACCCAACATGTAGTCTATTTCGGCTCAAAAAGCCAATTTCCACCCCAATAGGCTGTGGAGAGCCTTGCCCTAGGGGCCGGCGCAATCCGGGGTGGCCACTTCGCCGGCAAAACGCCCGCTGGTCCAGTCCACCATATCGGCGGCCGCAGGCGAATCCGCCTTGACCAACGAGACGTGGTCGCGCCCCTCATAGCGCCGGTAGATCAGGTTCGTTCCCTCGTCGCAAAGGCCTTTGGCAAAGCCGGTTTGCATCGGTTCGTAGACGATTTCGTCATCGACGCCCTGCCCAAGCAGTACCGGCATGTCATAGGGCCCCGCCGGCACATTCTCGGCCAGCCGTGCCCCGAGCGGGGTAGCGTCGATATTCATGCCGAAGAGGTCGCCGGGCAGCAAAGCGAGCTCGGCAAAAGAAACCAGCGCCTTGGCGTCGAGCGAGCAGCGCCCGGCAATATCGGAGAGCACCAGGGCGCTGAGCGGCGAGACGTAGTCCGCCACCCGGACGTCGGCATAGCTCGCCGCATAGCCTTGCAGCAGGTAACTTGAGACGATCTTGCCGAACATGCTGCCCTGCGCCGCGTCGACCATCTTGGGCAGGTTCGAGGCCGGCGCGCGAGCTGCAACACCCAGCACGTCGATCTCGGGCGCATAGGCCTTTGCCACCATGCCCGTCCACAGCGCCGAATTGCCGCCCTGCGAGTGCCCCCAGACGACCGTCTGCGGCAGGATATCGACCTCCGCCATCTGCATCGCCGCGCGCATGGAATCGAGCACCGACCGCGCCGCGTCGTCACCCACGAGATAGGCATGCACGCCTGCCGTGCCGAGCCCGACGTAATCGGCCGCCACATAGGCCCAGCCTTTTGCGAGCAGCTCAGGCACTGCCGGCACGTTGTGGAATGGCGCCACCACCGATGGCCCGCAGCCAGGCGCCGCACCTGTCGTGCCATGCGCCCAGGTAATCGCGTGCAACGCCCCGGTCGTACCCTTGGGCACCATGACCACTGCGCTCCCGAGCGCCGGCGCACCGTCGATCCGCGTCGTCACATAGAGAATACGCCAGGCGTCGGCCGTCTCGGGCACGTCGAGCGTATAGGGCTCTACGGCCAGCAATGTCCCCGGCGCGCCCTCTGGCTTGGCCGACCGGTAGAAGTCGGACGGACGATCAGGCCGCGCCCAGAACCACGCAGCGCCGACCAGCACCACGAAAACCACGAACAGCCAGAAAACGACGAGCAGCAAACGACGCATTTTGCCTCCCCCAGGGCGCGGACACCCTAGCAGCCGCCCTCGCGCCGCGCACCTGGCTTGACAGCGGGCATGGCCAGGCGCAGTGTATTTGCATCATTAGCTAAATACGCAAATGCAAGATCACCTGACCTCAACATTCGCCGCCCTTGCCGATCCGACCCGTCGCGCCATGCTTAAGCGACTTGCCGAAGGTCCCGCCACGGTCACCGAGCTTGCCGAGCCCTTTGCGCTGGCGCTGCCGACCGTATCGCGACACCTGAAGGTGCTTGAGACCGCCGGCCTCATCACGCGCGAAAAATCCGCGCAGTTCCGTCCCTGCCGGCTCAATGCCGCGCCGCTCGAAGAGGCCGACGGTTGGCTCGCGACTTATCGCGAATTCTTCTCCCAGCGCTTCGACGCGCTCGATGCCCAGCTGAAAACCATGATGGCCGCCAAGGCCAAAGAGGAGGACAAGCCATGACTGAACCCACCTTTTCCCTCGGCCGGGGTTTTACCCTCACGCGCACTTTTGAAGCGCCGCCCGACATGGTCTTTTCTGCCTTGACGGAGCCGCAGAACCTCGGCTGGTTCTTCAACCCCGGTTTCACCAGCGACCTGCCGGTCAAGGTCGATCTGCGCGTCGGCGGCTCCTGGCGGCAGGAGATGATCGTCAATGCCGAAACCCGCTATATGACCGGCGGCATTTTTCGCGAGATCGAACCGGGCCGGAAACTCGTCTTCACCTGGGGCGCCGTCGATGGCTGGCCGAAAATCGATCCGGAAAATCTCGATCAGTCCCCACAGGTGACCATCCTGTTCCGCGACGTCGCTGACGGCACCCAGATGATCTTTCGCGTCGAGCTTCCCGATCAGCTCACCGAGCCGCAGACAGCAGAATGGATGTCCACCGGCATGCTCGCCGGCTGGACCATGACGATTGATCGGCTGGTCTTTCCAAAGAAATAGGTGCTCCCATCACCCCCTCCCAGCCTCCCCCATCTAGGGGGAGGTGTCTGGCTGGCGAGTGAGGCAATATCTCGTCAAATACTCGATATGGCACCTTCCCCTAGATGGGGAGGCTGGGAGGGGGTGGAGCACCACGCGCCTGTGCCTTCTCACTTCATGTCATAAGCAATCCGCGCCGCGTCGATCCTGGAAAAATGCTCGTCGGCCCAATTAATAAGAAACCCCAGCGGCACGATCAGCGACTCTCCGAGCCCGGTCAGCCGATATTCCACGGCGGGCGGCTGGGTATCAAAAACCTGCCGTGCCACGAGCCCGTCCCGCTGCAGATCGCGCAGCGTCTGCGTCAGCATCTTTTGCGAAATGTCAGGCACCTGCCGATGCAGCTCGTTGAAGCGCTTGGGGCCAGAGGCGAGCGTCATGACCAGCAGCATGCTCCACTTGTCGCCGACCTTGTCGAGGATGTTGCGCACCGTGCAGCGCGCCGTATTGCCGCCCGCCGCCGCCTCGCTCCAGCGCTGCACAAAGGTGGCCGCGGTTTCCAGATCGTTTTGCATGCACTTACCTCGAGGTAATCTTCACCCGAAAAAGTGCCTCCTTTTCATGGCCCGTTGGGACCACTAGATAGCACTCTCCTTTCGATACTTACTCTCCGCCGGAGTGGCGGACAAGTCGGGTCGAACTGTGTCGCCATGCAATGGAGAGTACAAATGAGCAAATTCACCAATTCGACCCTGCTGGTCACGGGCGCTTCGGGCAAGCTGGGCCGCCTCGCCGTCGAGGAGTTGCTGGCCCGCGGCGCCACCAAGGTCATCGCCGGCACCCGTGATCCGTCCAAGCTTCAGGACCTGGCCGCCAAGGGCGCCGAAATCCGCAAGCTTGACTTTGACGACGCGTCCACCCTGCCGGCCGCCCTTGCCGGCGTCGAACGCCTCCTGATCGTCAGCACCGATGCCGTCGGTCGCCGCACCGCCCAGCAGCAGGCCATCATCGAGGCCGCCAAGACCGCCGGCGTAAAGCACATCATCTATACTTCGGCCCCGGCCGCGCGCCCCAATGCCGATGCCGGTCTCAACCCCGAGCACTTCTGGACCGAGGTTGCCATCGCCGCCAGCGGGCTGGATTTCACCATTCTGCGCAATCACATGTATGCCGAAAACATCTTCATGGAGGCCGCCCAGGTCGTCGCCTCGGGCCAGCTTTTCGGCCTGATCGGTGATCGCGGCACGTCCTATGTCACCCGCGCCGATACCGCCCGCACCGCTGCCGGCGCACTCCTCTCCGCAGAAGGCAAGGCGATCGAGGATGTGACCGGCCCTGCCCCGATCACCAATGTCGAGCGCGCCGCGCTCCTCAGCCAGCTCAGCGGCAAGAAGATTGACGTCGTCGCCCTGACGCCAGAACATCTGCAGCAGGGCATGGTCGCCGCCGGCCTGCCCGCCCCGTTCGCCGCCGCCCTCGTCGCCTTCCAGCGCGATGCCGTCACAGGCTTCCACGGCGTTGTCACCGATGTGGTCGAGCGTTATTCCGGCCGCAAGCCGACTGCCTATGCCGACTTCCTCGCCGCCAGCAAGGCAGCCCTCGGCCTCTAGTAGTTGCCCACTCGCCCCGCCCTCAGTCCTCCCCACAAGGGTGAATGAGGGCGGGGACAGTGCCCGCCACGCAACACTTTCCGCCGAACCGTGCGCCAAACTAATCGGCCGGCGCTCCACATAGTTCAAACCCCTGCGACCGCTGGACGCACCCGGGCGAAACACATAGAGATTTGACCAGATTGTCGCCTCATTTGCGGAGTCGGGTTCCTCGTGTCTTCTCCCTCCTGGTTCAAGCGTGTCCTGGCCCGCCTCACCTATGATCGTTCCATCGGCTTTGGCCTGGAGCACATGGGACTGGCGACGGTACGCCATCCGCGCCTCATGGCGGTGGCAGTCCTGCTCTTCTCTGTCCTCTGCTTCACGCAGATCCCCAAGGCCAATGTCGATGGGGACCTGCTGCGCGTCTACGCCCATTCCGGGCACTATTACGACGCCTATGAGCACCTGTCGGAAACCTTCGGCACCTTCGAGAACGACCTTTATATCCTCGTCAATTCCGAGCGCCTGGCCGAGCCGGCTATCATCGAGCAAGTCCGCGACCTCGCCTTCGAGCTGGAGCTGAACGACTTCGCCATCGGCACCATGTCGCCCTTCACGCTGAGAAAACCCTCGGCCAATGGCGGGTCCGAGCCCGCCGTGCCCGAGGGTCTGCAGACGGCCGACGAAGTCGCTTTCGCCCTCATGGATCTGCAGCAAAACGATCCAATGATGCGCAATCTCATCACGCCCGATCTCGATGGCGTGGTGCTGATCATGTTCCCCAATCAGGAAATGGTGGCCGAACGCGGCGCCAAGGCCATGATCGAGAACCTGCGCGCCACCATCGCGCCGTTCCAGAGCGACGATATCTCCATCGAGATCACCGGCCCGCCGGTCTGGACCACCGAAATGCTCAATGCAGCGGTGGACGACCAGGTGAAGTTCACCGTCTATGGCTTTGCCCTCGGCTCGCTCATCGCGCTTCTCGCCCTGCGCTCCATTGCCGGCGCCCTCATTGTCGCCGCCACGCCGTTCCTCGCGGTCATGTGGTCCATGGGCATTATCCTCCTGTTCTTCGGCTCGTTCTCCTTCCTCACCATCATCGTCACCACGCTGGTGCTGGTGGTCTCCTTTGCCGAGTCGATGTTCTTCACCTTCAACTGGCTGGCCTATTGGCGAGACGGCATGGAGCCCAACAAGGCGGTCGATGCGACGATAAAACTCGTCGGCCCCGCCACAGCCCTCACCATGTTGATCTCCATGGTCAGCTTCGCTTCGCTCTCGCTCACGCCGGGCCAGGGCATCCGCGAATTCTCCATGGCGGGCGCAATAGGCTCGTTCCTGCTCTTTGCCTGCACCATGACCTTCCAGCCGCTACTGCTGAAGCTCGCGGTGCGCCTGGGCTTCAAGGCACCGCCCAAGTCGAGCGTGGTCCTTACCGCGCCCCTGCCCCTCAGCTGGTTCCTCGCCAGCCGCTTCGGCCGCCAGATCGCTATTGCCGGCATCATCACCACGCTGCTGCTGCTCATCCCCTATTTCCTCATCCAGCCGCGCTTTTCCTTCGAGGACTTCGTCGCCACGGAATCGACCGCGCTGACTGCGGCCGAAAACATCGACGAAGGTGTGGGCGGTGTGGCGCCGCTCTATGTTCGTGTCCCGCTCATCGAGCACAATCCGGACGTGGGCGAGGTCGATTTCCAGCGCATCAAGCTGGTCCACCAGATCCTCGAAAAGGAGCTCGGCGAGAACAAGGTGATCTCCGCCGCCAGCATGAGCAACTATACCGAGGCCGGCTTCACCCGCGGCGAGGTGCTCGAGGCGGTCGGCCCGTTCATGCGTCGCCGTTTTGTTACCGACGATGGCTCGCAGGCGCTGGTGACCGGCTTCATGCCCACCATCATCGATAGCGATGTGCTCAAGGAACTCGTCGCCACTATCGAGACCGAACTCACCGCTGCGGGCATCAATGATGCCGAGGTCGGCGGCTTCCGCGTTCTGACGACCTTTGCAACCGACGACATCGTGCGTGGCCTGCAGCTCGATTTGACAGTCAGCGTTCTCGTCAACCTCGCCCTGATCGGCTTTGCCTTCCAGTCGTTCCGCGTGGCCCTTGCGTCCGCCATACCCAACCTCTTCCCGATCCTCGGGACCGAGGCCTGGCTCTGGTATTCAGGCTCGGGGCTGCAACTGACCACGGTTATCGCCCTCACCATCGCCTTCGGCATCGCGGTCGACGACACAGTGCATTTCCTCTCGCATTATCTCCACGGCAGGCGCGAGGAACGGCGAACACACGAGGATGCGGTCAAGCACACGCTGCTGCGCATCGGCGGGGCGATCGTTGCCACCACCATCATCCTCTGCGCAGGCACGGCGATCATCATGTTCTCCGAGCTGCCGCAGGTGGCCCTATTCGGCTCGCTCTTTGTCATCACTCTGGCTCTCGCCGTTCTGGGCGACCTCTTCATCCTGCCCGCCCTGTTGCTGGCTGGTGGCAAGTTCTTCTATCCGCTGGGCAATATCCGCGTGCGGACTGCCGACCATGACGCAACGCCCGACGATCCGATGGGCGATACGGTCACCGGTGAGGGCGGAACGGAGGGCGAGGTCCCTGCCCCCAGAACCGCGTGAGGCCCCGGTTTTGGGGCCTCGGCGCGCCTGGCATAACGAAAACGCAACACCGAATCTCACAGGATTTGCTATTGGATCAGCCATAACCAGCCGGGGGGCTCGTTGTGACACTTGGAGGCTTTGCACTATGACCTTTCTTGGACCCCTGTCCCGTGCGGCTGCACTGGCAGGTCTCCTGCTCTCGTCCAGCTTTGCCGCGGCGCCAGCCTTTGCCGGTCCGGCCGAAGTTTCCCTTCTGAAATCCTATATCGGTGAGTGGCGCGGTCGCGGTACGCTCGTTGGCGCAGCCACCGAAACCGTCGTCTGCCGCCTGTCCCTCTCGCAGGGCAATCAGGACAAGATCAATTATTCCGGCCGCTGCACGCTGGCGGGCTCCAACCTTTCGGTTGCCGGCACCATTGCCTATGTCGACGCCTCGAAGCGCTACGAAGCAGCCATGACCTCGAACGCCACGTTCAGCGGCATCGCCGTCGGCCAGAAGCGCGGCGGCGGTCTCGTTTTCAACCTGCGTGAACGCAAGCCCGACGAAGATGGCAAGGACATGAGCATCTCTGCCCAGATCGCCCTCAATGGTGACGCGATCAACGTCGCCTTCGAAGTGGTCTATGTCGAATCCGGCGACAGCCTGCGCGCCAACGTCCCCTTCGCCCGGTAAACAGCGGCGAACCCAATCAAAAGGCGGCCCTCGGGCCGCCTTTTTTCGTTCCGAAGCCTAGCCCTGCCGCCGCGCCCAGGCGCGCATCGCCGCAACGAGGAACGCGCCAAACCCCGGCTCGATCGCCTCATAGCGCTTCTGGAAATCGGGATGCTCGTAGGCATCGGCCAGCCCCGCATAGGCCTCTGGCCCGCACTCCCTGCCCCAGGCGGCCTCCACCCAGCGGCGATGCGCCTCGATGGCTGGATCAAGTGAGCGAGCCTGTGGCGGCACGCCGCGTTTGAACCCTTCGGCCAGCGCCTCTTCGACCGCCTTCAGTTCCGCCATCATGGCTGCGAGCACCGCCTCGTCCAGTCCGCCGAATGCCTTCCGGCTTTCCACGATCCGCTGCTCCATGTCGCCACCAAACCGCGCGACGAGCCAGGCCTCGTATTCGGCCTGCTTTTCGGGCGTCACCAGCCCCGCATAAAGATCGTTGTCCTTCATGTCCTGTTCTCCAGTCAGTCGGGCTATCGTGCGGTCGATCGTCCTCACCATGCC
>NZ_JAFKHD010000438.1:0-11718 GCF_017307565.1 Devosia sp.
TGGCGCAGGGAGGGCGCGTTGGTGTTAGCGGTTGGCAGCAATGAGTTTCGAAAGCTCCTCGCGTTCCTCGCCGGTCAATTCCGTAAGCGGGCTGCGCACCTTCCCGGCGCCACGGCCAACGAGATCTGCACCCGCCTTGACCATCGACACCGCATAACCTCGCTTGCGATCCCGCAACTCGATGAGCGGCAGGTAAAAGGATTTCAGCAGGCCCTCGATGGTCGCCGTGTCGCGAGTGCGCACGGCCTTGTAGAAGCGCAGGGCCAGTTCCGGCACGAAGTTGAACACGGCCGAGGAATAGGTGGTGACGCCCATTTCGAGATAGGGCTGGGCAAAGACTTCGGCCGTGGGCAGGCCGCCGATATGCACCATCCGGTCGCCGATCAGGCTGGAGATTTTGACCATCAGCTGCAGGTCGCCAATGCCGTCCTTGTAGCCAATCAGGTTCGGGCACATCTCGGCGAGCTTGGCGAGGGATTGCGGCGTCAGGCGGGTATTGTCGCGCGCATAGTAGATGACGCCGATCTCGACCGCGTCGCAGATCGCCTTCATATGGGCAATGATGCCCTCCTGCTCGGCGAACATCAGGTAGTGCGGCAGCACCAGAATGCCGGCGGCGCCAGCCTTTTCGGCGCGCTTTGCCAGCTCGACCGCCATGCGCGTACCATAGCCGACGCCGGCCAGTACCGGCACCCCGGGCGCGGCATTGCTCACCGCCGTGGCGATTATGTCGTCATATTCGCCGTCATAGCCGATCGAAAAGAATTCGCCCGTGCCGCCCGCCGCGAAAAGGCCTGCCGAGTCGTAGGACGATAGCCACTGCAGCCGCTTGGCGTAGGACTTGCGATCGAACTCCCCGTCCGCATCGAAGTCCGTCACCGGAAATGACAAGAGGCCCGAGCCGATCTTGGTCTTGAGTTCGTCGAAATTCACGTCCGGCCTCCTGCGGGGCGATTAGTCATACTTCTTTCTGTATGCATGCCCGAAATGGAGCTGTCAACGGCACGTGATGATGTGTGTTCCAAAAGAAGTATGATTGATTGTTGACATTGTAATTGCAGTCATACAAGAGTGCGGGCCTCAGCAATTGCCCGGAACGGTATAGCCGCCGGTGAAATCAGTCTGATGTGAGGGAAAATTGAAACATTTGAGGGTAGCCGCCCTGGCGGGAATCTCGCTTGTGACGCTGGGGAGCGTCGCAGCATTTGCGCAGCAATATCAACAGTCTCCGGCTCTCGACGGGCTGGACCTGCCACCCGTAGCCGAGCGCCTCGGGTCCGATCCGCGCGTCGTCACTCCCGTCAGCGAAGTCGGCAAGTATGGCGGCACCTTCCGCGGCGGCATGGTGGGCGGCAATGACCGCAACATGCTCTTCACCTATTTCGGCTACGAGCCGCTGCTCACTTGGGACGCCGACTGGTCTGGCGACGTTTACCCAAATATTGCAAGCGCTTACACGGCCAGCGAGGATAGCAAGTCCTTCACCTTCACCCTGCGCGAGGGCATGAAATGGTCTGACGGCAGCCCATTCACCGCCGATGACATCGCCTTCTTCATCGAAGACGTCCTGCCCGACACAAAGCTCTTTCCGACCAAGCCGGGCTGGCTGACGGTCGAGGGTGAATTGCCCACGATTTCAGTGACTTCGCCAACTGAATTCACTATTTCCTGGACCAAGCCCAACGGGCTTTTCATCATCAATGCCGCCAGCGTCTATGGCGTGCAGCTGGCGCTGCTGAACAAGGCCTATTGCAGCCAGTTCATGCCCAAATACAACCCGGATGCAGACGCCAATGCCAAGGCGGCCGGCGTTGCCGATTGGGCCGAGCATATGACCAATATGTGCGGCGTCGGCATCGAGAACATCCAGCGCTGGCGCAATCCGGAGCGGCCGACGCTCGAAGCCTGGCGCATTACCGACCCCTATGTGGCTGGCGCCACACGCGTTTCGTTCGAGCGCAATCCCTATTACTGGAAGGTCGATACCGCCGGAAACCAGCTTCCCTACATCGATGGGCTCAGCATTTCGGTGAATGCCGAAGCCCAGACGCTGCTGCTCAGCGTTCTGGCCGGCGAAATCGACTATGAAGTGCGCCACACAGCCAATACGGCGAACCTGCCGGTTCTGGCGGAAGGCACGGAAGCGGGTAATTTCTATATTTCCCCGCGCGAGTCCCGTGTCGGCAATTCGCTGGCCATTTCAGTCAATCTCAACTCGCATGATCCGCTGAAGGCCGAGATCTTTGGCAACAAGGATTTCCGCGTGGCGCTCTCGCACGCCCTGGATCGGGTCGCTATTATTGACACCTTGTTCCTGGGGCAGGGGACGCCGCAGCAGGTGACGCCGCGCAAAGGCACGCCGTTCTACAACGAGCGGCTGGCCACCCAATATCTCGAGTACGATGTCGACGAGGCCAATCGTCTGCTCGACTCGATCGGTCTCGACAAGCGTGGCGGCAACGGTCTCCGCCTCGCGCCCGATGGCAGTCCGCTGGTGGTCAATGTCGCTGCCGTGACAGCGCTTGGCGCCAATGCCGACGCGGCGGAACTGCTGGTGCAATACTGGCAGGCCGTGGGGATCGACGCGCGCTTCTCCGCTCAGGATCGCACCCGCTTCTATGAAGAAAAGACCGCGAGCCAGCACGATATCGTCGTCTGGGGCGCCACGTCCGGCGGCATCGACGTCTTCATCGATCCGCGCGACTACTTTCCCTTCTCGACCGAGTCCAACTTCGCCGTCGACTGGGCAAAATACTATATCGGCGACGGCGGCACCGAGCCGCCCGATTACGTCAAGGAGCAGTGGGCGCTCTACGACCAGATCAAGGCTACTTCGAACGCTGACGAGCAGGCAGAACTTTTCCAGAAGCTACTCGAGATAACGGCCGACCAGTTCTACCAGATTGGCATCAGCACGGCCATTCCGGGCCTTGCAGTGGTCTCCAACAATCTCGGCAACGTGCCGGCGGATACGCCAACGGGCTGGATTCACCCCGATCCGGGCACGCTCAATACCGAGCAGTTCTACTTCAAGAACTAACCGCATCCCCGCCCGGCCGGTTCTTCCGGCCGGGTTCCTCGACCAAGGGATCGCTGCCCATGCTGATCTTTATTCTCAAACGGGTCGCCGGAATGATCCCGGCCATGTTTGCGATCTCGATACTCGCCTTCACCGTCATCCAGCTGCCGCCCGGAGACTATGTTTCGACCTATGCCGCTCAGATCGCGCAGACTGGCGAAGCCGTCGACAGTGCCGTGCTTGCTAATCTCCGCGAACGCTATGGCCTGGGTGAAAACCTCGCCGTGCAATACGTCAAATGGATCGGCGGCATTGTCCGCGGCGATTTCGGCCAGAGTTTTGAGTGGAACCAGCCGGTGACCGAACTGGTCTGGGGTCGCATGGGCATGACGGCGCTCATCTCTTTCCTGACGCTGATCACCATGTGGGCGGTTTCGCTGCCCATCGGCATCATCTCGGCGGTGCGGCAATATTCGGTCATCGATTATCTCACGACCACCTTTGCCTTTCTCGCGACGGCGGTGCCCGAATTCCTTGTCGCCATCGTGCTTCTCTATATCTCGACCATGTGGTTCGGGGTGTCGGTGGGCGGGCTCTTCTCGCCGGCCTTTGAGAATGCGCCGCTTTCGCTTGCGAAGGTGTGGGATTTTCTCCAGCACGCCTGGATTCCCATTCTCGTCATTGGCCTCGGCAGCACGGCGGCGCTGACCCGCATCATGCGCGCCAATCTGCTCGATGAGTTGCACAAACCCTATGTCGAGGCCGCTCGCGCTAAGGGCCTTCCCGAAGGCAGGCTGGTGCTGACCTATCCGGTGCGCGTGGCGCTCAATCCCTTCATTTCCACCATCGGCTGGGTGCTTCCGGCCCTGATTTCTGGCGAGCTCATCGTGTCCACCGTTCTCAACCTGCCGACGGCCGGGCCCCTGCTGCTACAGGCGCTCAAGAGCCAGGACATGTATCTGGCCGGCGCCTTCATCCTGCTCACCGGCGGGCTGGTGCTCATCGGTACCCTGATCTCCGACATCCTTCTTGCTATTTCCGATCCGCGGATTCGTCTGTCATGAGCGCGCCCATCGACACCGCCGGGGAGGCGGCTCTTCTCGATCAACAGGTGCATGCCGGCAGCCTTGTTGCTGCCAGCCAATGGGCGCTGATCTGGCACAAGTTCAGCCGCCATCGGCTGGCTATGGTGGCACTCGTCGTCGTGGTGCTAATCTATCTTGTGGCTGCCTTTGCCGAGTTTCTGGCGCCGTACGATCCCGGCAAGTTTGACCCGCGCTACACTTTCGCGCCGCCGCAGCAAATCCATCTGTTCCTGACGGATGAGGACGGCACGCGCTTCGCCCCGCATGTCCTTGGCTACAAGAGCCAGGTCGATCCCAAGAGTTTTCGGCGCCTGTTCCAGCCTGATCCTGACAAGGTCATTCCCATCGGCTTTTTCGTCGAGGGGCAGCCCTACAAGTTCTGGGGTATCTGGGAGGCTAACCGGCATTTTCTCGGGCCTACCGACAAGGCCGATCCGTTCTTCCTGATCGGGGGTGATCGTCTCGGCCGAGATCTCTTGAGCCGCACCATTCACGGCACGCGCATATCCATGTCCATCGGACTTGTCGGCGTGACGTTCTCGCTCATTATCGGCCTGATCCTGGGCGGTATTTCCGGGTATCGCGGTGGTCTTGTCGATCGGGTTATCCAGCGCGTCATCGAGTTTATCCGCTCGGTGCCCACCATTCCGCTCTGGCTCGGTCTTGCCGCCGCCATGCCCAAGGATTGGCCGCCGCTACAGGTGTATTTCGCCATTCTGATCATTCTCTCGCTGATCGGCTGGACCGAAATTGCCCGTGTCGTGCGTGGCCGCTTTCTTAGTCTCCGCCGCGAGGACTTTGTTATCGCCGCGCGGCTCGATGGGGTCAGCGAATTCCGCCTCATCATGCGTCACATGATGCCTTCGCTCTACTCGCACATCATTGCCGCCATTACGCTCGCCATTCCCAACATGATCCTTGCGGAAACGGCGCTGAGCTTCTTGGGGCTGGGCCTGCAGCCGCCCATCGTCAGTTGGGGCGTGCTGTTACAGGACGCGCAGAACCTGCGCGCCATCACCCAGGCACCGTGGCAGTTTGTGCCAGGGGTCTGCGTGGTCGTGGCGGTGCTGGCCCTCAATTTCCTCGGCGATGGCGTCCGCGACGCTGCCGACCCCTATGCCAAGTGAGCCGGTCATGTCAGACGAAACCATTCTGAAAGTCCGCAATCTCTCGGTCGATTTCCCGATCCAGAAATCCGTGGTCCACGCGGTCAAGGATGTGAGCTTTGACCTGAAACGCGGCGAGACGCTCTGCGTCGTGGGCGAGAGCGGCTCGGGCAAATCGGTGACGGCCCGCGCCATTTTGCAATTGGTGGCCAAGCCCGGCGCCATTACCGGCGGGCAGATCCTGCTCGACACCAGCTCGGGCGAGGTTGATATCGTCAAACTTGGCAGCCGGGGCCTTGCCATCCGCGAAGTACGCGGCCGGCGCATCGCCATGATCTTTCAGGAGCCGATGACCAGCCTGTCGCCGGTGCACACCATCGGCCACCAGATCGTCGAAACCATTCTGCTGCACGAAAAGGTCAGCAAGGAAGAGGCGCGCAAGCGCGCGGCGGCTCTCCTCGGCCGGGTGCGCATTCCAGAGCCCGAAAAGGCGCTCGACCGCTATTCCTTCGAATTTTCCGGCGGCATGCGGCAGCGGGCGATGATCGCCATGGCGCTGTCGTGCAATCCGGAAATCCTGATTGCCGACGAGCCGACCACGGCGCTCGACGTCACGACCCAAGCCGAAATCCTGTCGCTGATCCGCGAATTGCAGCGGGATCGCGGCATGGCCGTGCTGTTCATCACCCATGATATGGGCGTCGTCGCCCAGATTGCCGATCGTGTCATGGTCATGTTTCGAGGCCAAAAGGTCGAGGAGGCAAGTGTCTTCGATCTCTTCGAACGCCCGCAGCAGCCCTATACGCGGGCGCTACTAGGTTCCGTGCTAAAACTCGAAACCCCCGCACCACGCCCGCCGCGTCCGGCGGCGGAAGAGCCGATCGCCAAAATCGAGAACCTCGAGCTGCACTTTCCGCTCAATGCCGGCTTCATGGGGCGGCCCACCAACTATCTGAAGGCCATCGATGGGGTGAGCCTGACCATCAACCAAGGCGAGACGGTCGGTGTCGTGGGGGAATCCGGCTCTGGCAAGACGACCCTTGGGCGCACGCTCTTGCGCGTCTACGATCCGACCGGGGGGCAGGTGATGTATTGGCCGAGCAATGGCGAGCCGGTCGATATCGCCACGCTCAACAAGGCCGGCATGAAGTCGCTTTATGGCGAAGTGCGCATGGTGTTTCAGGACCCGCATTCCTCGCTCAATCCGCGCATGACCATCTACCAGACCATTTCGGAGCCGCTGCGGACCAATACCGACATGACCGAGCGGCAGATGATGGATCGGGTTTCCGAGCTGCTTTCGCGCGTTGGCCTGCCGCCCGACATCGGCGACCGCTATCCGCATGCCTTTTCGGGTGGTCAGCGGCAGCGCATTTCCATCGCCCGTGCTGTCGCGGTGCGTCCGCGCCTCATCATTGCCGATGAGCCGACGTCCGCGCTCGATGTATCGCTCCGCCACCAGGTGCTCGACCTGATGCGCGATCTGCAGAACGAATACGGCCTATCTTACCTGTTCATTTCCCACGATATTTCGGTCATCCGCTATTTCTGCGACCGGGTGGCAGTGATGAAGAACGGCAAGATCGTCGAGGTTGGAGACGTGGTGCAGATTTGCGAAAACCCGCAGCACGCCTATACGCAAAACCTGATAGGCGCCGTGCCGCGGCCGGATCCGCGCCTCCGCGCAGACGCCCCGCAATAAGGAAGTTTCCATGTCCACCATATTGCTGACCGGCGCTTCCGGAAGGCTCGGCACCCATATGCGCCGCTGGTTTGCCGAAAAGGGCAGGGCGGTGCTTGCGACCGATATCCGGCCGGCCGAGGACGGCGGGGTGGTGGAGATCGCCGATCTCGCCGACCGCGCGGCGGTAGATCGGTTGATGGCGCGAGATATTTCGGGCGTCGTGCATCTCGGCGGTATGGCCAAGGAGGCCGGCTGGCAGACCGTGCTCGATGCCAATATCGTCGGCACTTACAATGTCTTCGAGGCGGCCCGCAAAGCCGGGGTCAAGCGCGTCGTTTATGCTTCGACCTACCATGTGGTCGGCATGTACCCAACCCCGAGCGATATCCCGCTCGACCTCGATACCGCCTATCGGCCGGACTCGCTTTATGCGGTGTCCAAGATTTTTGGTGAAACGCTGGGTCGGCTCTATTTTGACAAGTTCGGCGTCGAAGGCCTTGCCATCCGTATCTGCACCGCTGGCGATCCCGGCACACCGCGCGAAGCGCGGCTCTGGCTCAATCGTGACGACCTGGCCCAACTTATTGCGACCGGGCTTGATCAACGCGATCTTGGACATCGGATTGTCTATGGCGTTTCCGCCAACCCGCTGCCCATGGTGATCAACGAGCCGGCCCCTGGTCTCCAATGGGTTCCGGCGCACGGCTCGAAAGAACTTGGAAGTCCAGATCCTCTCGAACCGCTCGATGAGGGCGACGCTCGCAATCGCCTGGTTGGCGGTGCCTTTTCCACCTGGGGCCACCAGGACGATCAGGGTAGCAAAGCCGATTAATCAGGCGGCGAGGCGCTCGAAGTTTTCCTGCGGGCATGCGAGAAACGAATTGCGCATCGGCGTTACCCGGTTGGAAGCGGCCCCAATGATCACTGCAGAATACACTATCCCCGGCATGCATATCCGCGACCATGAAATCGAGGTGCCCCTCGATTGGTCGCGGCCGGCGGATAGCCGAAGCATCGTGCTGTTTGCGCGCGAAGTTGTGGACCCGACACGCAAGGATGCCGACTTGCCGTTGCTTGTGTTCTTTCAGGGCGGACCGGGTGGGAAATCTCCACGGCCCACCCAGTCAGGGCCGGGCTGGCTGGTCGAGGCTCTCAAGACCTATCGCGTCATTCTGCCCGATCAACGCGGCACGGGCCGTAGCTCACGTGTGGAAGGCAGCACCATGCGCGGCTTTGCGAGCGGACGGGAAGCAGGTGACTTTCTGGCGTGCTTCAGAGCAGATTCGATTGTCAGGGACTTCGAACATTTGCGGAAGACCGTCTTTGGGGAAAAGCGTTGGGTCTCGCTGGGCCAGAGCTATGGCGGCTTCATCACGCTTACCTATCTCAGCCAGGCGCCGGAGGGGCTATCGGGCTGCCTCGTGACAGGTGGACTTGCTGGCATTCGGCCCTCGGCCGACGAGCTTTACCGCCGTACCTACCCGCGGGTTGAGGCAAAAAACGAGCAGTTCTATCGGCGCTACCCTGCCGACATTGTCAGGATCGGTGCTATTGCCGACCATATCGCGGCCAACCGCATAGTTCTGCCCGATGGCGATCAACTGACGGTTCGACGCTTTCAGACCATCGGGATCGATTTGGGCATGAAGCCCGGATTTGAGAACATTCATTGGCTGGTCGACGAAGCCTTCCTTGGTAGGGGCGAAGGGCCGTTCACCGAGCACTTCCTGGCCGAGGTCATGCGCTTAACCAGCTATGATAGTAATCCGCTGTTTGTGGTGCTGCACGAGAGCCTTTATGGCGAAGGTCCAGGAGCGACGGCCTGGGCGGCCGACCGTGTGCGTCAGGAACTGCCACAATTTGCGCCGGAGCGGCGTCCCTTACTGTTCACCGGGGAAATGATGTTTCCCTGGATGCTGGAGGAAATCCGCTCCTTGCGCGATTTCCGCGCTGGCGCCGAGGCCCTCGCCGCGCGCGATACCTATAGCGCGCTCTATGATCTGCATCGACTTGCCGCCAATGACGTACCGGTCGTGGCTGCAATCTACTTTGACGATATGTATGTTGACGCCGATCTCTCGCTCGAAACGGCCCGCCACGTGGGCAATCTCGACTACTGGATTACCAATGAATACGAACATGACGGCTTGCGTGCCGACGTTCGCGTATTCAAGCGCCTGCACGAAATGTTCAATGATAAGGGTGGGGCGCGCTGAGCGCGTCCCGGCCTGGCATCAGCTGCCGCTGGCGGCGACAAACTCTCGCGTGTAGTTCTGCTGAAGGTCGCGGCTGCGCAACTGTTCGCGCGTCAGCGTTTCGACGTGCCTGGCGTTTTGCAGCAGCATCAGCCGGTCACAGATATAGGAAATCACCGCCAGATTGTGGCTGACAATCACGAAGGTCAGCCCCATTTCGCTGCGCAGGCGATTAAGCAGGTTGAGGATTTCGGCCTGTATCGAAACGTCGAGTGCCGAGGTCGGCTCATCGAGCAGCAGCAATTTTGGTGACAGTGCGAGAGCGCGGGCAATGGCGATGCGCTGGCGTTGCCCGCCAGACAGCTCGTGCGGATAGCGATAGGCAAAGTCTTCACTGAGCCCTATCAGGCGCAGCAGGTCCAGCGTACGGCCTTCGACATTGTCGAGGCGGTGAATGCGCATAGGCTCGGCAATGGCATTGCCGACGAGATGACGCGGATGCAGGGACGCATAAGGGTCCTGAAACACCATTTGTACCTGTCGGGAGAATTCACTCCTACCCGTGCCACGGGCCGGCACGCCATTGACCCCAATGGCGCCGGACCAGTCCTGGTTAAGACCCATAATGGTGCGCAAAATGGTGGATTTTCCTGAGCCGCTTTCGCCCACAAGGCCAAAACTCTCGCCGCGCGCCACGGCAAAGCTCACATCATCGACGACAGTTGCCGCGCCGAAGCGAACCGAGAGCCGGTCAACGGTCAAAATATTGTCGATCATGATGTCTGGCTCCAGGCGGCCTGTCGATCAAGCACCGGCAGTGGCGTCAACGGTCCGTCGATTTCGGGCAGGCAGGCGAGCAGGCCGCGCGTATAGGGATGCTGCGCTTCGTTGAGACGCTTGGCATCAAGCGTTTCGACGATCTGGCCGGCATACATCACGATCACCCGGTCACAGAAGCGGCTCACCAATTGCAGATCGTGGCTGATGAAGATCAGCCCCATACGCCGCCGCTCGACCAGTTCATCGAGAATGGACAGAACCTGCATCTGCACGGTCACATCAAGGGCCGAAGTCGGCTCGTCGGCGATGAGCAAGTCAGGCTCGCGCACCACCATAATGCCGATCATCACCCGCTGACCCATGCCACCGGAGAGTTCGTGCGGGTAGCGGTTGAACACCAGTTCGGGGGAACGAATGTGCAGGCTCTCGAGGATTTCCAGTGCTGTCTTGCGTGCGGCCGTTCTGCCGATGCGACGGTCGCCGATCCTGATTGCTTCAACGATCTGTTCGCCCGCCGTCATCACCGGATTGAGCGAGAATTTGGGGTCCTGCAGCACCATGCCCATGCGGCCGCCACGCAGATGGCGGCGCTGCCGCGATGAGGCGGTCAGGAGATCGATTCCGTCAAAG
Source organism: Devosia sp. (assembly GCF_017307565.1). Taxonomy (GTDB): domain Bacteria; phylum Pseudomonadota; class Alphaproteobacteria; order Rhizobiales; family Devosiaceae; genus Devosia. The sequence goes on from NZ_JAFKHD010000438.1 coordinate 10,500, forward strand.
GCGAGTGTTTCCGCCTCGATGCGCACGTGGTCGGGCAAGACGCCAAGTATGGCGCGGCCGGACAGGCTCTTGCCCGAGCCACTTTCGCCGACAATGCCGAGCTTTTCGCGGCCGAGCGAGAAGCTGACGCCACGTACCGTCTCATTCCACCCACCGGCTTCGGTGGGAAAGGCAATACGCAGGTTTTTGACCTCGACGAGGGGCTCAGTCATGTGCGTGCCTTCAGGTGTGGATCGAGCAGGTCGCGGATGGCGTCCCCCAGAAGATTGAAGCCCAGTGACACGATGAAGATGGCAAAGCCTGGAACGGTCGCCACCCACCACTGGTCGAAGATGAATTTGCGGCCGGTGGAAATCATTGCGCCCCATTCGGGCAGCGGAGGCTGTGCTCCAAGGCCAATAAAGCCAAGACCGGCGGCCGTCAGGATGATGCCGGCCATATCGAGCGTCATGCGCACGATGACCGAGGAAATGCACATGGGCATGATGTGGAATACGATGATGCGGAACTCGGAGGCGCCCGAGAGTCTGACGGCGTTGACATAGTCGCTGTTGCGCACAGCAAGCGCCTCGGCCCGCGCCATGCGCGCATAGGGCGGCCAGGCCGTAAGGGTAATGGCAATGGCGGCGTTGACGATGCCAGGACCGAGCGCGGCGACGAAAGCCAGAGCTAGCAAGAGCTTGGGCACTGCCAGGAAGACGTCGGTCACGCGCATGAAAACGGTATCGAGCCAGCCGCCATAATTACCGGCGACAACGCCAACCAGGAGCCCGATCGGCGCGGAGGTGACAATGACGAGACCGACAATCAGCAGGGTCAGACGCGAGCCATAAAGTACGCGGCTGTAAATATCGCGCCCCAGTTCGTCCGCGCCCAGCCAGTATTCGGCGTTTGGCGCCGAAAGCCTGCCGGCCAGATTGGGGAGGTAGGGGTCATGAGTGGCCAGAATGGGAGCGAAGGCGGCGCAAAACAGCAGAGCCAGCAGGATGACAAGCCCGAACATGCCGGATGGATTGCGCGCGAAACGGCGGCAGAAACTGACCACCTGCTTCCACTGGGCGGCGCGTACCTGGGCGCGGGCGATGGTATGGGTTTCCATGGTGCTCATCGACGGGCCGGCCGGGTTCTGGGATCGAGGGTATTGTACAAAATGTCGGAAAGCTGGTTGAGCACGATGAAAATCGCGCCAACGAGGAAGGTCCCGCCCAACACCGCATTG
>NZ_JAFKHD010000438.1:11760-14981 GCF_017307565.1 Devosia sp.
CATTGATGTCGCCACGGAACAATGACGAGGCGATGTAATTGCCGAGGCCTGGCCAGGCAAAGACGGTTTCGATCAGCACGAAGCCTTCCAGTAGTCCGCCATAGGAGAGCGCGATAATGGTGACGAGCGGAATGGCCGCATTGCGAAGGGCATGGCCAAAAACGACCTCGAACTCGTTCGCGCCCTTAAGGCGGGCGGTGAGCACATACTCCTTGGTCAACTGGTCGAGCATGAGCGAGCGCGTCATGCGGGAGAGATAGGCCATGGAAAAGTAGCCGATGAGGCAGACGGGCAGCACTATATGGCTGACCGCATTCCAGAACACGTCCCATTTGCCGCGCAGGATGCTGTCGATCAGGATGGAATTGGTGATCGGTTCGACGACCCCGACGTAGAAGACGTCGATCTGCCCGGAACCGGCAACCCAGCTGAGGCGGTAGTAGAAAACATAGAGACCGACGAGGCCGAGCCAGAAAATCGGCACTGAATAGCCGATCAGGCCCACGAAGCGGATCAGGTGGTCAGGCCATTTGTCGTGCCAATAGGCCGAGATCACCCCCGCCGGCACGCCGAGCACGATGCCGAGCAGCAGGCCAAGCGTTGCCAGTTCCAGCGTCGCCGGGAAGAAGGTGAGGAGGTCCGTCAGGACCGGCCGTGTCGTGGTGAATGAGGTGCCGAAATCGCCGCGCAGCAGTTGTAGCGTGTAGTTTGCGAACTGCTCCCAGACCGGCTTGTCGAGGCCCATGGCGTAAAAGACCTTGTCATAGGCCTCCTGTGTCGCCTTCTCACCAACGATGGAGAGGACGGGATCGATGGGGATGATCCGGCCAATGAAGAAGGTCAGGGCAATGAGCCCCAGAAGCGTCACGGCTATCGTCGCCAGGCCGGTCAATATCCGACCCAGGCGCCTGATGCCTTCTGATGCAGGAGCGGTTGCTGCCACGTCGAAAATCCAGGTTCTTGGAAACGGCGCGGCGACCTTGTCGCCGCGCCGGGAAATGATCAGTCCTTGGTGACGTCCCAATAGCGATCGTCAGAGAGCGTCAGGCCGAGGACAAGTCCATTGACGTTCGACCGGACAGCGACGCGGCGTACTTCCTGGAACATGTAGAGGAAGGGCGAGGTATCGGTGTGGGTCTTCTGGATTTCCTCATACATGGACTGGCGCAGCGCGGTGTCGTTCTCGCGCAGCGCGGCCATGGCCTTGGGGGAGAGATCTCCGGCATCCCAACCGAAGCGGTCGGCAAGGCTCGAAGAGCCGTCAGGCGCGTCCTTGGAATTGACAGCGAATGCCTTGGCGTTGGAATGCGGATCGGGATAGTCCGGTCCCCAGAGACCAACCCAGATGTCGAGATCGGACGAGCGGTAGCGCTCCAGCCACTGCTGGCCATCGACCACCTGGAGATCGAGATTGATACCGGCCTGTGCCAGCGTCGCCTGTGCGGCCTGGGCGAAATCGGTATAGGGCGGCACGTTCCAGACGACGGTTTCGAGAGTCACTGGCGTCGAGACGCCGCTCGAAGCGATCAGCTCTTTTGCTTTTTCGATATCGAGGGAATACGGGTTGTAGTCGAGAGCGCCGAGGAAACCCGAGGGCACGAGGGTCTGGTGCACTTCAATAGTGCCTTGGCCAATACTCGATGCAATGCCGTCATAGTCGACGAGGTATTTCATCGCCTTGACGAAGTCGGGGTGGCTCAGGGCTTCGTTGCGAACGTTGAGGCCCATGTAATAGATGACGCCCGAAGTCCCATCGAGGGTTTTGACGTCAGCATTGCCGCCGATGGAAGTGTAGTCATCCGGGCCGAGCTTGTTGGCAATGTCGATATCGCCCTTTTCGAGCAGCAGGCGCTGGGCGGCGCTTTCCGGCACGTGCTGGAAAAAGACGCGCTCGACACCGGGACGCTCCTGCCAGAAGTTCTCGTTGCGGGTCAGCAGAATGGACTGCTTGGGCGACCACTTGCTCAAAACAAACGGGCCGGAGCCGGCGGTGTTTTCCTGTTTGAGCCAGGCATTGCCCATGTCGCCATCGACTTCATGCTCGAGCACGAGCTTGCTGTCGACGATGCCGCCAACGTAGGAGGACAGGGCGTAAAGCACGAAGGACTCGGCGTAGGGCTGCTCGATCTCGATGACGAGCGTGGCGTCATCGACCGCCTTGATGCGATCGGCGATGTTGTCGACGGTGAACCCGAACTGGGTCAGGAGGAATGCCGAACGCGAGGCCATCTTGACCACGCGGTGATAGGAAAACTCCGCGTCATGTGCCGTCACCGGGTTGCCGGAAGCGAACTTGGCGTTGGGGTTCATCTTGAAGGTGAAGGTCTTGCCGTCGTCCGAAACGGCCCAGCTTTCAGCGAGGACACCGAAAATCTCGGTCGGATTCTTGACGTTGAAGGTCACGAGCGGCTGATAGATCTGCTTTGCCGCCATGATGCCGCCGACTTCGCCGACCTCGGCAGGGTCGAGGGTGATGATGTCGTCAATGGCGTCGGCGATCACCAAAGTGTCCTGCGGCGTCGCCGCAAAGCTCACACTGGTGAGCATGGTCATGCTCAAAAAAGCGCTGGCCAGTGCTTTGGTCAGTTTCATCGATTGGTCTCCTCAGGTGCAATCGGCCGCGTTCCCAACGGCAGCGATGGTGAATGGGGTCTGTCGGCGAACAGGCGCATGGTCCCGACCCAAAGCTCGGTCGCGACGGTGTCGCCCGGGTTTTCCGAGGCATGCGGCAAGGTCGAATTGAAATGCAGGGTGTCGCCCGCCTCGAGCCGGTAGGCGACGCTGTCGACCGTGTAGATCATGGTGCCGGCGATGAGATAAACGAAGTCCTCGCCCTCATGGCGCATGACCTCGGACGCAAAGCCAGGCGGTACGTGGGTTATGCAGGCATTGAGTTTGGCTTCGTCAAAGCCCGGCTCAAGAAATTCGTAGACCGGCGTGGTCGAGCCCAGCGAAAAGCGAGGGCGCGCCGACGAATGCGTCACCTGCCGGTGGGCGCGCTCGGGGGCCTGCGACAGGAAGCGGTCTACGCTCGTGTCGAGCGCGCGGGCCATGGCATAGAGGGACGATAGCGACGGCCGGGAAATGTCCCTCTCAATCTGCGAGATGAAACCAACGGTGAGGCCGCTATCCTTGGCAACATCGCGCATGGTGCGGCCCAACTCCTTGCGGCGTTGGTGCAGTCGCGCGCCAAGACTGGCATTCCCCTCCGTCATACAGTC
>NZ_JAFKHD010000134.1 GCF_017307565.1 Devosia sp.
GCTTGGGAAACGACCTGTTCGCTGATGATCGGAAAGCGGCTGAACACCTTCATGTCAGTGTTAGCCCGCAGATCCCGGCTGCTTTCAAAGCGCCACAATCCGCTTTTGACCAGTGCATCCTGCCAGACGGGGCGCATTTCCTGTAGCACGACGATATCACTTGAAGCGACTTCCGGGATGGAGAGAAAGGGCCGGGGATCGCGATTGTCCGAGAGGACATTGGCCGAAATAATCGTGAACTGGCTGCCACCGCCTCCGGTGGCAGGGGTAGGCAGGAAGACGAATGGAAGAATGGCCGTTAAAAGTGAGATCACAGCGCCGGCTCGCGTAAGCCGGGATCGCGGCACGAGACTGATTGCAAACAGCGCTATTCCAGCAGCGAGAAGGTGCGGGCGAATGAAGTTCGCCATGTCGGCTGCCCACAAGTCGCGGGCAAGAAGGTGCGAACCGAACTGGGCCGCAATATAGAAAAGCTGCACGATGGTGATCAATGGAACGGTAAAGTTGGCCAGATGTCGACGGCGAGGAAAAGACAACACGACACCGCGCTTTCATAAAATTGTCTGCCAGTTCACGGACCTGCCCGGAAAAGTCAACAAGCCACACCAAATCTATAATCGTGCTTGACCCTCTAGCCACCTGAGGTTTTATAGCTTTGCTCCTGTATGACAGGAGGCCGGCCATGAGTGCTGATGGACGCCAGACCCGCTTCCGGGTCGAAGGCATGGATTGCGCAAGCTGCGCCACCAAGATCGACACTGCGGTACGTCGTCTCGACAACGTCGCAGACGTCAAGGTTTCGGTTGTCGCCGGGACAATGACCGTTACCCATGGCGAACGCGTTGACATCGATGCACTCGCCAAAAAGGTTGGCAGCCTCGGCTACAAGACGACCCCGATTGCAGCAAAAGATGTTCCTGTCGCAGATGAAGGCGCAGGCCATCGTCACGGTCCCGGTTGCAACCACGGTCATGCTGAGGGACCCCGCAATCATTCGAGCGAGAGGACCGGCCAAACGGATACCTTGGCGGGCCTGCATGGGCACGACCACGGACCTTCCGACGGGCCGTGGTGGAAAACCTCTAAGGCGCGACTCACCATACTGTGCGGTGCCGCACTGGCGATCGCTTTCGGCCTTGCACAGATATATCCCCAGACGCAGCCTTGGGGCTTCATCGTCGCCATGGCCGTTGGGCTCATCCCCATCGCTCGCCGGGCCATCTTCGGAGCAATGAACGGCAGCCCGTTCACCATTGAGACGTTGATG
>NZ_JAFKHD010000439.1 GCF_017307565.1 Devosia sp.
GGCAAAGCCCTTCCCGTCGATCCAGCGCTCCCCGGCCCGCGTAATAACGGAGCGCGCAATCTGCTCCGCCTCCGCCCGTCGATGGTCGGTCTGTTGCAGACATAGCAGCAGCGGGTGAATGGTATCGAGCAGGTTACAGGCCGTGTAAGTCCGCCCCGAAAACCCGCCATAGTTGCGATGGTTGAGCAGCACGGAGTCGATCGCCGCCTCCGGCCTTGGCACGGCGATGCCGAACTGGGCATAGGTGCCGCGGGTCAGCCGGTAGAAGCCATTGACCGGTTGCAGCAATCCCTCCACAGTCGTCTGCGAGCCCCACAGGCCCGATCCGCGATCCTGCCGCATCGCCAGCCAGCCAAACAGCGTCTCGCGCGACGTGCCGGTCGTAAAATACCGCGCATTGAAATAGAGCGCCGTGCCGATGGCGTCCACCGCCGCACCCGCGCCCCAGGCCCGCTCGCGCCAGGGCAGGCTTTCGAGCCACAGCCGCAATTCCGTCGCCGGAATTTCCACCGCCTCGACCCGATGCAGCGGCTGCCCGCCGAGCACCTCGATCGCGTATCCTGTCGAGAGCACATTGTAGAGCGCCAGCCCATCATCGCGCTGCGCCGTACCCGGCTTCGGTGGCTGGAACGGATCAGGGAACAGCCCGGTTACGGGGTCCTGCACCGCCTGCAAACGTGCCAGCGTCCCCGGCACATCAAGCCCCGGCGGCAGCTGATCGAACGCAGTTGCAATCTCGATGGCATCGCAAAGGTGCCGATTGCTCCGCCGCGCCTCGCCATCATGCTCGCGCGACACATACGCCTCGCCGTCAAAATTCTCGGCCAGCACATCGCGCCACTGTTTGGCGGCCCGGTCCCCCAGCGCCTCAAGCTGTTTTCGCGCGTCGTCCCTGCGCCCACGCCCACGGAAGCGGAGCACCTTCGCCGGCACGCCGCCGACGATGGCCATATCAGGCACATCCTTGCTGACCACGGCGCCGGCCGCGATCACCGCCCCACGCCCAATGGTGACGCCATCGACGATAACAGCATTGGCTCCGACCCAGACGTCGTCCTCTATGGTGATCCCAATGCTCTCGTGCTTCTGCATGTAGATCGGCACATCGGGATCGTCATAGCCGTGATTGAACCCAACCAGCGAAGCATGGCTCGCAATCCGCACCCCGTCGCCGCAACGCACTTTCCCCGAGATCATCGCATAGGGATTGACCGTACAATGTGCACCGAACTCGACATCGCCGCGCACCAGCGCATACCCGCCGATCCAGCTCTGCTCGCCGAGCACCAGGTGCGAGGTAAAGATCGCTGCATCAGCCGCCACATAGGCGCTGGGCGCAAAACGCGCTCCCGCCCGCAAAGCCAGCTCCGCCTGCCGCGCCCGATGCTCCGCGCTTTCGATATCCTCTGGCTTTCGGTCCCAGGTGAGAAATTGCAGACGGTCGCTCCACCAGCCTGCATCTTCACCCGGCGCCGGACCAATGCTGTTCATCACGCCAGCCTTTCAAGCAGTTCCGGTTGCACTTCATAAAGCATGGGCCTGCCCTCGATGAAGCGCTCGATCTCCTCCACCGCCATCAAGCCCAGCCGCAACCGTTCGGTGCCGACTGCCCCCGCCACATGCGGCGTCAGGAAAACGTTGGGCAGGGTAAAAAGCGGCGAGTCAGCAGGCGGAATTTCGGGATCGGTCACGTCGATGACACCAAATATCCGCCCTGTCTGCAACTCCGCCACCAACGCGGCCTCGTCGATAAGCGCTCCGCGCGCCGTATTGATGAAGGTGGCGCTATCTTTCATCAGCTTCAGTTGCCGTGCCCCGATCATGCCCCGCGTCGAGGCCAGCGACGGCGCGTGAATGGAAACCACATCCGAACGCGCCATCAGGGTGTCGAGTTCGACCAGTTCCACCCCTGCCAGATCAGGATCGCCCGGTTGCACGAAGGGGTCGTAGAGCAGCACGGAAAAGTCGAAATTCCGCAAAAGCTCGATAACCCGCCGGCCGATGCGTGACGCACCAACAATGCCCACAGTGCGCCGGTAATTGCCGATATCCAGATCGCCCAGCGCATAGCTGGAGGTCCGGCTTGGATCTTCCCGATAGAGATCGCGGAAGGAGAAGATGCGCTTGGCCGAAAACAGTACCGCCGCCAGTGTAAATTCCGACACCGGCACGGCATTGGCCTCGGCCGAATGCGTCACCCTGATCCCGGCCACATAGGCCGCCGGGTCGACGGTAAACTTCACCGTTCCCGCCGCATGGGCGATCAACCGCAGGTTCGGGGCTGCACGCAAAACCTCGGGCGTAACCATCGGGCAGCCCCAACCGGTGACGAGAATTTCGGTCTCTGCCAGCAGTCGCCGGGCCTCGGGGTCGACAAAGTTTTCAACCGGCTCGCGCTGCAGCAATTCGCAGCTTTGTCCGAGACGGTCGATTGTCGCGGCGTCGAAGACGTGCCGCGTCTTGTCCGCCGCCATGGCAAAGAGAACTTTAGGGGGCATCAATTCCGCTCCGGCACCAATATCGCAGACACATCAACGCCTTCGCGGGCAAAAAGCGCCTCCAGTGCAGCAAGGTCCGGTGCATGCGGCGGCGCGACGAGCGCGGCTTCCGCCTCCGGGCCCGCCGGCAGCGCCATGGCAGCTGTCATCAGCACGGTCGTTCCCACGGGGATGTCCCCAAGCAGTTGCGGCACGATGGACTTTGAAGCGATCAGGTTGGTGTTGGGCAGTGCCCGGAAGGCTCTGCCCTGCCGGTGGCCAGCAAGATCGAGGATGGCGCTGACGTCGGTTTCGCTCTTGGCGACGCCTCGCCCGGGCTCATCGATATAGGTGTCGGCATTGAGGTCGGCCCGCGAGATCGCGAAGCCTCCCTCGGTCGTGTGCAGGGCGCGGGGCGTGGTGATGCGATGCACGCGCACATGCCAGTGATGGGCAGGCACCAGCCATGTCTCGACGGTTACATCGGCCCATGGCTTCCAGCGCGCAAAGAGCACGTTTTCGGCAATCTGCGCGACTTCGTTGCCTTCGCGCACGCGGTAGTGCAGCCCATCGTCGGTAAAGGCAAGCATGCCGTCGAACGCGCCGCTGTCATAGTCCCGATCGTCGGCCTCGACCGAGAAGCCATAGCGCGACGAATAGACAAATTTGCTATATTTCTCAGCGCCCTGGCGCATATGCCAGGTCTTGCGGCCAAACCGGACCTGCTGTCCGCTCGACAAGGCGACAACATTGCCCTGGCTGTGTTGCATCACCATGCCCGGGTGTTTTAGCGGCACTGGCTTGGCGTGGAAGTCGGCCTCCACCTCCTCCGCGGTCCAGAACGGATGGTCCGCCGGCAGCGCCAGTGGCAGGAAGGCTTTCAGCGCCCAATAGGGTGAACCCGCCGAATTGTAGCTCTCGGACATGAAGAGGTTGGGATAGCCGTAGCCGATGGAAAGCACCCCGTCGCGATCGGCGATCGGCAGCTTGCTCCACCAGCGCAGGTGCCTGAGGAAATGTCCCTTGATGACCCCCCAGGGCAGCGCCTCGACGCCGGCAAAGGCAAGTGCCCCCCAGAAGCCGCCGCAGGCGAAACGATAGGTGAGGCTCCGCCCGAAAGCGAGCGTGCCGCCGTCCTCGTCGAACCAATGCTGGATATCCTCCGCGAAAAGCCGCGCCCGCTCCTTGTAGTTGGCCACCCGTTCTTCGTCGCCCCGAGCAAGCTTGGCGTAGATGAGGCCGTAAAAATGCATGGCAAAGGGAATGTAGTGGTCCAGGCGCCGCACATCGCCGTCGCGATACCACCCGTCCCCGAGATAGAAGCCCTCGAGCTCCTTGAGATACGCGTCGGTATAAGAGCGGTCGAACTCAACTCCGCACTGCTCAAGCCCGAGGTCGACCAGGATGCGGAAGAACTTCCAGTTATTGTCCGCATAGTCGAATTTTCGCGCATGCTTGAGATAGGCGGCGAGATTGTCCTTGGCCTTCTGCGGCAGCGGGTCCCATACGAGATGGGGCAGCATTTTCAGGGTGAAGCCGATGGCCGCCAATTCCACCTGCCGCTGGTCCTGGCCCTTGAGCGTGCCCCAATATTCGGGGTGTTCGGGGTCGGTGCCGTTGGCAAGGCCCTGACGGTAGAGTTCCCAATGGTCGAAGTCGCCACCGCCCGCAGCCAGGGGGGTCAGGCCCCACAGCGGTCGGGCAAACCCCTCAAGGTCGGCCGCAGCCCGGTCGAAATGCGCGCCGGCACCATCAAGCCGCACGCGAGCGCCGCCCTCGGAAAAATACGGTAGCAGCGGCGCAAAGAGATCGCGAAGCCCCTTTTCGACGTCGTCGCGGGTTTTGAGCGGATTGCCAAAAAGTGGATTGGCGGTGGCCGGATCATACGTCATTTCACGCAATAACCTTTTGCGGCGCGGCTTCATAAGCGCCCTTGAGATTGAGTTTTTCGGCAAAGTGGCACGCAGCCGACTGAGCGGTGCCGTTGATGGGACGCAGCTCGGGCTTCTGCTCGCGGCAGCGGTCCTCGGCATATTTGCAGCGTGTGTGGAACGGGCATCCTTTAGGCCGGTTGCCCAGATAGGGGATTTCCCCCGTGAGCTCCTTGCTCCGCCCCTTGCGCCGGCTCGGATCGGCAATGGGCAGGGCTTCGAGCAGCATTTCCGTGTAGGGATGGCGCGGCCGTTCAAACAGCAGCTCGGTGGGCGAGGTCTCGACCACATGGCCGAGATACATAACCACCACCCGGTCGGCGATGTAGTTCACGACACCAAGATCGTGGCTGATGAAAATATAGGTAAGCCCGAACTCTTCCTTGAGATCATCGAGCAGGTTCAAAACCTGCGCCTGGATCGAGACGTCGAGCGCCGATACCGCTTCGTCCGCAATCACCAGTTTAGGATCGAGCACCAGCGCCCGGGCGATACCGATGCGCTGCCGCTGACCGCCCGAAAACGCGTGCGGATAGCGCCCGATGGCGTCGGCCGGAATGCCCACCTTGGCCAGCGTCGATACAACCCGGTCTTCAAGTTCACGCCCCTTGCAGATCTTGTGAACCCGCAGCGGCTCGGCAACGATATCGAAGACGCGCATGTTCGGGTTGAGCGAACTCATCGGATCCTGGAAGATCATTCGGATATCGCGCCGCCAGGGTTTGATGGCTCGCTTGTCGAGCGAAGTCAGCTCGACCTTCTGGCCCCCCTCCTGGTGGTAGAAGACCTTACCCTCAGTCACCGGCTGCGCCTTGATGATGCAGCGCCCGAGCGTAGTCTTGCCGCAACCGCTCTCGCCCACGATGGCAAGGGTCTCCCCCGCCTCCACCGTCAGGTTGATATCGTTGAGCGCCACGAGGTCCCGGCTCTGTTTGAAGAGCCCGCCTCCGAGGGTATAGACCTTTGAGAGATTTTCGACAGAAAGCAGCGTCGTCATGCGAGCGCCTCCTCTTTAACGTGAGTGAGGAGATGGCAGCGAGCCATATGGCCTTCGCTGACCTGCGTGCGCTCCGGCCGCGTCCCGGCACAGGGCCCAAAGGCATGCGGGCAACGGCTGGTGAAGGAGCAACCAGCCGGACGATCCTTGGGCGACGGCACCGTGCCCTTGATCGGCTGAAGCCGCACGCGATCCGCCTTGCGCTGCAACTGCGGCACCGAACTCATGAGCGCCTGCGTATAGGGGTGCTTGGGGGCCTTGAAGACCTCGAACACGTCCCCCTGCTCCACCACGTCCCCGAGATACATGACCGCGATATCGTCGGCGATTTCGGCCACGACCCCGAGGTCATGGGTGATGAACAGCATGGCCATACCAAAGTCTTCCTGCAGCTGCCGCAGCAGGTCGAGGATTTGCGCCTGCGTCGTCACGTCCAGAGCCGTCGTCGGCTCATCGGCAATGAGCAATTTGGGCGTACAAGCCAGCGCCATGGCGATCATGGCGCGCTGTCTGAGCCCACCCGAAAGCTCGAACGGATAGGCATTGGCCCGATCCCGCGCCCCCGGCACACCCACCTGGTCGAGCAGTGCAATGGTTCGCTCCCGCGCCTGCTTCGGCGTCAGTCGCTCATGCAGCATGGTGATCTCGTCGATCTGGTTGCCGATCGTATGGACCGGCGACAGCGAGCTCATCGGCTCCTGAAAAATCATCGAAATCTGTGCACCGCGAATGGAGCGCATGGCCGTGCTGTCGGGCTTGAGCCGGGCAATATCAACCTGCCCGTCGCGCCCGTCATAGACGATCTCGCCGGTCCGAATATCGGCATTCTTGTCGAGAAGCCTCAGCACGGCTCGCGCCGTCACTGACTTGCCACAACCGCTTTCGCCCACGAGGGCCAGCGTCTTGCCCGGCGTCAGCGTCAAGTCCACCTGCCGCACCGCCTCGATATCTGGCTCATCGGGCGAAGTGAACACGATCGACATGTCATTGATGGAAAGGAGGGGCTTGGTCATGCCAGGCACTCCTGAAGTTGGAAAATTATCGGCCATGAGGATCAGCGGCGTCACGAAGGCCGTCCCCGAAGAAGTTGAGCGCAAGGATGACGATCACCACGCAGACGCCCGGCGTCAGCAGCCACGGCGCCGTCGCCAGCGTGCGGATATTCTGCGCCTCCTGGAGCAGCGTGCCCCAGCTCACGATTGGCGGTTGCAGCCCGAGGCCAAGGAAGGACAGTGCCGTTTCCGCCAGGATCATGCCGGGAATGGCCAGTGTCGCCGCCGCAATGATGTGGCTGGTAAAACTTGGCACCATATGCCGGGTCACGATGCGCCAGTCGCTGGCGCCATCGAGCTGCGCCGCCGTCACGAAATCTTCCGTCCGCAGCGACAGGAAGCGCCCGCGCACCACTCGCGCCAATTCGGTCCAGCCGATAAGCGAGAGAATGAGGGTGATGGCAAAGTAGGTTTGGAGCGCACTCCAATCCTTTGGCAGCGCCGCAGCGAGCCCAAGCCACAACGGAATGGTTGGCATGGAGCGGATGAACTCGACAACACGCATCACGGCGCTATCGAACCAGCCGCCATAGTAACCGGCAAAGCCGCCGATCACGATGCCAAAGAACAGGCTCAGCGTCACGCCGGCGAGACCGATGGACAGCGAGATGCGCGTTCCGTGAATGAGACGGCTCAGGAGATCCCGGCCCAACCGGTCAGCGCCCAGCACGTAGAAGGGATCGCGTGGGTCCTCGACGCCCATGAATTTTACGGACATGGGAATGAACCCAGCCAGGAGGTAGGGCTTGGACGGAGCAAAAAACTGCACCGGAATGATCACTTCCGGGTCGATCACGAAACTGCGGCGCATGGCCTTGGGATCGACCTCGGTCTTGTAGCCGTTCACATGCGGCTGGAACGCCCATCCGCCACCTTCCGTGGCCACGATGAAGTGCAGCCCTTGCGGCGGCGCATAAGTGTAGCGCGCGCTATAGGCGGACGGGTCAGTCGGTGCCAGAAACTCGGCAATCGCGGCCACGAGATAGAAGAAGACCACGATCCACAGGCTGATCACAGCCAGTTGGTGGCGCTTGAAGCGCCGCCACATCAGCGCCAGTTGGGATTCACGCTTGAGCTTGGCCGGCGCGACATCGACGCCCGGAGCAACCGTATCGAGAGCCATATCACTTACTCCCATAGCGAATTCGGGGGTCGATCCAGGCCAGAAGCAGGTCCGAGATCAGGGTGCCGATGACAGTGAGCACACCGAGCAGCATGATGATTGCGCCGGCCAGATACATGTCCTGGCTGGTCAGCGAACGCAGCAGCAGCGGACCGGCGGTCGGCAGCTTAAGCACCACGGAAACAATGACCGAGCTCGAGACCAGCGCCGGCAATAGCCAGCCAATGGTCGACACCAGCGGATTGAGCGCCACGCGAACGGGATACTTGAGAATGACCTTCCATTCCGGCAGGCCCTTGGCGCGGGCAGTGGTCACATAGGGTTTCTTCAGTTCATCGAGCAGGTTGGCGCGCAGAATACGGATCAGTTCCGCGGTACCTGCTGTCGCCAGCACCAGGATCGGCGCCCAGGCATGAGCCAGGAAATCCCACAACCGGGGCAGGCTCCACCGTGCAGTTTCGAACTCGGATGAGAAGAGCCCGCCGATCGTCGTGCCGAACCAGACGAAGCTGAGATACATCAGCAGCAGCGCCAGCAGGAAATTGGGGATGGCGAGGCCGATAAAACCCGCAATGGTCGCGAGATAGTCGCCCAGCGAATACTTCTTCACCGCTACATAGATGCCGATGGGCAAGGCGATGAACCACATGACGATGACCGCCAGGCCCTCGACGAGGATGGAGTTGCCGAGACGCCCCCAGATCAGGTCGGTCACAGGCGCCTTCCACTCGAAGCTCTGGCCAAAGTCGCCGCGGGTCACGATGCCCGAGAACCACTTCCAGTACTGAATGAGATAGGGTTCGCCAAAACCATATTGCCGGCGCAGCGCTTCGATCACCGCAGGATCCACGAGGTCGCCGCTGGCGCTCAGGCTCGCCAGATAAGTGGTGAGATAGTCGCCCGGTGGCAGCTGGATAATGGCGAAAGCCACAAAGCTGACGGCCCAGAGCGTAAGAACCATGGCGATGAGACGCCGAAAGACGAAACGCAACATTGGCGTCTCCTGACATAAAGGCAAGCAATCCCAGTAGACCTCATCCTGAGCCTGTCGAAGGACGGGGTCGTGGCACATCAACCTCCACTCGCTCGACCTCGCGCTTCGACAAGCTCAGCGTGAGGTCTTGGTGTGGCCGGCTTGAAAGTGACGCCGAAGCGCCGCTTTTCAGCGCCCTCGCGGCCCTAGGGACGGGTCGCGAGGGGCCGGGAGGGACCTATTCCTTGGCAAAGTACCACTGGAACGGGTCATAGGGTGCCGGGGTCGGGAACAGATATGCGTGCAGCATCTTCGGTGCGATGTTCCGCAGATTGTTCTTGGCAATGTAGTAGCCATTGCCAGGCAGGCTGACGCCAACCACCGGGAAGTTCTCCTTGGAGATGGCAAGGATCTGCTTCATCAGGTCGCTCCGGGCTTCCGGGCTACCTTCGCTGCGCAGCTTGTTGAGCAGTTCCATCTGCTCCTTGGCCCAGGCAGCAGGCTCTTCGGCGATTTCCGGACGCGAGCCCTGGAACCACTGTGCCCAGCGGTAGGCCCACACGGATTCATCGTTGGCCGGCAGGTAGTAGCGCGGCTCCTGGATGACATCGAGACCACCGTCGCCCTGCCAGATCTGGGCGTCATAGTCGCCAGCCGGACGCTTGTCGTAGTAGAGCGTGCGGTCGATGTTATTGAGTTCCACGTCGATACCACCGGCCTCGAGCTGAAGCTGTAGCAGTTCCATCATGTCGACCCATTCCGAACGGAACGAGGAGATCATGTCGATGGTGATCTTGAGCGGCGTGCCGTCGGCAAAGGTATAGTAGTCGCCGTTCTTGACGAGCCCTGCTGCCTCGAACGCGGCTGCGGCAGCGTCGGCATCAAACTCGGTATATTGCTTGGCCATTTCCTCGTCGTAGAACGGGGATTCCGGACGCGGCGCAGCCTGGTAGGGTTCGCCCTGGCCGGTGAAGACCACGTCGATGATTTCCTGCCGGTCGATCAGATGGCTGACACCGATGCGGAAGTCCTTGTTCTGGAACAGCTCGCGGCGCTTCTCGTCCACATGGTTCATGTTGAACTGCAGCATGAGCGTGTTCATCGTCGAGGGGACGTTTTCGCCCAGGCGATAGTCGCCCGCTTCCTGGCCGTCATAGAACAGCGGCTGATTGGCGACGGTAGCGATATGGCGATCCTGGAAGTCGATCTGACCATTGAGCGCCATCAGCGTGATTTCTTCGAGCGAATCCGACACGCGCATTTCGAGCCGGTCGATATAGGGGAGCTGGTTCCCTTCGGTGTCGACCTTCCAATAGTATGGGTTGCGCACGAAAGTGGTGCGGGTCGCGTTCCCGGTGAGCGGTTCCTCGATCATCCAGGCGTTCATGAACGGCAGGTCGGGATTGGCGAAGCGAATGGTTTCCGTCGCCCACGAGCAGCGGTTGCCCATCCAGAGTTCCCAGGTCTCGAACCCGGCAGCCTTGGCTTCGGTGGCGGCATTCGGATTGTACTTGGGATAGAACTGGCTGCAGTAGTCCTTGCTCAGCGATACCAGGGTCAGGCCGTTGATGCTGGCCAGTTCGTCCATGATCACGCCATTGGGGTGCTCAAAGACGAGGCTGAAGGAAGTGTCGTCGATGACCTCGACCTTCACCTTGTTGTTCGGGTTCTTGATGAAGGTGCCGGCGCCGTAGGTCGGCTCGCTCATCAGTTCCACGGCAAAGGCGATGTCGGCGGAGGTAAAGGGCGTGCCGTTGTTCCACTTCAGCCCGTCGCGCAGCTTGAACGTGAAAGTGCGGGAATCCGCGCTCACTTCCCAGCTTTCCGCCAGGTTCGGAATAATCTGCTTCCATTCGCGGTCATAGCGAACGAGCCCGTCATAGGCGACCGTGCGGCCGATCCAGGCGTTGTCGAGACCACCGCGCAGCGCGCTGCGCCAGGTGCCGCCATAGGTGCCGACGCTTTCGACCGGCGTGACCACCAGCGGATTGGCCGGCAGACGCTCGGCGACCGGCGGCAGTTCACCGCTGGCAACCGCCGCGTCCAGTACGGGCGATTGTTGCTGCGCCCACGCCGGTCCGGCCGCGGTCATCATGGCCACAACGGCCACGGCGCCGGTCAGACGAAGCGAAAAGTTCTTTCTCATATAAAGTCCTCCCATTTCCGGGTTCTGCCCCGGCAATCACATTCGGCAAGCTGCATCCTCCGCAGCCCGCCCTCGGTAGACCCCACCCCAAAAGGGCGGCACTCCCCGCCCTGCGAGCGGCGAGATGACGACGGCAAGATTTCACGCTCCGGCTGTGAGAGGCCGAGTGGCGCCAGCTTGTCCGTCAGTCGATTTCTGGGGCGCGACGACGCAGCGAACAGCCGGGCTTTCGAGTGCTGTCTTGAGCACCCTCCGTACCGGTTCCATGTTCCACTGCTGCAGAGTCACCA
This sequence comes from Devosia sp., assembly GCF_017307565.1. Classification (GTDB taxonomy): domain Bacteria; phylum Pseudomonadota; class Alphaproteobacteria; order Rhizobiales; family Devosiaceae; genus Devosia. Next base: position 10,990 of record NZ_JAFKHD010000439.1, read on the forward strand.
ATTCCCCTCCCAGGTTGTGCTCGATGCCAACAGTCTGCGAACCGCAGCTGCCTTATTTGTCACCGAACACATGCAACGCTATGCACAATCTTGCGCAAATTCAAGTAATTTGCGTTTTTCATGCAAATTACGCAATTTTGCGACAATTGCACAATGGAAAGAGCCGGATAGCCGGCGCAAAACAGCGCAGAGCGGCCTGTTTTTCAACATTGTGGATGAAAAAGTTTCGTTCCGGCGCGCCGTCAAAGCACTCGCAGGAGGGGCAGTACGCCCAACACTTCGAGCGCACCACGCCCCAAAGGGACTGGGTGGGAGACTATTTCAAATACCGGACGAGATCTCTCGATCTGACGCCTGCGCGCCAGGAAGTCCATCGATGGGTGGCCTTCCGGCATCACTCAAACGGATGCACCGTTTCGCCTTCAACCAGCGTCAGCCCGATCTCCAGGTGCTGCACCGCCTGTTCGCCATCCATCTGTTGTGAAAGCAGGCGCACCACGCCCCGGCCTATCGCCTCGCGGTCCACCCGCACCGTGCTTAGCCGTGGGCTCGCCAGGCCGGCTATGGGCAGATCGTCAAATCCCATCAGCGAGAAATTCTTCGGCATGGGAGAGTCCTGTCCCAAGAGGGCATCGACCATCGACATCGCCACGCT
>NZ_JAFKHD010000440.1 GCF_017307565.1 Devosia sp.
AAGAGGATGGCGACGAGCCCCTGAACGATCATGGCATCGCTTTCACCCTTGAGGTGAATGGACACGGCGCCATCGTGCTTGGCGGGCTCGGCGACGAGCCAGACTTGGGAAATGCAGCCATTGACCTTGTTGGCATCGACCCGCTCCGCCTCTTCGAGGCGCGGTAGCGCCTGGCCGAGTTCGATGAGGTAGCGATACCGGTCTTCCCAATCATCAAGGAAGGAAAGGTTGTCGGCGATGTCCTGAAAGGGCTGGGGCTTGGTCATGGCCTCTATCTAGGCCTCATAAGAAAAAGCCGCAAGCACGGGGCAATGTGCTTGCGGCAGGAGCCAGTGAGCTGGAGTTACGTCGCATGGGCAGGGACGTGCATCACTGGATAGGCCTAATCCGACGCCGGGGCAGGCGCCGTCAGCCCGCCCAATCCGGTCGAGGTCGGGGGTAGGGAACCGGATTGTCCTGCGGCGCGACATGCATGGGTGTGCCGGAGGGCGGGATAGTCGGGAGGGCAGCGGCGACGATGGCCTTGCCCCCAATGCATTGCAGGCTATCGCACTCGATGCCCTCGATCTGCTGGGCAACGAACTGGCTGCCATGCGCGAGGGCCTGGTTGGCAACCGATTCGGCAGAGGCGCCGATGTCGGCATCCGGGCGGATGACAACGAAAGCAACGGTGAGCCAGAAGGCGGAGCGCAAAAGAAACATCATAGCCAAAGCTTCCGAACGGGCCTCTCCCGCTCTTTGATTCGAAGCCTAGCCCCCGCTTCTTAAGGGCAGTTGGGCCCAGTCCCTAAAATTTGAAACAAATCGTTGTCGCAGTTTCGGAATGGGGCAACGCCTTGTTTACGCTAACTGCCGAAAGCCTCCTTGCGACGCGCACACTTAAATCTGTCTTAGGGGCCAGCGCGCGAGGGTGCCGGGACAAGATCTGGTGGAACAATCAGACAGGACGAGCTCGGCTTCGGGTTTGATCCAGCGGTCCGGGGGCCGACAAGATTGGCGTCTCAAGTATGAGTAAAGTGATGCGTAGCCTTGGTATTTTTGGCATTGGCGGAAAGGGCGGCAGCGCGGCTGCAGCCGTGTCTCGCCAACGCCCCGATGTGCTGCGCCGCAAGACTATCGCCAACAATGCCCGTCTGCTGATCGCTGCCGCCGTGTTGCTCATGCCTCTGGCGCTCTGGTCGCTGCTGGACAAGTCGGCACTCGGCTTTGCTCTCGCCTGCGTCGGCCTTGCCGGCGGCATGACGAGCCTGTCGCTGCATCACCGCGGCCGTTTCGACGATGCGGCGCTGGCGCAGATCGTGACCATCATGGGCGGTGGGCTCGTGCTCACGCTGGTGGATACGCGACTTGCCGATATGGGCTTGATGATCACCCTCATGGGGCCGGTTCTGACCGCGCTGCTCCTGGGTTCGCAGGTGCGTCGCTGGAGCTGGCTGGCTGTTGCAGTTGCGCTCGTGCTCGGTTCGCTCGGCTCCCTTATCGGCCTTCCCGTCGACAGTGCCCTGGCCCAGGAGGCCACGACGGTTGGTCCGCTGGTCTTCGGGCTCGCCATCGCGCTGGTCGCTTACACCACCCACAATATCAATGCCGGCTATGTCGTGCAGGACAAGGCGCAGCTCAATGCCTATCGGCATCTGGTCGAGCATGTGCAGGACACCGTGCTATGCTTTTCGACGGAAGGCGACCTGGTCTCGGCTTCCCCGTCGGCTGAAACGCTCTTCGGCTGCCCGCGCTATCAGCTGAGCACGGCCTCGCTCGGCGAGCGCCTGCACGTCATGGATCGCCCCGCCTATCTGACCGCTTTTGCTGATGCCAATCAGGGCGGGCGGAATCGCTCGATCGAGGTGCGCATGCGCCGCGACGACCCGCATGCCCGGGGCGGCGTGCCGCAGTTCATCTGGGTGGAAGCCCGATTCGCGCCCATCCGCGATGACGACGCGGCGGAACGCTACGAAGTGACGGCGCTGCTGCGGGACGTGACCGAGCGCAAGGATAGCGAAGCGGCCATGGCCGAAGCGCAGCGCTCGGCCGAAGAGGCCTCGCAGGCCAAGTCGCGGTTCCTCGCCACCATCGGACACGAGCTGCGCACGCCGCTCAATGCCGTTGTCGGTTTTTCGGAAATGATGACCTCGGGTATCGGCGGCGAACTGTCCCCGACCCATCGCGAATATGCCGGTCTGATCCACCAGAGCGGACGGCACCTGCTCGACGTCGTCGGCATGCTGCTCGACATGTCGCGCATCGAAGCTGGCAAGTTCGAGATCAGCACCGCCCGTTTCCAGCCCGACGAGATCGTGCCGGCCTGCTTTGCCATGGTCGAAGCCATGGCCAAGGAGCGCTCCATTTCGCTTGTTGCCGACATCGAGCCGGGTCTGCCCGCCGTGCTGGCGGATGAGCGCGCCTGCCGGCAGATCCTGATCAACCTCTTGTCCAACGCCATCAAGTTCAGCCATGTCGGCGATACCGTCACATTGGTGCTCAAGCGCCAGGGGCAGTCGCTCAGCTTTGCCGTGCGCGATCACGGCATCGGCATGGCGCCGATGGCGTTGGAGCGCATTGGCGAACCCTTCTTCCAGGCGCAGGACGGGCTTAACCGTCAATATGAAGGCACGGGCCTCGGCCTCTCGATCGTAAAGGGCCTGGCCGAGCTCCACGGCGGTGCATTGCGCGCCATGTCCGAAATTGGGGCGGGGACAACCATGACGGTTCTTCTCCCGATAAACGGTCCGGCAACCAAGTTGGAAGAGACTGTCGCTGTCCTTCCTCTCCATCGCGAGCCTGCAGCGGCGCCTATCACTCCATGGCAAAACGAAAAAAGAAAAGCGCAATGACAGCATCCACTCTGTCCCAGCTGCCGCTTATGGCCGGCAGCGTTCTCATGACCCATCTCGGTCGTGGAGCGCATTGGGCGTTTGAACGCTATATGCGCGCTCCCCTGGCTTCGACGGGCGTCTTCGCCCTCGTGGCGATGAGCGCCCTTGCTGGCAGCAATGCGCTCTATTTCCAGACGGGTGTGCATCCTTCGCCGTTCTTTTCCATGGATCGCAGCGTTCCCTATTCTGCGCCCGTCGATGCCGCTTCCGCGCCGATGCCGGCGCCGGCCGAAATGCGCGAACAGGCCGCTCAGGACGCCCAGCAGCAGGCTGCAATCGCCAATACCGCCGTGTCGCCGCAAACGACCGGCAGCGTTGCTACCGTGCCCCAGGCTATTCCCGAGCAACCGGTCGGTAATGCCGAGGTCTTTGCCGTTCAGAAAAAGCTCGCCGAACTGCAGCTCTTCCAGGGCAAGGTCGACGGCTACTATGGCCCGATGACCGCCCGCGCCATCCGTGCTTTCGAAGAGCGCAACGGCTTTGTGCCCATGGGCGCGCTCTCGAGCGGTATCGTCTCGGCGATTCTCGGGTCCGATTCTGCCGGTCGGGTTTCAACGCGTGCTCCGGTCGCGCAGCCGGTCGTTCAGGCCCAGCCCGCACCGCAGCCCCAAGCCGCGATCGCCCCTGCGCCTGTCGTCACGCCGGCGCCCGTGCAGGTCGCCGCCTCGCCGGTGCAACCCCAGCCGCAGCAGGATCAGGTTGTGGCTCGCTTGCCCGCGCTCTCTCCGGTCGAACAGGCGGTGGACACCGTTGGCGTCGCCGCGGCCAGCACCATTGATTCCATTGTTGCCGCCGTTGATGGCTCGCGCGGAACCGCGACGCCGACCAGCAATCCGCCGGTGCCGACCGCAAGCCTGCCTGCTCCTGTGCAGGCCGCGCCGCAAGCCCTCGTCCAGACGGCCTCCTCGACCGTGCCCCAGACCCAGCCGCGTGCGGCCCGTCCGGCAACCGACGGCCAGCTCGTTGCCGATATTCAGCGTGGGCTTGCAAGCCTTGGCTTCTTCCGAGGCCAGATCGATGGCAATCCGGGCCCCGAAACGGCGCGCGCCATCCGCGAATTCGAAAATTTCCATCGCTACAAGATAACCGGCCAGGTGCAGCCCGACCTTATCGACCTGCTGCGCAAGGCCGGCGCGACCATCTAGTGGCCGGGGCGATCCGCAGCGATCTGTGGTGCATGGCCTTCGTGCGGCGCCACAACGACATCGGACATATGTGCGTCGTGGCGCGCCGTGGCGATCCCATCGCCGGGCAGGTCTATATCGAGGTCGACCATCTCGATGGCACGCGCTCGCTTTATACGCCGGCGCCGGTGATCAGTCGTGGCGACGATGCGGGGCTCGTCTTCCAGCGCCGCTTCGACCATGTCGAGCCCGACACGGTGCGCCAGCGCATCGCGCGGGAAAGCGACTTTGACCCCGATCTTTGGGTACTGAGCATCGATATGCGCGGCGATGACCTCGGGATCGATGTCATCAAGGATTCTGGGAAGGCCTAGCCGCCTCAAACGGAAATCCCCGCTTTCGCGGGGATGACACAGCTTCTTTTTTTGTAATGCCGAGACCTTAACCAGCGCGGCGGGCGCCGATGCGGGAGAGGGCGACCATGGCCTGTTCGACCACGGCATTGCCCGAGCTTGCGGCCGGCTGCGGCGTGCGGCGGCTGGGCATGGTGACCGGGCGGTACTGCGGCTTGGACAGGTCGAGCAGGTTCACTTCGCCGCGCCACGCGCTCATCAGATAGGCCATGGACTCGGCCGAGACGGTGGCAAAGAGCGAGGCGAAATCAGCCAGGGCGCGCGAGCGTTCGCTGTCGTGGCTCGTGGCGTGGATCAGAACTTTCAGGCCATCATAGGCGGAGACGCCGAAGCCGCGCAGCACCACGAAGGTCGAGGCACCGGTGACGTCATGGGCGATCTGGCCGCAGCGGACTTCATCAAGGCCAGTGATCTGGGCGAGAAGGCGAGTGACTTCCGGACGACGGTTTTCCGAAAAGAGTTTCATCAACGCCTTGGTCAGTTCCGGCGTCGCGACCGAAAGCTGCTCGATGGTGCGCGAGATCGGGGCGGCCGGGGTTTCGCGGTTGGCGAAGGCCTGGATGACCTTGATGCGGTGCGAATCAGAGAGGTCGAAAAATGCGGGGGCGAGCAGGGCTGCGTCGAAATCGCGACGTTCGCCAAGGGCTTCGGCAACCAGGTGGTCCATCTGGGCCGAGCGGGCGAGGGCGCTGAGATAGGCGCCGCGCGGGGTGATGTCGAGATTGGTCGCGAGGGCACGATAGACCTTGCGCGAGTTCATCTGGAAGAGTTTGGCGAGAACCACATTGGTCAGGTTCTTGCGGCTGGCGATGGTTGCGGCGGCGCCGACGTCGTAGCGGCCGAGCACATCGAGCAGGGTCCGGTCCGACAGTTCCTCGGCATTGGCGAGGAAGGAAACGAGATCTTCGCCAATGTTTTCAATGACTAGCTGCTCGAGGGTCTGCGAGAGCAACTCGCTGCGGCCAAGGATGGCGGCGGCCTTGGCGCGGGCCTGGGGGCTGGCGGATTGGAAGAGGCGCGAGGCCAGGGTCTCGAACTGTTCTATTTCGGGAACGGTCGGACGGCCGCGGCGGGCATAGGCATCGCATGCGGCTATGAGAAGGGTGTTGGTGCGGTCCACACCGCCGGTTTCAATGAGAAGCTGGAAGGTTTCGTAAGGCTGAAAACCGAGCATGTTAGGCAGGACCATCGATGTGTGCGCGCCCCCCGGCGCGTTCTGATGAACAATTTGCCTATAATTCGTTAGCAGACTGTTAACCTTGACGATCTCTTAATGGGCACAGCGCGGCGGAGCGTCACCGCGCCGGGAGAATCACCTGAACTCGCTGCCTCCACTAGGGACGGGGGAGCGGCGCACCGATGGAGGTCAGCTTGGGAAAGCTGCTGAGATTTGAAAAGCGGGACCGCCCCGCAAGAACCGGACCCAGACAGTCCGGCGACGCCCAGATTTTTTTGTTCACCGGGGTACGTTATGAACGCGGTCCGACGCCGCCACCCACTGACCGGCTCGACCCCTCGCGGCGTCGTCGTAAACGCGGCTGATTTTATGCCGCGCGTTTTGGGATTTTTTGCCACGGCAGTTCTTGCCGGGCTGGTGGTCGCCTGTGCGGCCCGGCCCGTAGGCGATTTCGGCCGCGCGCAGCCCGGTGTGCTGCATGACAATGTCATGCCCGCCGTCGGCAGCTTCATGGCCAAGCAGCGCGAGCCCGTCTCGAACTTCAACCAGACCGACCAGGAACGCGAGATGCATGATCGCACCTGGCGCTTCCTCGTTGCTGCGCATTCCAAGGACTGGATGTTTGATTCCGAAGCGGAATTGCAGCGCACGCGGATCACCCGGGCCAAGGACTGGATGTTCAAGCCGGACCGCTACTACAACTGGCTCAAGAGGGAATATTACCAGTCCTCGCGCGTCCGCTATGCGACGCTGGGCCGGCATATCCTGGCCGATCTCGATACCCTGCCATCGACCTTCCTGAGCATCTGTGCGGTGCTCGAGGTCGACAAGAACCGCGAAGTGGCGCTGGCCTCGCTGACCGATCTGGCCCCGACTGCGGCCAAGGATGTCGCTGCGCGGCGGTATGAAAATACCCACCACATCGAATGGTTCGTGCGGGCGGTGAACTACCGCTACCAGAGCTATTCCTATGCGCTCGACAATCTGCTGGTCGAAACCCCGCATGAGCAATCGATCGCTGTCGACAATTCCCTGCAGCAGTTGCAGGCCTGGGCCGACCGGGCCAGCCGCTACGATTTCTGCTCGGGCGGACCGAAGCGGCTGGGGCAGGGCGGTGTCACCATACCGTCACGCTTCCAGACGATGGTCCCGGACACGGAAGTGATTCAGATCAAGTAAGTGCCGGAGTTGCCTGTGAGTGCCGAACAGACCGGGTCGCCCGGAGAGGTTTTTGGAGCCTTTCTCAAACTCGGTCTGACCAGTTTCGGCGGTCCCATCGCGCATCTGGGGTATTTTCGCGACGAGTTCGTCAGCCGGCGTGGCTGGTTTGACGACAAGAGCTATGGCGACCTCGTCGCGCTTTGCCAGTTTCTGCCGGGTCCTGCTTCGAGCCAGGTCGGCTTTGCCATTGGGCTGATGCGTGCCGGTCCGCTCGGCGCGGCCGCAGCCTGGGCCGGCTTTACCCTTCCCTCCGCCATTCTGATGGTTCTCATCGCGCTCGGCGCGGCGGCGCTGAATGGCGATCTGGCACAGGGCGTGCTGCACGGATTGAAACTGGTCGCCGTGGCCGTCGTGGCTCAGGCGGTGCTGGGCATGGCCAAAAGCCTGACGCCGGACCGGATACGCGCGGGGATTGCCGTTCTGGCCGTGCTCGCCATGGTCGTGCTGGGCGGCGTTGTGGGACAGGTCGGTGCTATCGTTCTCGGTATCGCGTTGGGGCTGGTGCTGTGCCGGGAAGCGGGCGCGGAAGTCGCGGCCGGGCCCAAGGCGCCGGTGTCGCGTGGCTTTGGCATTTTCGCGCTGCTGCTGTTCGTCGGATTGCTGGTCGTGCTGCCGCTGGTGGCCGGAACCAATCCTGGGGTCGCGCTGTTCGACGCCTTTTATCGCGCGGGTGCGCTGGTTTTTGGTGGCGGCCATGTGGTGCTGCCCTTGCTCGAAGCGGGAACGGTGGGGCAGGGCTGGCTCAGTGCCGACACGTTCCTTGCCGGCTATGGCGCAGCTCAGGCCATGCCGGGGCCGCTCTTCACCTTCGCTGCCTATCTCGGTGCGGCGAGTTCGGTACCGCCGAGCGGGATCTTGGGCGCGGGCATTGCTCTGGTGGCGATCTTCGTGCCGGGGCTGCTGATTGTGCTGGCGGCGCTGCCGTTCTGGCAGGGGCTGCGCGGCAATCCGCTGGCGCAGGCCGGGATGCGGGGCGCCAATGCGGCGGTGGTGGGCGTTCTGGCGCTGGCGCTCTATGATCCGGTCTTCACCTCGGCGGTTTTGTCGCCGCTGGACTTTGCGCTGGCGCTGGCCGGGTTCGTGGCGCTGGTGAGCTGGAAATTGCCGCCGCTGGCAGTGGTTCTGGCACTGGCCGCCTGCGGTGGGGTGCTCGGCGTCCTCTAGACCCGATCAGCCGGCCGGATTGTAGAGGTGCATGACCGGCTCGCCCTCGATTTCATAACCGGCATCGACAAAGCCGGCGCTCTCATAGAGACGGCGGGCAATGACGTTCTCCGGTTTGACGTCGAGCGCGATGAGCGGGCAGTTGGTCGTGTCAAAGATCAGTTTCGTCAGCGCGGTGATCGCGGCGGTGCCGTAGCCTTTGCCCTGATGGCGGGCATCGACCATCATGCGATAGATCCAATAATGGCCGTCCTCGGGTTCGAGCGCATACATGGCGAAACCGACGGCTTCGCCGTGCGCAACGATGAGCAGGGGAACGCAGGCGTCGCTCCCGGCGGCCTGATCCAAGGAATAGGCATTGCTTGCCACGAAATGTTTTTGCTCGGGCTTTGGCGCGAGTGCCAGGGCAAGGGCGCGATTGTCGGCATCGATGGCGACGAGCTGAACGAGACTGGCTTCGGACATTGGTTCTGGCGACCTGTTTTTCCTTTATTCTACGGCCAGGCCTCAGGAATTTCAAACAGTTACCGGTGCCCGCACCGATTTGAGGCGCTCGGCCGCCTTGGGGGCAAACTCTGCCAGCATGTCGACTTCGCGCCACTGCGCGGCATGGACTTCTTCGAGCTGGGCGACGAGCGGCTGACTGGGATCGGCGACGAAGAGATATTGCAGATCATGGTGGACATGCGGCGCTTCGTTGCGGGAGCGCTTGCCGGGCACGTCGTGACTATCGATGACGAAGGGCAAGTCCTGTCCCTGGTGCCAGGGGTGGAGTTGCAGGCCGGTGATGCCGGTTTCCTCTTCGGCCTCGCGCTGGGCGGAGAGATGGAAAAAGGCACTCGGCTCATAGTGGCCGCCGGGCTGTAACCAGCGGCCGATGGTCTTGTGGTCGATGACGAGGATTTGGGCGTGGTCGGGCGAGAGCACGATGGCGCTGGTGGTCAGGTGCCCCGGCATGGTTTCGCGGCTATCGAGGCGGTGGCCTTCGCTCATCTGCCAGAGGAGGAGGGACATGTGTTCGGCTGGGGCCGCGACTTCGGCCCGGTAGCGCGTGACGGCGGTGGCGAGGGCGGCGGTGAACTGGTCCGGGGTCATGTCAGGTACGGCTCTGGAGGGCGACGCGATTGCCTTCGCTATCGCTGATTTCGGCAACAAAGCTGCCATCGGCAAGCGCGGTCTTGGGAAAGAGGATGTCGCTGCCGAGGCTTCGCGCTGTCTCGATGGTCGCGTCGATGGCGTCCACGACGAAATAGAGGATCGCGCCGTTTTGCGTCGGCACGTAGACCTCGCCCTGGCAAAGAGCCCAGCTGGTGCCTTCGCCGGATACCTCGGCATAGGCCATGCGGCTTTCGTGGAGGTCGACGGGTTCGGCAAAGGCAGTGCCCAGCACTTTGCCATAGAAGGCGATGGCGCGGTCGAGATCGTTCGCGGGAATTTCGACATGGAGGATCATGGACTAGCCCCGGGGCGCGAAGAGGATGATGCCGGCACCGATGAGGGCGACAAGGGCACCGACGATGTCCCAGTGGTCAGGTTGCCGGCCCTCGACGGCGAGGAGCCAGACGAGGGACGCGACGATATAGACCCCGCCATAGGCGGCATAGGCGCGGCCGGCATGGTCTGCCGGGGCCAGCGTAAGAAGCCAGGCGAAGGCGATGAGCGCGACGACGCCCGGGGCGAGCCACCAGATGGATTTGCCGAGGCGGAGCCAGGCCCAGAAGGCAAAGCAACCGGAAATCTCAGCCAGCGCCGCCAGGGCATAGATGGCGATTACAGGCAGGACAGGCGCCATCAGGGGCGCGGCCCGCAGGACACGGCGGCAAGCCGATCGGCAAAATGCTGGCGCATGGCTTCGTGCGGAGGCGAGAGGCGGACCAGGGCGAACAACTGATCGCTCGGCGCTTCGACGACCAGCAGGCCCTCTTCGATATCGATCTGCTGCTGGGCCAGGAGCCGGGTCTGAGCGTCGTTGAAAATGCCGAGATCGACGGTCTGGCCGATGCCGTCGCGATTGGTGGTGGAATAGATGACCGCCCCAGCCTGATTGAAGAGGGCGAGCGACCAGAAGGCGTCGGGCAGCTTGCCGCGCAGATAAGTCGGGCCATCGGATAGGTCGACTTGGCAGAGGCCGTAGACGAGCTCTGGATCAAGACCGAGGGGATTGGGCCGGCCGGCCTCGACCGGAGGCAGAACCAGCATGTGGTTTTTGGCCTCGAAGGCCGAGACGCGCGACCACGTGGTCTCATCGGCCAGCATGGGCAGGGTGAGAATGACCAGGATGTGGATGATGCCGCCGAGGAGCGCGCCGCCGAGCAGCCAGAGAATGACGCGGGTCATGCGCAATTCCCCCGGGTAATGCTGGGCATGGTGTCGTTGTCCGAACCGAAGCCGGAAAAGGCGGTGGTATCGTATAGTGTCAGTCGCAAGGAGAAGGCGCCGGTGCCGGCAAGTTCGAGCCAGGAACCGGGCGACAGCGCCTTGCCGATGGAGATGACGATGGCGCCGGCATTGTTGCGGATGATTTCGCTCGAGCGCAGGGCCAGTTCGGTGCCTGAGGCCGCAAGATTGACGCCTTCGGCATTGACGGCGGCTAGGGTCCAGAAGCTTGAGACGGGGACGTGGCCTTCGAGCACATAGGTGCAGGAAAGATCGAGCGCATCGCCGGCGCTATCGGTGGTGGCGACGAATTGCAGGCCTTCGGCGCGGCCGAGCTGCAGGGCAGCCTCGCGGGTGAGATGGCCGCGTGAATAGGGATTGGGCGAGGCAGAGCCGAGATCTGGCCAGGACACCCACGGGCCGATTTCGGAGGCGCCGAACAGGCGGCCATCGGTAAGGGCGTAATAGCTCAGGCCAAAGCCGGTCGCCAATGCGACGGCAATCGAGGTGAGGAGCAGCAGGACAAAACGCATATAGGTTCAGCATCCTCTATGGGTGGGCATGGAGTGCTGGACCGGCAGCGCTGCGAACGCTTTAGGCTATAGCAATCAAGCGCAGGACGCGGAAGGCTTCAAGATGTGCTGCAGACAAATTTGCGCTGGTTGGGCAAATCTGGTGGGCCTCGCCGATGCGGCGATTGCCCGTGGGCAAGGCGGGCGCAGGGCGCCCGCCCGAAGGCGCGAGGCCTAGAGAGCTTCGATCTCGGCAAGGAGGTCGTCATAGACCTTGCAAGCGGACTCGACGTCGGCCGGCGGCTGGGTCTGCAGGGCGGTGAACTTGCCGGTGATTTCAGTGGCCTTTTCCGGATGGGCAGCAATCACGGTCTGCACCTTGGTGGACAGATCCATGGCCTTTGCCTGCAGTTCTTCGGCCGTGCAGGCGAAGGCGGCGGTGGAAGTGGCGACAACAAACCCAAGAGCGAGAAGCGACGTCTTCATGACTGGTCCTTTAGTCTAAAGTGAAGTGCGACCGGCCCGCTGCCGCAACGACGAGCGGAGCCTGCGCATGGACTTTTGCCTCACGAAAGCGTGAGAGCAGTCAGGAAATGACCAGCGGTTGAGGCGAAAATGTGGACGCCTCAGTGGCTCAATTCGTTCAGTTTTATGAAAACAATGTGGAACGCGCCCGCTAGAGGCCGGTCGTGGTACGGGGCGCGCTGGCCTGGTCGGTGATCGGCTGAAGGGTCTTGATTGCGCCATCGAGCCGGTCGGCGAGG